>JAZASH010000011.1:0-40796 GCA_036343395.1 Eubacterium sp. | reverse complement strand
TGAAGCCGGCGATGGAGTGGATCTCGCGGGTTTCATTTCTGAAAACCGTCCCCGCAGGGACACCGATCAGCTACGGGGGCACGTTTGTGACAGAGCGGGAATCCGTGATCGCGACAGTGCCGGTCGGATATGCGGACGGGATGAAGCGGTCCCTTTCGAATAAGGGGCGTGTTCTGATCAACGGTGAATATGCGCCGATCGTAGGACGGATCTGCATGGATCAGTTTATGATCGATGTGACGGACATTCCGGGTGTGAAGGAGAGAGATCCGGTGGTGATCTTCGGACGCTCCGGTGAAAAGTTCCTGCCGGTCGAGGAGGTAGCCGACCTCGCCGGGAGCTTTAACTATGAGTTTATCTGCGGTGTTGGACACCGTGTACCGCGTCGTTTTATCGGTGAACCGAGAGCATATTAAAACTGTTAAAGAACGATTAAAGTGACATTTTTTTGACACAGATTAGTCGTATTTTAATACTCGGAAAGTATAAACTTTCTACTCCCACCCTATTATACGCTTTGATACCTTTGGGTATCAACGGAGAGGCTCCGAAAGGAGCCTTTTCGTTTTGTGTGGAAAAATATTGATTTTTAATAAAAAATGAGTAGATTTTTCTCAAAAGTTGTGATATACTATCTCATAGTGAGTGTGTGCCGGAAGGGAATGCATAAAAACGCGATTTTTCGCAACAAAGGGACAGGGCGCATAAGCACACATCAATCAAAATGACAAGGAGATTCTGATCATGGAAGAAGAATTTCAGGTAGATGAGGTTAAGGTGGCTGAAAAGCCGTTAAAGGTGACCGGTATGTCGATACGGATTCGTATTTTGATCGTGTCGATCATCCCGATGATCGCAATGTCGCTTATTCTTGCCTTTTATTCCGTATCGAGTATTCGATCCGGTATGCAGGAGGAGGCGATGGAGGGACTGGAGTATTCGGTCCACGCTATGGCGGCTGCCTACGAAGCGATCAGTAACAAGGACTATATGCTCCAGGAGAAGGGTGGCGTCGGTACGCTTTACAAGGGTGGCTTTAACGTAACCCAGAACGAAAAGTTCATCGACAGCTTTACCGGAAACACGGACCTGCAGGTTACGGTATTCTACGGTGACACCCGTTACGCAACTTCACTCAGGGATCAGACCGGAGAGCGTATTATCGGTACCACAGCGGCACCGGAGGTTGTACAGGCGGTCGTGACCGAGGGTAAGGATTATGAGACGTACAGCCTGGAGATCAACGGGGAAGACTTCTATGCATATTATATCCCGATCAAAAACAGTGACGGGTCGATCGTCGGTATGTACTTTGCCGGTAAGCCTTCAGCCGGAGTGAATGAAACGATCAACAAAAAAATGATCCTGATCATTATCATCGCCGGCGTCATGGTCCTGCTCGCTGCGATTGTTTCCTTTATCGCGGCAAGCGTAATTTCCAAGGTGATTTCCAATGTTCAGATTCTGGTTGGAGAGGTTGCTCTCGGTAATCTGGATGTACACATTCCGGATAAGTTCCAGAAGCGTAGGGACGAGCTGGGCGTTATGACCAGATCTCTCCAGCGGCTGCTGGATGCGCTGCGTCGTGTTATCTCTGATATTGTCCGTTCGGCGGATGAGGTTGAGACCGATGCCGAAGAGATGACGGATATGATCCAGAATACGACCAGCAACTCCAACGAGGTTACCAGTGCTGTGAATAACATCGCTGACGGTGCCGTATCACAGGCACAGGATGCCGAGAAGGCAACTCAGAACGTCAACGACATGGGCAATGCGATCTCTGAGATTGTCGAGAAGGTCGATAAGCTGACCGTGACATCCAATGAGATTGATCGTGCCAGAGATGAGGCCGAGTCGATCATCCGCGAGCTCAGTGAGTCGAGTGATCGTACGATTGAGGCGGTGGGCGTGATCGGAAAGCAGGTTAAGCTGACCGATGAGTCCGTATCGAGAATCTCAGACGCGATCGTCATGATTACCAATATCGCAGAGGAGACCAACCTGCTTTCACTGAATGCTTCCATCGAGGCAGCGAGAGCCGGAGAGGCCGGCAAGGGCTTCGCTGTCGTAGCTTCTGAGATTCAGAAGCTGGCTGAGGAGAGTGGTAAGTCGGCAGAGACGATCTCACGCATTATCGATAACCTGTCCAAGGAGTCAAAGAATACCGTCGAAGCCATGAATAGAGTACAGGAAATCATCGAGGTACAGCAGGAGAAGCTGTCAGAGACCCGTGAGAAGTTCGACGGTGTCGGAAACGGTATCCGCGATTCCCTGCTTGAGATCGAGGAGATCGGTCGTGATACACGTGAGTGTGATGAGGCGAGACGTCATGTGACGGATCTGATCCAGAATCTGTCTGCGGTATCTTCTGAGAACGCAACCGAGACCAAGGAAACGATGGCCTCCATGAAAGAGCTTTCCGATTATATGCTTCAGTTGAACGAGCATGCAGCTGACTTGAGACGTCTTTCTGAGGAGCTTGACGATGAGGTACACTACTTCAGTTTTGACAGAAATGCTGCTTCAGAGACTGACGATGCGGAACAGGCTTGATGCATAAGTAAGGACGGTTATGAGATATCCGGATTTTTTACAGAAACATGAAACAATAGGCTATATAGCACCATCTTTTGGCTGTGCGATCGAACCGTATCGCACAGCCTTTGCGCATGCAAGACGTGTTTTTAAAAAGAAAAGACAGGGTGAGCAGCTTGGTGAAAACTGCTATGCGGACGATGGGATCGGCATCAGTTCCACGCCGGAAAACTGCGCCCGTGAGCTGATGGATATGTATGCGGATGAAACCAATCAGGCGTTGATCTCCTGTGGGGGCGGCGAGCTGATGTGCGAGATACTCCCGCATATCGATTTTGAAGTTCTCTATAAGGCAAAGCCCAAATGGTTTATGGGGTACTCGGACAATACCAATCTGACCTTTATCCTGACAACGGCGCTCGATATCGCCAGTATTTATGGGCCTTGTGTGTCTGCCTTTGGTATGGATCCCTGGCATCCTGCGATCCACGACGCGTTTGACCTCTTATGTGGGGATCCGCGTATCGTATCGACGGATGAGGACGGTCATACTGTCGTAACGGTGCATAATTACGACGGCTGGGAAAAGGAGTCCGCCAAGGACGAGGAGCATCCGCTCGAGCCGTATCAGATCTCAGAGCTCTTTATGCCTGTGGTTCACGGCGAGAAAGAGGCGAACGGTCGATTGATCGGCGGTTGTCTGGACTGCCTGAACAGTATCTGCGGGACTCGGTTTGATCGGGTGGATCATTTCAATGATAAATACGGGGACGAGGGAATCCTGTGGTTTTTGGAGTCCTGTGATCTCAATGTGATGGATATGCGCAGGGCACTCTGGCATCTGAAGGAAGCCGGCTGGTTCCGTAAAGCATCCGGTTTTCTGATCGGTCGTCCGATGCATTTTGATGAGCCGATGTTCGGCATCGACAGGCACAAGGCCGTGATCGGTGCCCTGGGAGATCTGGGCGTGCCGATTATTATGGATCTGGATATCGGGCATTTGCCGCCGATGATGCCGATCGTTTCCGGCGCCTACGGCAAAGCCGCCTGCAAAGGGCGTTCCTTCACTCTTGAGATGGTTTTTCGCTGATATTCAGGGTGTTTGTGCGCGTATTTTTCAAAAAAAGTGCCAAAAATCAGAACTTTTACTTGACTAACAGCGAAAATATGGTATAATCTTTTCAGTGCAAAAATTAACCCGAACAGTTGTACTTTGCGCAATCTACAACTGAAGGGAGGTAAGGTGTGAGACTATGTCTAGTGTTATTGTAAAGGAAAACGAGTCACTGGATAGCGCGCTTCGCCGTTTCAAGAGAAACTGCGCGAAAGCCGGTATTCAGCAGGAGATTCGTAAAAGAGAGCACTATGAAAAGCCTAGCGTCAGACGTAAGAAAAAGTCTGAGGCTGCTCGCAAAAGAAAGTACAAGTAATGCGTAACATGGAGAGCCTGTTTTAGAACAGGCTCTCTTACTTGTATAGGTTTTTATAGCGATGAGCGTGGATCCGCTGAGTCCTTGGAGTGCGGATCTGCTGAGTATAGGAGAACGAATTGGAAAGCCAAATTGAGTTAGATATTCCGGTTGAGCATGAGCAGAATATTTTTGGGCAACTGGATAAGTATGTCCGCAAGATCGAAAAGACACTCGCGGTAAACGTGATCCTCAGGGACGGGACCGTCCTCGTCAAGGGAGAGGCGCACGCGCTGAAGCATGCCGAGTATGTGTTTTCTGAGCTGATGACCCTGTCGCAGCGGGGAAATCAGATTACCGAGCAGAACGTCGATTATCTGTTGGCTATGACGCAGGAGGAGTCCTCCGTGTCGCTGGCTGAGATCGATAAGGAACTGCTGGGCTACACGATCTCCGGGAAGCCGATCCGTCCCAAGACGCTGGGACAGCAGAAATACGTTGGTCAGATTCGGGATAAGATGATGGTTTTCGGTCTGGGACCGGCCGGTACCGGAAAGACCTATCTGGCGATGGCGATGGCGATCGCGGCATTTAAGAGCGATCAGGTCGGGAAGATCATCCTGACGAGACCGGCGATCGAAGCAGGAGAGAATCTCGGTTTTTTGCCGGGTGACCTGCAGCAGAAGATCGATCCGTACTTACGGCCGCTGTACGATGCTCTCTATCAGATCATGGGCGCGGATTCGTTTTTGAAAAATACGGAGAAGGGGCTGATCGAGGTTGCTCCTTTGGCCTATATGCGCGGACGTACGCTCGATAATGCCTTTATTATTCTGGATGAGGCGCAGAATACGACTCCGGCGCAGATGAAGATGTTTTTGACGCGTATCGGCTTTGGGTCAAAGGTGGTGATCACCGGCGATCTGTCGCAAAAGGACCTGCCGTTTAAGACGGAGTCGGGACTGGAGGTCGCGGTCAAGGTGCTTGACGGGCTCGAGGATATCGGGTTTTCGTATCTGACGAATAAGGATGTGGTGAGACATCCGTTGGTGCAGAAGATCGTGCATGCGTATGAGAAGTACGAGGCGAAGCAGGCATATCGTGAGTCACGCAAAAAGCATAAATGAGGATTTTCTATGTCGTTATTTTATGAGAATACTACCGAGGTTTCGTTTGTTTTTGATGAGGAGACACTGATTCATAAGCTGCTTACGCATACGATGAGTGACTTAAAATGCCCGTATGAAGTCAGTGTGGATGTAACGGTAGTGGATGAAGATGAGATTCAGCGGTTAAATCGTGAGTTCCGTGAGATGGATCGCGTGACGGATGTGCTGAGCTTTCCGATGAATGAGTTTGATGCCGAGGGCTGCTTTGAAGGTGAGGCGTTCGAGGCGTCGATGGAGGTCGATCCGGAGACGGAGGAGCTCCTTCTCGGGGATGTGATTCTCTGTGCACAAAAGGTCAAATCACAGGCCGACGAATACGGCCACAGCGAAGAGCGCGAGTTTGCATTTCTGGTCGTCCACAGTCTGCTTCATCTATGTGGCTACGACCATATCGACGACGCTGACAGGCAGCGTATGGAAGCAAAGCAATCGGAGATTCTTGATGAATTGAATATAAATCGATAACAAGCAGGTGGCTATACGTCATAGCCGGCGTACATAGATAGAAAGAGGTTCTTATGGCGGCTGAGAAAAAAAGCGCAGACTTCCTGAAGCAGGGCGGTATCCTCGCGATCGCCTCGCTTTTTGTGCGCTTTATCGGCCTGATCTACCGCATCCCGATGTCCAATATCCTCGGCGAGGAGGGTAACGGTATCTACGCGGTCGCTTTCGAGATCTACGATCTGATCCTGATCATTTCGTCCTACAGTCTGCCTCTGGCGATGTCCAAGATCATCTCCGCGCAGACGGCAAAAAAGCAGTTCCGCAACACATCAAAAACACTCCAGGTCGGCATGATCTTTGCGCTGATCTCCGGTGGTGTGTTTGGTGGTGTATTGCTTTTCGGGGCCGACGCGATCGAAAAATACATTTATCCGGAGTATGCCGGTGTGCATATCCCCTTACGGGTCCTGGCACCGACGATCCTGATCGTTGCGTTCTTAGGTGTGTTCCGTGGTTTTTTCCAGGGGAAAAAGACGATGATGCCGACAGCGATCTCACAGGTGATCGAGCAGGTGATCAACGCGATCGTCAGCGTGCTTGCCAGCTATTTCTTTATGAAGTGGACGATCGGGGATCCCTTTAATGCTGCCTGGGGAGCAGCGGGCGGTACCCTGGGTACCTGTTTGGGAGCAGCATCGGGGCTGTTGTTATTGGTATTCCTGATCTCGATCTATCGGCCGAACCTGAGAAAACAGGAGAGAAGAGATCGTACAGGGCATGTGGACTCGTCTGCGTATCTGTTTCGCGTGTTATTGCTGACGATCCTGCCGGTTATTCTTTCGCAAACGGTATACAACATCAGCGGTCTGATTGATTTTAAGATTTTTGGTTATTTTTCTGCGCAAAGCGGGATGCATACGATCGATATCAAGAGTCTCGTCGGCGTATACAGCTCGAAGTATCGCGTGATGTGTTCCGTACCGATCGCTCTGTCGACCGCACTGGCTTCCTCTATGATCCCGAGCGCTGTATCGGCATTTACAGAGGGCGATTACAAACAGTTGCGGTATAACATCGCTTCGGTTGTCAAGTTCAACATGATCATCGCTTTTCCTTGTTTCATCGGGTTTACCGTATTGGGTATGCCGATCGTTAAGCTTCTGTTTTCCTCGAACTTTATTCTCGGTGGAAAGCTGCTTGTCGTCGGCTCGCTGGCTATCGTATTTTACGCGTTGTCTAACGTAACGGGAGGCGCGCTGCAGAGTATCAACAAAATGAGTCTGCCCGTGGTGCATTCTGCCATCTCATTGGCGCTCCATATCGTTATCGTGATCGTCTGTGTCAAGTGGACGGATATCGGTATCTATTCGCTGTTGGTGGGAAATATCACCTTCCCAATGGTGGTATGGCTGCTGAACCTGTGGTCCCTGAAGCGATACATCCCCGGCGGCTATACGCAGGAGATCCTGAAAACCTTTATCGCGCCGTTGGCGGCTGCGCTGTGGATGGGTGTGATCACACTGGCTTTTTATATGTTTTCTGGCCTTTTTACGCATTCCAACATCATACGTACCCTGTTGTCGCTGTGTGTAGCCATGCCGGTCTACTTTGCGGCGCTATTGAAGCTAAACACGGTAACAAAGGACGAGCTGGTCGATTTTCCGTTTGGCTATCGTATGTATGCGCTGGCGAAAAAGCTGCGCCTGATGGCGTGATCCCGGTAGGAAATATTCCTTGCAAGTGACGGGGATTCGTGATAGAATATAATTGTTGATCAAACTAAAGAATAAGGAGTGAAAAAAACATGGGCTGGTGTCCAAATTGTAAAAATGAGTATAGAGAAGGTGTGACGGTTTGTCCGGACTGTGAGGTCGAGTTGGTCGACGAGCTGCCGGAGGAGACCGAGGAGTCGTTTGCGGAGCCGCAGCCGGTTGTGCTGATGGAGGCGCAGGATCAGGAGATCGGGACAAAGATTGTCCGTTTCCTGCGATTAAACGGTATCCAGTCTGCCGTCCTGACTGAGGATGATGAGCAGCGGATTCTCGTGATCGTTGCCGATCTGGAGCTGGAACAGTCGGAGGCCGTGTTTAACGGCTTGATCGTCGGAGAAGCAGTCGATCAGGATCGTCTGTATGAGCTGGTACCGGATATCGAGGATCAGTTCGAGGAGGTTGAGAATGAGCAGGCAAGCAAGGAGTTTTCCGAGCTCCGTAGTGAGGCCAGCACCGTTTATGTAAAGAAGCGTGACAAGTACACGGACCTTCGTTTTTCCGGCTTTTCCTTTATCGGATTCGGATTCATCGGTGTGGGTATCGTTGTGCTGAACGCGCTCGGTATTATTAACCTGTTTAACCTGTACTCGATGATCGTGATGAGTCTGGTCTTCGTGGTATTCTTCATCATCGGTTTTGTCACCTTGCACCGTGCGGCGCAGGTAAAGGATTCCGTCGCTGTTGAGGATGCCTTTACCAATGAGTTAAACGAGTGGATCGAGACGAATCTCGGTGACGACGTGATCGATGAGTGGTACGATGAGAGTAAAGAAGAGCAGGAAAACTACTTTGAGATCCAGGGCAATCTTTGCCGGATGATGCATGAGGCATTTCCGAACATCCATCCGTCGTACATTGAGGAGCTCGCTGAGGAGCGTTATACTTCTTATCTGGAGCGGTCCGGATATGAGGATCCGGAGGACATCCCCGAGGTAGATGAGGAGGCTTTGGAGACGGACGAGGATCCGGTGGATGATGTGTTCGAGGAAATTGATAACGATTGATTTTGACAACGAAAGGAAGAACTATGGGAGCATTTTTCAAATTCATTTTCAAACTGGTTTTTAAACTCGTACTTTTGGCAGCTGCCATGATCGGAGCAGTGATCGCACTGAACAAGTTCGCACCGGACGTGTTTGATTCTCTGACCGAGTGGTTGAAGGAAAACCGAGATGAATAATACTCTGCGCCTGCCGGATGATATTCTGATGCAGGTGGAGAAGCCTGCCAGATACACCGGTGGTGAGTTAAATATGGTCAAAAAAGAGCCGTCCGAAGTGGCGGTTCGTTTTTGTATGTGTTTTCCGGATGTTTATGAGATCGGTATGTCTCACCTGGGCATCCAGATTTTGTATTCGATGTTTAACAGCTTTGAGGATACCTATTGCGAACGCACGTATTGTCCGTGGCCCGACCTGGATAAGATCATGCGGGAGAGAGGGATTCCTCTTTTTTCGTTGGAGACGCAGACACCGATCGGGGAGTTTGATTTCCTCGGGATTACCCTGCAGTATGAGATGTGTTATACCAATATCCTGCAGGTCCTGGATCTCTCCGGGATTCCGCTTTACACTGAGGAACGACTCCATGCGCGCCTCGACGAGTATCCGATCGTGTCGGCCGGCGGCCCATGTACCTACAACCCGGAGCCGGTGGCGGATTTTTTTGAGATCTTCTATATCGGTGAGGGAGAGGTGAGCTTCCGACAGCTCCTGGATGTCTATAAAAATGTCCGCGAGGAGGGCGTGACCAGAGAGGAGTTTCTGTACCGTGCGGCACAGGTGCCGGGGATCTATGTGCCGATCCTCTATGAGGTGAGCTATCATGAGGATGGGACGATCGCGGCGATGACGCCTCGGGTTTCGGATGAGCTCCTGAGCGAGTTACAAAAACGTGATCCGTCGCTGACTAAAGAGCAGGCGTTGGCTCGAATCCCGACCAGAGTGGTCAAGCAGGTCGAGGCGGATTTGGATCATACATATTATCCGGAGAAGCCGCTGGTACCGTTTATCCGTGCGACACAGGATCGTGTTGTGCTGGAGATCCAGCGTGGTTGCATCCGCGGATGTCGGTTTTGCCAGGCGGGGATGATCTATCGTCCGATCCGACCGCGCAATCTCGAGTATCTGAAACAACTCGCGATCACGATGCTGGATGCGACCGGGTATGAGGAGATGACGCTGTCTTCACTGAGCTCCAGCGATTATGAGGAGCTCGAGGAGCTCGTTACATTTTTGCTGGAACAGAGCGAGAAATATCACTGCAATATCGCGTTACCGTCCCTGCGTATCGATGCGTTCTCACTGGATGTAATGAGCAAGGTGCAGGACGTCAAGAAGTCGTCATTGACCTTCGCGCCGGAGGCGGGTTCACAGCGTATGCGCAATGTGATCAATAAAAACCTGACGGTGGAAGATATCCTGCGCGGTGCGACGGAGGCTTTCCACGGAGGATGGAAACGGGTTAAGTTGTATTTTATGCTGGGACTGCCCGGTGAGACCGATGAGGATATCGCCGAGATCGCGAAGCTCGCGGATACCATCGCGGCTACGTACTTTGAGGAGATCCCGAAGGAGGAGCGACACGGACGACCGGAGATCACGGCGAGTACGTCGTTTTTTGTGCCCAAACCGTTTACGCCGTTTCAGTGGTCGCCGATGGGGACGGCGGAGTATTTCGATGAGAAGAGGCGATTTTTAACACAGGAGATCCGTGCTCAGTTGAACCAGAAATCGCTGCGTTATATCTGTCATGATGCGGTGACGTCTGAGCTGGAGGGGATCTTTGCGAGAGGGGATCGACGGCTGGCACCGGTGATTGCGGAGGCGTATAAGAGAGGCTGTATTTTTGATGCCTGGACGGATTGGTTCCAGCCTGATGTGTGGAACCAGGTGCTCGATGACATGGGAGTGGATCGTCATTTTTATAATTACCGTGAGCGCGGTGAGGATGAGATCTTCCCGTGGGATTTTATCGATGCCGGTGTGACGAAGGCATTTTTGAAACGGGAGTATGAGAAGTCGAAGAGGGCCGAGACGACGCCGAATTGTCGGGAGAAGTGTTCGGGGTGTGGCTCAGCCAGGTATCAGTGTGGGGTATGCGTTTCCTAAAAAAACACACATCAGATTCCCACATTAACGACAGAAGGAAATACAGATGGAAACAACTTTAAAAAGAGTGTTAATCACCAGAATAGAAGGTCGAATAGTTTCCGCTTACATGATCGGAGAGAAGATTTACGACGTTATTATTGGTGGAGTGAATGAAGATGAGCTGCAGATCGGCGACGTTTATGTCGGTCGGGTGCAGAATGTCGTGGAGAATATCGGGGCGGCGTTTGTGGAGGTGCGGCCCGGGGTGATGGGATACCTGAAGCTGGAGCGCTCGCAGATGAAGACGGTGAAGGCCGGACAGGAGCAGATCGTCCAGGTCAGGAAAAATGCCAAGGGCTCCAAGAATGCGGTTTTGTCAACCGAGATCGAGATGCTCGGCCGGTACGCGGTTTTGCAGGAGCAAAAGGAGAATCGTGTCCTGGTTTCGAAAAAGATCCGCGACGAAGAGACGATCCGTCGTCTGACGCAGTTGGGCGAGAGCATCATCGATGAGGCGGATGAGATGACGACAAACGTCGACATGGGTGAGCACACAGCACCGACGATAACGATTCGCACCAACGCGGCGGAGGCGGACGACGATGTGATCCGCGGAGAGATCCGCACACTTTACGATACATGGTGCGAGCTCCATCGCCACGGCAGTCAGAGGACGGGCTTTTCGCGACTGTACCGTGAGCTGCCGGTCTATGTCCGCATGATCAACCGCTATCGAAACGGTGAGATTGATCGCGTGATCACAGATCAAGAGGATGTGCTGGACGTGCTGAAGTCGCTTCCTCTCGAGCCGGAGGTGGAGGCCTATGAGGATACCTCGTATCCGCTCGAGGCACGCTATGCGATCCGGACAACCCTGGATAAGGCTTTGGATCGCCATGTCTGGTTAAAGAGCGGTGCAGACCTCTATATTGACCGCACGGAAGCCATGACGGTGATCGATGTTAATACCGCCAAGGCGATCGAGGGGAAACGCGCCAGCGAGAGTACATTTTTCAAAATCAACCTCGAGGCGGCTGAGGAGATCGCGAGACAGATCCGCCTGCGGAACCTCTCCGGCATCATCCTGGTGGACTTTATCGACATGAAGGACAAGGGTCATGTGGATGCGCTGATCGACACGCTGCGATGGTGCTTAAAGACGGATCCGGTGCGCGCGATGTATGTGGATATGACCAAGCTCGGGATCGTGGAGATCACTCGCTCCAAACGCTATATGGATTTGTACGATGCCTGGGGTGAAGAATTACGGAAAAAGTGCGAAATCTCGTAATTTTTCCTTGACAAAGTATAGGGAATATGCTAAACTACACGAGTATGTGACGAGATGAGTTACTCCGAACCGCACGACGAGGTCGAGTTTCCGGCATTTCGGAACACCGTAGTCGGCGAGTCTGGGAACTGGGATTCATAGTTCCGTCGTCACAAGGAAATCAGAATAGGAGGTGTAAGATCTATGTACGCAATTATTGCAACAGGCGGAAAGCAGTACAAGGTAGAGGAAGGCGATGTCATCCGCGTTGAGAAGCTCGACGTTAAGGAAGGCGAGGAGATCACCTTTGACCAGGTTCTCGTGATCGGGGACAAAGAGTTGAAGATCGGTGATCCGACTGTTTCCGGCGCATCTGTGAAGGCAACTGTCGTAGCAGAGGGCAAGGAGAAGAAGGTTATCGTTTACCGCTACAAGCCGAAGACCGGTTATCATAAGAAGAACGGTCACAGACAGCCGTTTACACAGGTCAAGATTGACAAGATCATCGCATGATTAAAGTGGTGATTGAGAGACGGGATGGCTATATCGACGGTTTTAAGTTGAGCGGTCATGCCGGATATGACGATTACGGCAAGGATATCATATGTTCCGCGATGTCTATGCTGGCCATTAACACGGCGAATTCGTTAGGTTTGCTGGCAGATGAGAGGTTCACGACCGAGCAGGATGAGGAGGAAGGCTTCCTCAGTGTGCGGTTTGACCATCGGCCGAACGATCAGGCAGATTTGTTGCTCCGTTCCTTTGAACTCGGGGTACAGGGCGTGATCGATCAGTATGGCAGTGAGTTTGTCAGTCTGGTTTATGAAACATGTGAATGATAGTTAGGAGGGTTACAATGTTGAGATATAATCTTCAGTTATTTGCCCATAAAAAGGGAATGGGTTCTACCAAGAACGGTCGTGATTCCGAGTCCAAGAGACTTGGCGCGAAGCGTGCGGACGGACAGTTCGTATTGGCAGGAAATATCCTGTATCGTCAGCGTGGAACCAAGATTCATCCGGGAACCAACGTTGGTAAGGGTGGCGATGATACACTCTATGCTAAGGTTGACGGAATCCTTCGTTTCGAGCGCAAGGGTCGCGATAAGAAAGTGGCCAGCGTATATCCGAAGGAAGACTGATCGGAGTAAGTTGAACCAAGTGGGCTGACAACCCTTGTGTTGTCAGCCTTTTTTTAGCGATATTCAGGAGGGACTATGAGTTTTTCGGATAAGGCGACGATCCGTATTCGTTCCGGGAACGGCGGTGACGGTCATGTGAGCTTCCGTCGCGAAAAATATGTAGCGAACGGCGGTCCGGACGGTGGTGACGGCGGACGAGGCGGCGATCTGATTTTCGAGGTAGATCCGGGTCTCAATACGCTTAACGATTTCCGTTATAAGCAAAAATATTTTGCCGGCAACGGTGAACCAGGCGGCAAGAGACGCTGCCACGGGGCGGATGGTGAGGATCTGATCGTCAAGGTCCCGGCGGGGACGATTGTACGGGAAGCGAAGACCGGTCAGGTCATCACGGATATGTCGTATGAGAACACCCATGAGGTGATCCTGAAGGGCGGACGCGGCGGCAAGGGCAATATGAACTTTGCCACACCTACGATGCAGGCGCCGAAGTACGCGCAGCCCGGTAAACCGGGGATTGAGCTGGAGGTGATCCTCGAGCTGAAGGTGATCGCCGATGTCGGTCTGGTGGGCTTCCCCAATGTCGGAAAGTCAACCCTACTTTCCCGTGTCAGTGCGGCGAAGCCGAAGATCGCCAATTATCACTTTACGACACTGAATCCCAATCTTGGTGTGGTGGATCTGGATGGCGCCAATGGTTTTGTTATGGCGGATATCCCGGGTCTGATCGAGGGCGCGGCTGAGGGTGTCGGTCTCGGACATGACTTCCTGCGCCATATCGAGCGTACGCGTGTAATCCTGCATGTCGTGGATGCTGCCTCGACCGAGGGACGCGATCCCATCGAGGACATCCATGCGATCAATAAAGAGCTGGCGGAGTACGACGAGATCCTCGCGGAGCGTCCGCAGGTGATCGCGGCTAACAAGTTGGACTGCCTTTACGGTGACGATAAGGAGACGGTGCTCGAGCTCTTAAAAGAGGAATTTGAGCCGCAGGGCGTCCCGGTTTTCCCGATTTCGGCTGTAACCGGTGAGGGGGTCAAGGAACTCCTGTATCACATCCGAAAGATGCTGAATGAGCTTCCGGATGATCGTGTCGTCTATGAAAAAGAATACGAAGTCAAGCTCCCGGATCTCTCCGACGAGCCTTATACCGTGACCAAGAGCGAAGAGGAAGAAGACACCTATCTGGTCGAGGGCCCACGTATCGAGCGTATGCTCGGCTATACGAACCTTGACTCGGAAAAAGGCTTCGCTTTCTTCCAGAAGTTCCTACAGGAAAACGGCATCCTTGATGAACTCGTTGACCTCGGTATCCAGGAGGGTGATACCGTTAAAATTTACGGCTGGCAGTTCGAATACTACCCTTAATGAGTAATCAAAGATACGATCGCGGTCACGCGACCGGAACAAAACGGAGATCAGTATGTCGAAAATCGGTATTCTAGGTGGTAGCTTTAACCCACCGCACAAGGGTCACCGCGCGATGGCGCGCGCGGCCTGCGAACAATACGGCATCCAAACGCTATACGTGCTGCCAAACTCTCGCCCGCCGCACAAGTCCTACACGGACTTTGTCGCCGACGAGCACCGTGTCCGCATGACCAAGCTGATGATCGAAAGCCTGAAGGACGGCAGGTATCGGTTTTCGGACTTCGAGCTGAAGCAGGGTGGGGTCAGCTACACCTGGCAAACCCTGTCACAGTGGAAAAAAGACCATCCGGAGGACGAGCTCTACTTCATCATCGGAGGGGACTCGCTGGAGGCCTTCGACACCTGGCGTGAGCCGGCGATCATATCAAAGCATGCCACGATCCTCGCGGCACCGCGGGCCGATATGACAGAGAAAGAACTGAAAAAGCTCTGCAAAGAGCGCTCCAAGCAGTACGAGGGCGCATTTTTACCGCTCTCAATCAAGCCGACCTATGCCAAGATCTCCTCGACGGCGATCCGAAAAGGCAAAAAGGACGACTGGCTGACGAGCCGTGTGCGTCGCTATGTCGAGCTGCACGGACTTTACGGCCGGAGCCCGCTGACCTACGATACGGTGCCGACGGAAAAGGATCTGTTGAAATGTCTGCGTGCCACCCTGCGACCGAAGCGCTATCGTCACACGATGGGCGTGGCGGATACCGCAGAGATCCTCGGCAACCTGTATAACGGGGCGGATGCGACGCTCGCAGAACGTGCGAGACTGGCTGGGCTGCTGCATGATTGTGCGAAGTACTATACCAATGAAGAGCAGATCGCACTCTGTGATACCTATGGGATCGCGCTGACACAGACGGAGCGGGAGAACCCATCCCTGATCCACGGAAAACTCGGTGCCTATCTGGCAGAGCAACGATATGGCGTCAGCGACGAAGAGATCCAAAACGCGATCCGTTTTCACACGGTCGGAAGACCTGAGATGACGACGCTGGAAAAGATTATTTATATCGCGGATTATATTGAGCCGGGACGTGTGATCCCGGAGGCACTGCATCCGCTGGATGATCTGCGTACGCGTGTCATGCACGATCTGGACGGCACGCTGGTCCTGGTCATCGAAAACACGATTGATTATCTGAAAAAAACAGGAAGAACGATTGACGAGGCGTCAATGGCTACGCTTTCGTATTATAAGGGAGGAAACCATGAGTGAAACATCGTTAAATATGGTACGTGTCGCCTATGACGCGTTGGACGAAAAGCTGGGAGAGGATATTGAGATCCTGAAAATCGACGAGATTTCCGTGATCGCGGATTATCTCGTGATCGCGAACGGTGACAATCCCAACCAGATCCGTGCGATGCTCGAACAGGTGGAGCAGCGGATGGCGGAAGCCGGCTATGTGACGAAGCGTATCGAGGGCAATAAAAACTCGACCTGGATTCTGATGGATTACGGGGATGTAATCGTGCACATTTTTTCAAAAGAGGATCGTCTTTTCTACGATCTGGAGCGCATCTGGCGGGACGGAAAGCACATTGCCCGCGAGGAACTTAACTAACGAAACCAACGAAAACCCGCTACGAACGGCGGGTTTTTTGGTACGAAAGATTCTTGCTTTTTACCCATGAGTTTGCTATGATAAGAGAGCGATATGGAGTATTTTGACAGTGAGAAGGGAGTTCTATGTCAAAATACGATTTCTTAATGCAGGTGAAAGAGCGCCTGCGTCAGTGTCACGAGTTGTCCGGCACGATTGTTGACGGAAATGTCTATGTTCGAAACAACGATACCGAGTGTTATGGGGTGTCGATCTGTCGAGATGAGGCGAAGGTCTCACCGGTCATTTATATCGATCGCTTCTATGATTCGTATATCCGCAAAAAGATTACCCTGGACGAGACTGTATGTGCGATCGTTGATCAGTTTCTTGCCCTAAGCGATGCCTGCAAGGAGCATTCCGATATCACACTGGATTTTGAGGAAAACCGCGATCGGATCACCTATCGTCTGATTTCGGCGCGCAATAATACCCGCTATCTTGAAACCGTTCCGTATATCCCGTTTTTGGATATGGCGATCATTTTTACGATCGTATACCGGATTGACAAGGAGGGCCTGGAGTCCATCCGGATTACAAAAGAATTGATGGAAAACTGGGATGTCAGTACGGGTCAGCTGTTAAAACTGGCCAGAGTGAATACGCCTCGGATCTTCCCGGCAACACTCGAGCCGATGAAGCAGGTTGTGAAACGATTTTTGCAAATAGATGAGGAGGAATTGCCGTTTTTGGATATCGATTCACCTGTGCTACTGCTGTCGAATAAACAAAACATCTACGGTGCAACGACGATTCTGTATCGGGATGAGGCGGAGAAGATCGCGGAACAGCTGGGAGAGAGCTTCTTTGTGATCCCCAGCAGCATCCATGAAGTTCTCCTTATGCCGGAGAGCGAGGTCCCGGATAAGGAGCCTCTCAATGAGATGATCCACCGAATCAATCAGGAACACTTGGGGAAAGTGGATGTCCTGTCGGATTGCGCATACTATTACGATCGAAAAGAAAAACGTTTTTATTTTTGACTTTACAAACGGCGTCGGATTGATTATAATAGACAAGGCAATGTACCTGTGGCTCAGTTGGATAGAGCGTTGGCCTCCGGAGCCAAAGGTCGGGGGTTCAAGTCCCCCCAGGTACGTCGGGAAACGTCGGATGAGGAGAAGTACCCGTGCGTTTCCCTATACTTTGTTTATGAAGGAATGTGACTCTCATGAAGATGCAATACAAAAAACTGGTTATTATCATTTCGGTAGCAACATTGCTACTCGGATTTTTTATTCTTACCCTGATTCCGAGCGGAAAGGGCGGTAATGACGCCTCTGTGGCAGATCTGAAGATGAACGAAAACCCGGAGATCAACGCTTTGATCGCCGAGTATTTCACGGCAAAGAAGACAGTGGATATGGATGCTTTCGAGTCGATCGTCTCCGATATCAGTCAGATCGATAAGGCGAAGTTTACCGCAATGGCGGCTTATGTTGAGGACTATCAGAACATCAATTGCTATGTGATCGAGAATTCCGAGGGGAACGGCTATCGTGTCTATGCCAGATACGATATGAAGATGAAAAATATCGAGACGCCGGCACCGTGTCTGAGCGCCTTTTATGTGACCTCGACCTCAGATAATAACTATATTATTTATCTGAGTGCGCTCGATGAGGTGCAGGAGGAGTTCATCCTGTCTGCCGACCAGAATGAAGCCATCCTGAAGCTGACAGCTGAGGTGCAGCAGGCGATGGATGATGCGATCGCGCAGGATCCGACCTTCAAACAGCTGTATCAGCGTATGGATCGTGAGATTAAGTCGGCATCCGGCTCAGCGGCAAGTGTGTCCGGAGCGGCGGCCGCAAACTAAGTCTAAGTCTATAACCATTCGGATCACCTGTGGTAGCCGGTGCGCATTCCTTTCGCAACGGACACTGCGGGTGATTTTCATAAGGAGGATACTGTGCGGATCAATCGTTTTTTAAGTCATAACGGGGTTTGCTCCCGCCGGGAGGCAGACCGACTGCTGACGGACGGTCGTGTCCGGATCGGTGACCGTGTCGCTGTACTCGGCGATACTGTCGAGGAGGAGGATCTCGTATATGTGGACGGTGTGATCGTGGAGCGTAAGGCAGAGCGCGTGATCCTCGCCTATCATAAGCCTTTGGGCGTGGTCTGTACAACCAGTGAAAAGGAGCGTCCGAACCTAATCGATGCGATCGATTATCCGGGACGCGTTTTCCCTGTTGGGAGGCTGGATAAGGACTCCTCCGGGCTGATCCTGTTGACCAATGACGGGATGCTTGCGGATGAGCTGATGCGCGGACGGAACGATCATGAAAAGGAATACGTTGTCCGCACGGATAAGCCGATGACCGATTCGGTCGTACAGGCGATGGAGCAGGGCGTACCGATCCTGAATACGATGACGAAGCCCTGTCGGATTTTCGACCGAAAGGGAAATGAGTTTCATATCATACTGACGCAGGGACTCAATCGTCAAATCCGAAAAATGTGTGAGTATTTCGGCTATCGCGTCACTTCTCTGAGGAGAATCCGGTTTGTATCGGTGACGATCGACGGACTCGAGGAGGGCACATGGCGAGAGCTGGATCCCGAGGAAACCAAAGCCTTATATGAGGCACTCAAACAGAACTAAAGGGGGCAAAGCGTTGGACGAGAAAAAGCGAATGGAAGAACTGGTGGAGATTCTCGATCGGGCTGCCAGGGTGTATTATTCCGGTGAAGACGAGATCATGTCCAATTATGAATACGATAAGCTGTATGATGAGCTGACCGCGCTGGAAGCAAAAACCGGTATCGTCCTGGCCGGTTCACCGACCACCAAGGTTGGTTACGAAACGCTCAGCGAACTGCCGAAGGAGGCGCATATTGCACCGATGCTGTCACTGTCTAAGACCAAGGATATCGGTGAGCTGACAGACTGGTTGGCGGATCAAAAAGGTCTGCTTTCCATGAAGCTGGACGGCCTCAGCATTATTATTACGTATGAAGACGGCGTTTTGACCAAGGCGTTAACCCGAGGGAACGGTGAGGTCGGAGAGGTGATCACCAATAACGCCCGTACATTTAAAAATATCCCGGGTAAGATTCCTTTTACCGGACGTCTGGTTTTGCGTGGGGAGGCGCTGATCCGGTACTCGGATTTTAAGGAGTTAAACACTGTCGGCGATGATGAGGAGTCGATCAGTCAGTATAAGAATCCCCGTAACCTTTGCGCTGGGTCAGTCCGGCAGCTAAACAACGAGGTAACAGCAAAGAGGCGCGTGCGTTTCTATGCCTATAACCTGATCGAGCTGTCGGGAGAGGGAGAGGGACTTCCGTCTCTGACATCCGGAAGCAAAGAGGATGAGCTGGACTTTATCCGTTCACAGGGCTTCGAGTTGGCCCCGTACAAACCGGTGACAGCCGGCGATCTGGCCGATGCGGTAGAGGCTTTCTCCAAGGAGGTGGCCGAGTCGGACCTTCCGAGTGACGGACTGGTCCTGACCTATGATGATATTGCCTACAGCCTCAGCCTCGGCAGGACGGCGAAGGCACCGCGTGATTCCATCGCCTTGAAGTGGCAGGACGAAACGGCGGAGACAACATTGACGGAGATCGAGTGGAGTGCCTCCCGGACCGGTCTGATCAATCCGGTGGCGATCTTTGAGCCGGTGGAGCTCGAGGGGACGACTGTACAGCGTGCCAGCGTGCATAATGTAAGCATTCTCGAGGAACTGCAGCTGGGAATCGGTGATCGGATCACCGTCTACAAGGCCAATATGATCATCCCTCAGATCGAGTCCAATCTAACGAAATCCGGCAGCTGCAAGCCGCCTGCCCACTGTCCGGTCTGCGATTGCGAGACAGAGCTGGTGAACGAAAACGGCTCTACGGTGCTGATGTGCCCGAATGAAGCCTGCTATGCAAAGCAGATCCGTTCATTGACGCATTTTGTAAGCCGTGATGCGATGAACATCGATGGTCTCTCGGAGGCAACACTGGAAAAACTGATCGAAAAGCACCTGATCCGCTCGTGTGTGGATATTTTTACATTGGAGCAGCATCGGGAGGAGATCATCCGGGATGACTCGATGAAGATCCGTGAAAAAGCCTTTGAAAACCTTAAAAATGCGATCGAGGACGCCAAGAAAGCATCTCTTCCGAATGTGATTTTTGCATTGGGAATCCGAGGGATCGGCCTGGCAACGGCTAAGGATATCGTAAAATCATACCCGGACATCACGCTTTCCGGCTTTTTGTCGATCACAAAGGAAGAGTTGCTCGGTGTAAACGGGATCGGAGAGAATCTGGCAGACAGCGTGATCGCGTACAATGCAGATGAGAAGAATCGTGACCTCGTCATGAAACTGGATGAGATCCTTGATATATCTACGCCTGTAGTATCCAGTGAAAACGCTAAGTTTGAAGGACTGACTTTCGTGATTACCGGGAGTCTGGAGACCTTTGAGAATCGCAGTGCTGCCAAGGAAAGCATCGAGAAGCTGGGTGGGAAGGTAGCCTCCGCTGTGAGCGCTAACACCGATTATCTCGTCAATAACGACATCCATTCCACCTCATCAAAGAACAAAAAGGCCAAATCACTGGGCGTACCGATCATTACCGAGGAAGAATTACGGAGACGGATGGAGGAATAAAGAATCATCCGATATAGGAGGAATATATCGCATTATCTATCAAATTTCCCTTGAAAAATCGCATATTTTGTGATATCATATAATGGATTGAGGAGTGATACCTACTGCATATGCAGAATCAATCCGTGGGGGAGGAAATCATGAGGTTTAAACGAAATCCTGTAACGATTGCCTATTCGGCCGTATTTATACTGCTAATGTTGATCGGTGTGTTCTATATCGTATCGATGTCGTATGATTCGTTTGATGTCAGTGGTTTGGGTGTGATTTACGCCGTATTGATGGGCATCGGAGTAGTTCTGATCTTTATTGCTTCGTATTTTCTGCACGAAAAACGTGCGCTGAAGGGCATTCAGGCAGAGAAGGCTCCTCTTATCATCATCGAGGGCTTACTCGTTGTCGCTGCCGTGGTCTTTGGTTTCTATTACAACATGAAGGCAGATGTCGAGAACGGTATCTGGATCGGTGTGTATCTGGCTGTTATCTATGGGATCTGTCGTATTCTCGGTGGCCGGATCTGCGGTGTCATCGGTCTTGGGATCTCGCTGGCTCTGACCTGCTTTGCCTTTGATACGGGCTGGGCGGTTCTGGCGAAGAGTGAGTTGATCGATGTCCTCTGTATTCTGGTTCCGTTCTTCACATTTTTGATCGTTTTCAAATATTTGATTCCTCAGTTTGGGAAGGAATCCTTTATTGTGGTGTGCTCTTTGATCGTGCAAAGCGCGATCTTCGGCGCGGCGATCGCGCTGAATCCGCTCGCTGCCGTGCTTTGTCTCGGTTGTGTGTTGGCATTGTTGTTTGCGAATCTTCGTACGGTCGATACCGTGGTGACAAAAGGTCCGCTGATGGCTGTGATTCTTCTGGTATTATCTGCCGGATGTGCTTTCGGTGTATCGATTCTTTTGGATAAAGATTTCTTTTCACTGTTTTCGATCAAGTTGGACGCTGATTTCCAGGCGGCGTCAAGTGGTGGGAGTGTGATCAAGTATTCCCTGGATAAGTTCCACGATCTGCTCGGAGATGTGTTGTATCATGTGTTTGACTACGGTATTTTCTCGACCGTGATCCTGTTGTTTGCGGCTGTGGCCGGCTTTTTCGCTATCCGCAGAAAGCTTTCCGAGATTGGACCGCTGATCCTGACGATGATCGTGGCGCTGTTCGGCTATGTGATGGTAGGACGTACCGGTTCGCACGGCTTTTATCTGACTTATATGATCGGTATTTTTGCCGCTTACGGTATGTACAATGCGCTTTTACCTGAGTTCCTCTATTTTGACAAGGATGAGGATAATTATGATTTTGACGAAGCACCATCGTCGGCAATACCGGCAGCGAACCACACTGAGGTAAAAGAAAAGGTGGCAGACGAGAACAGAGAGTCATCCTCGTCGGATTCGTCCGATGTTTCGGAGGCGGCTCAGACCGTAAACTCTTCTCGTGAGGCAGGGAATGCCGGATCACCCGGACAGGTTACGTCCACTGCTTCGGAGGATGCTCATTTCCAGGAGTGGCATGTGTCTGCGGAGTATGTCCGTGAGGATGAGCTGAGAAAAGAGCGTCAGGAGGAGAGAGAGCGCAGCTATCGTGTAGCAAAAGAGCAGGCGGAGGCCAAAGCGGCCGGCAAGTCTGAGGAGGATATTGCGGCGATCGCGATCGCTGCTGAAGACGAGGTGAAGGCATCTGCGCCGGGACGTGTGGTGTTTACCGGTGATGAGTCAGGTCCGAGCCATGATACCGTACTGGATTCTGTTCAGCAGTCCGCAGCGGCCGGTCAGGATGATCTGGTTCTCGACTTTTCGGATGTAGTTCAGGAGAATACCGATGGCGTTGCTTCGACACCGGTTTCTACACCGCCGGCTTCGATTCAGTCCGGTATTGATTACGGTCCGGATATGTCTCAGATTCCGACAAAGAGTTTAAGTGATGAAGAAGAGGCGCAGGAACTGCGCAGCAACTATAAATCAGATACGGACACAATCGTTCTCAGTGGTTATCAGAACGAAAAAAAAATGCACGGGGCAGCTGATCTGTTAAACGCTATCAATGAGGCACAGATTCCGACAGTCGAGATTCCCGACGTTCCCAGCGTAACCCCTACCGTTTCGGAGCCGGCTTCGGTACCGGCATCGGAGGACGGAACGGATCTTTCTTTCTTTGACAGTACGGATGCCAATGAGGCGGCAGACGCCGATATGAAGCTGGCTGAGGTGGCAGCAAACTTTACCGTGGAAGAGTCGGCAAATACAATTCAGCCGGGTGAAGATGAGCAGTTGGATAATCTGCTGGATCGTCTGGATATGTCAGACAGCATCAAGCGTATGAGCGCCAGTGCACGTGAAGATATGGCAGATGTGATCGAGCAGGCGGATGATCAGACCGAGGACGAGGTGGTCCTGGTTAATGAGGATTATAACTTCGGCAGTGAGGACGGAGAGTATGGCGAGGTGCCGACGGTCAGCGATCTGGAGGATCGTTGGAGAGCCGAGCAGGCCATGCAACAGGTACCGGAGGAAGAGGTACCGGATGTCGTTTCAGCTGAGGAAACGGATGATGCGCAGGGGATTACGTTTGCGGATACCATGACGGAGGTGCCGGCGGCTGAGCCCGTGCCTGTCGTTCCGCCTACACCGGAACCGTCACCGATAGACGACGTCACTTCCGGGTTTGATTTTACCGGTGGTTTTGATGTAGCATCGGAGCCTGCGGCTGAGACACCGCTGGATGAGATGGCAGAGACACCGCTGGCTGAGATGCCGGTTGACACGAGACCGATGGATGAGATCGGTTCTTCAGTACCGGATAGCATGGATGATATGATATCAGCGGAGTTATCGGAGGAGCCTACCGATAACATGCTGATGATGGATACAAGTGAAGAAGACGCCGATGACATGATTTCCATGGATATGACTGAGGATTCAGCAGATGATATGGTATCGTCGTTCCGCCCGGATACACCGGAGGACGAGATGGACTTCATGGACATGCCGACAGAGCCGGCAGCAGAGCCTGCAGAGGCATTCACACCGGTAGAGTCAGTGGCTGAGCCTGCAGAGGCATTTACGCCTGTAGAGCCTGTGGCAGAGTCGACAGAGTTTGTTTCATTTAGAGATATGGCGACACAGGGATCCGGGACGACTCCGGAGGAGATCGCACCGGCTGCTGAGCCGGAAGTAAAGATCACGCCGTTTGAGCCGGAGCGCATCGAGGCGCCGAAGTATACTGCTGAGCCGGAGTTCCAGCCGACAGAGGTTCGCCCTGAGCCGGAGTTCCAGTCGACAGAGGTTCGCCCTGAGCCGGAGATGCGGATCCAGTCCGAACCGGAGTTCCAGCCTGCACCTGAGCCTGTACCTGCGCCCGCACCGGAGCCGGTCATCAACAACACCGAGCAGAGTCCGGTTTACTCCTTTACCAGCAAGGATGTCAACATTGATATTCGCGAGGACGAGGGTCAGCTCGGTATCCCGAAGCCGGGACAGGAGCCGATGTCTCACTATGTTGATCGATATGCGGCTGCTGTATCACGGAGTGGGAAGCCGTTAGCGGCAGAGTTGGATGATTACGAGAAAAAGATCAAAGACAGACCGATTCATACCGAAGAGGTCGTGAATCATAGCGGTAACGGATCGCGTAGCTATCATAAGATTATTCTTAAATAAACATATAGATTAGCGTGACAGACTTCATTCAAGTGCGATCCGTATCGGTAAGAGATGTTACGATGCGATCCGTATCGTCATGAGTTATCAGGTGAGTGGATGCAGGATCGGAAGGCGGCGCTTGTACGTCACGTACTCCGTAAAACCGATATCGGTCAACAGATCCGCTACATAGGTAAAATCAGCGGCGAGAACATCCGAGGTGTGTGCATCGGAGCCGATCGAAATCAGCTTGCCGCCCAACTCAAAATATCTTTGAATAAAACTCGGATGGGGGTTCGGAATACGATCCCCCATTTTTTTTGCACGATAAATGCCGGCTGTATTGACCTCTAATGCAATGTCTTTTTTAATGATCACTTTCATAATCTCATCAGTGATTTCCATATAGTTTTTAGGATCATATTGAAAGTCGGCA
This sequence comes from Eubacterium sp., assembly GCA_036343395.1. Lineage (GTDB taxonomy): Bacteria > Bacillota > Clostridia > Lachnospirales > Lachnospiraceae > Eubacterium_F. The sequence goes on along the minus strand of JAZASH010000011.1, from coordinate 16,242 downwards.
GGCTTGTAACGGACGGCATAATCCAGGTGTCCGAGTATGTTAAAATTCGAAAAGATCATGATGTTTTGTAACGTCGAAGTAAAGTACCTTTTTATCAATGTATGCGGATCTGCGTTCTTCCAACAATCCTTCTCATAAGGGTCTTTTTTGTCGATCAGATGGATGGAACCGATCACCTGATCAAAGGCGGGATTATCACATAGTTTTTTATTGGCTTCGATCACGTCAACATCGGTCTGGAGACCGCACTCCACACCGATCGCGATATCGAGATTTCTGTTATTTCTTTGTTCTTTTTTTATGGTCGAGATATACTTGTCGACATCGAGGATAAACGGATTGGTATCGTGACCGGGGCACTGGTCCAGAGGAAAACCAAAGTCGTTATGATCGGTAAAGCACAGGCCGGAGAGTCCGAGCTTGATCGCCTGATCGATCTGCTCCGAAATCGGTGTCTGACTATCCATAGAAAACTCACTATGCAGATGAGTGTCGTATTGTATTTTCATAAAAATGCCTCCTCCTCGGGTCCTGCCGGTGTTACACGTTGGCGGTCGGCAGCCGATGCCACCATCGAATAATTGGTATAATAAACAACAAAACCGGGCTTCCCACCTCCGGGCTTTTTAACGTTTTTCTTTTGCGTATAATCGATCTCCAGTTTATCGGCCTGTTTGCCCTTAGAAAACAGAGCAGCGAGAGCAGCAGCCTCCTCAAAGGTTCGTATCGGTGGTTCTTCGCCTTTACTCTTGACGATCACATGAGAACCGGGCATCTGCTTGGCGTGAAACCACCAGTCGTTTCCGGTGGCAAATTTAAAGGTCAGTTCTTCGTTTTGATAATTGTTCTTGCCGACGTAAATATCATATCCATCGGATGAGATATAATGCAGTGGTTCGCATTTCGGCAGTTGTTTTTGCTTGCCTTTATTTCCTGATTGCTTTTTGAGGTATCCGTGGTCCGTCAGCTCCGAGCGGATTGCGATCAGATCCTCCTCCTTACGCGCGATCGCAAGCTCTGTCAGGACGGATTCCAGATGTTCGTATTCAGCCTGTGCCTCAGCCAGTTGTATCGTTACGGCATCAAAGGTGCGTTTCAATTTGCCGTATCGATCGAAATATCGATTGGCGTTATCCGGTACACTGAGTGACGGATCGATCGGGATGTCGACCTCAGTATCGTCGTGATAATTCACACAGTGTAGCACAAGCTTTTCCCCGAAGCCCTCCGCACCCTCCGGGATCGGGAGAGCAGGAAGCTCACTGTAGCCATAGGTTGTGATCAACTCGCCGTAAACCTTGTATTTATCTTTCTTTTCCGTGTCGGTGATCTGTTTATGGAGGATACCGAGTTTTTTTGCCGTACGGTCAAAACAGGTCTGTACGGTGCTTTTTAACTCGGCGGACTTTGAACGAATCCTCGTCATGGAGTCCTTTTCCCGATAAAAACGCTCCACGATCACGGAGGGAGAGTTATCCTGCTCCGAACGCAGTCCGTCAAATATCGTCATCGGAACGACGGAGAACTCTTTAGGGATGTCCTCGTCGTAGTATATCGTCGGTACAAAGGTGCCTTCTGAAACCTGCTTCATCAGATCCCGGAACGCATCCATCAGCGCCGATCGGTCGTTACCGTTCAGCGAGGCGGTTGGCGCATCACCGTCGATCCCGGCCCGCAAACAGAGCTCCTGAGCCATCAGCTGGGAGATTCCGGACATAGATCCGGCGACAGCCTTAGCTACGGAGGTCGGCTTTGAAAAAATGCCCTGATTCCAGTTTTCGATCGTCACATCCGAGGGGGACAGCTTATCCAATGTGTTCGGGATAAAGTAGTCCCGTCCGGGCAGGACCTCACGCACCGAGCTCATCAGGCTGTTGACATGCTTGATGCTGTCGATGATCCGGTCGGACTCATTCAAGAAAATGATATTGCTGTGCTTGCCCATGATCTCGATGACAAGCGAGTAGGAAACATCGTCACCGAGCTCATTTTTCGATGACAGATTGATACGAACAACACGTTCTAAGCCCTCCTGACGGACATCGGTGATCCGGGCACCGGACAGATGCTTGCGTAACAGCATACAGAAATTCGGCGCTGTCAGCGGAGACGGCTTGTTTTCAGACGTCAGGTAGAGGAGTGGCAAGGACGCATTGGCAGACAGCTTGAGACGCATGGTTTCACGTTTCGGACCCTCAGGGTCAGCATTCTCCTTAGCCGGTGACTGAATCGTTAAGAGCAGTTCATCGGCCTCGGGTTGGGCTATTTTTCTGATATGTCCCTGGGCTAACCGGGAGTTCAGTTCATCGGTCAGCGCAGCTATCGTAATTCCGTCAAAAGCCATAGATTTTTCCTCATTTCTTACATATAGGGTTATTCTATCAAGAAAATTGAATTCCGTCAACGAGTTTCCTTGACTTATTCGCTCTTTTATTCTATAATAGTACAGAATGCAGTTTGAGGGGAGGTAGGTTATGATTCAAAGCATGACTGGTTTTGGTCGCGGAGAGGCAGCCGATGAGCATTTTAAGGTTACGGTTGAGATGAAATCCGTGAACCATCGGTATTTGGACTTCAATATCCGTATACCGCATAAGTTTGCATTCTATGAGAGTCGGGTTCGCCAGCAGGCAAAGCAGTTTGCTACTCGCGGCAAGATCGATATGTTTGTGATGATCGAGTCGCTCGGCGAGTCGGATATCAGCATCGTGTATAATCGTTCGGTGGCCGGCGCTTACCTTGAGGGAGTCCGTCAGTTGGCGCTGGATCATTCGATGAAGTTTAAAACAGATGCCTATCAGATCGCGAGTCTTCCTGAGGTATTTACGATGAAGGATGCCGTGGTTGATGAGGAAGTGATCACACCTTTGATCGATCAGGCAGTCAAGGCAGCCGGAGAGCAGTTCCGTGAGAGCCGCTGCACCGAGGGTGAGATTCTGTCGAAGGATATGCGAGATAAGTTGAACCTGATCCGAGACTATGTGGATAAGATTGAGACACGGTATCCGCAGATCCTGGAGGAGTACAGCGCACGCATCCGGAAAAAGGCTGAGGAGCTTTTGGCGGATCATCAGATCGATGAGCGGATACTGGCATCCGAGATGGTCATCTATGCGGATAAGCTCTGTGTTGACGAGGAGATGATCCGGATCAAGACGCACATTCAGCACATGAAGGAATGTCTGGATGGTGATGAGAGCAACGGTCGCAAGCTGGACTTTTTGACTCAGGAGTTAAATCGTGAGGCAAATACGATCCTTTCCAAGTCCAGTGATGTGACGATCGCTAACTACGGGATCGAGTTAAAGACCTTGATTGAAAAGGTGCGCGAGCAGGTTCAGAATATCGAGTAATTCATACGAGAATACAGAGGTCGAGCATGGGATTTGTCAATATCGGATACGGAAATATGGTCAATACGGACAAGATCTACAGTATTGTCAGTCCGGATGCGGCACCAATTAAGCGTATGGTTCAGGCAGCAAAGGACGACGGCCTGGCGATCGACGGTACCTGCGGACATAAGACCAAATCCGTACTCGTTATGGAGAACAATTCGATCGTTCTTTCCGCTCAGTTACCCGAGACGATTGTCAGGAACTGTAGCAAGGTGGAAGACCGGAAAGGAGAGAAGGGATGAGTAAAACCGGAGTATTGACGGTGATGTCGGGATTTTCCGGCGCCGGTAAGGGTACGATCGTCAAAGGCTTACTTGCGGATCACGAGTTTTTCCTTTCAATCTCCTGTACGACGAGAGCTCCTCGAGAGGGAGAGCAGGATGGACGCGAGTATTTCTTTGTGTCACGGGATGAGTTTGAACGCATGATCCGTGACGGTGAGATGATCGAATATGCCGAATATGCAGGAAACTACTACGGCACCCCGAAGAAGGCTGTTGAGAGCCGACTTGCCGAGGGCAAGGATGTTCTTCTCGAGATCGAGGTTCAGGGAGGCATGCAGGTAAAGAAGTTGTTTCCCGATGCCGTGTTGATGTTTGTGATCCCGCCGTCGGCGGATGAGCTGTTACACAGACTTCGTTCGCGAGGAACAGAGACCGATGAGCAGATCCGACTTCGTTTTGAGCAGACCAAGCGAGAGATTGACTATATCAAGGATTATGATTATGTGATCCTAAATGATGAAGTAGATAAGGCAATCGATCGGATTGCTGAGATCATCGACAGTCAACGTGCCAAGCCTGCTTATCAGGAAGAGTTGTTACAGACGCTGAGTCAGGATATTTCACAGTTGATTGATTCCGATGCGATATGATGAATACACTATGAGTTGGGAGAGACCGAAAGCATGAGTGAAGAGGTAAAGGATTCAGAGATGATCTCTGACACAGAAGAGGATGTCACCGAGGTTGGAGAGATCGATGAGATCGAGGAGTCCTTTGAGGACGACGAGGAAGATACCCCTAAGAAAGAGAAGAAAAAGCGTTCCAAGGTAAGTATAGCCATTGAGATCGCGATTTATGCACTGCTGATCTTTGTCTGCGTCTATATCGTTCCCAAATATGTGATGCAGAGGACGTCTGTTTCCGGTGAGTCCATGGAGGATACGCTTCATGATAAAGAGAGCCTGCTGATCAACAAGTTTTCTTATCACTTCCATGATCCGGAGCGCTATGATATCATTGTTTTTTATCCGAAGGGTAAAGAGGTTGATGATTCGGAGTTCTACATCAAGCGCGTTTACGGACTGCCCGGTGAGACAATCCAGATCAAGCACAATGATATCTATATCAACAATCAAAAAATCGAAGATAAATACGCGAAAAATGCGATCGACGATCCTGGACTGGCGGCCAAGCCGTACACCCTGAAGGAAGATGAGTTCTTCGTCCTGGGGGATAATCGGGAGGTGAGTCTGGACAGTCGAAAGATTCCGACAGAAGACATCGATAAGTATAAGGATATGTATTCCGAGGAAGAACTGGAAATGATGTCGGAGGACGCAGCACCCGGTCCGGTGAAGCGGAGTTACATCGAAGGAAAAGCCTTCTTCCGGATATGGCCACTTGGAAAATTCGGTTTTGTTGAATAAATAAGAAAACAATCAGAAAGGAGAAACATCATGTTACACCCATCCTACACAGATCTTATGAATATCGCCAACAGTGAGGTTGAGCAGGGAGAACAGCCTGTCGTAAACAGCCGTTACTCCATCGTTTTGGCGACCGCTAAGAGAGCAAAGCAGATCATCGGAGGCTCTAAGCCGCTGGAGGAGGATATCGCATGTCCGAAGCCTCTGTCCATCGCAATCGATGAATTAGCTCATGGTGCGATCAAAATCCGCGGCGAGGATGATTGATATCTTCGCGGCAGATGGGCATCATTAAATAGATACCCTCACGGATATACTCACTTTCCAGATCATTCAGCTGAATGATCTGGTTTTTATATTCAGAAAAAGAAATATGAGAGTAGTCCTTATAATAACGGTGTGCCAACGTGTCCAGGGTATCACCCGGACGGATCAATACCTGCTCATATCCCTGAATACTGGAAAGAGAACCGCTGTCCGCGGATACCTTGGTTGTAAACAGGATAAAGAACAGGATAAAAAGGACCACGACGGCTGTCACGCCCATAAGGACAGCACGCTTTCCCGATAATGTCATCAAATAGTGTTTCATTCTCTGTCACCTCCGAACAACAATAGAACATCTGTTTGATAACAATATATCACACGAACAAACGTTTGTCAATACAAAAATCGAACAAATTTTCGATTTTTGAAATGGCAACGAACAAAATCCGATAAAATCGTTGTTTTTCAATCATATGCCACGTTTTTGTCAAGGCGAATCGATATGATTACTATGGTATATGATTTTGGAGGGAGAGAGTAGCTATGTGTTCGATTAGTAAAATGAAAGCGTTCGGATGCGGACGTTCCTTATACCGATGGATCTTCGGGTTCATTTTTATGCTGATGGCTTTTGGAATATCCTATGATGCCGGTACGGCATACGCCGCCACCTCGGAGACGAAAACGTTGACGTTGACGTATAATGATGCCGTACATGAGTATACCGGCGTTCAGGGAAAACTGAACTTCCAGAATAAAGATTACGAGTTTAAGACGATGCCGATCGTAAAACTCAGCGATGTGTTATATGCGCCGGCAAAGGAACTGTTTCAGACAGTCCTGGGATATAGCTGGAGTTATGATACGGAGACCGGTGATTACATCGCCTATGATGACGACCTGGATCTTAAGGTGCAGATCAAAGAAGGAGAGGAGTCGTTCACGATCCTGAGAGGCGGAGCGGCCAGCGCATACTCGCTTTCACAGCCGATCCTCATGATCCAGTGCGGAACGGCCGAGCGTACGCCGTGTATACCGGTTACCAAGCTGTTTAAGTCTCTGGGGTATACCGCATCCTGGAGTAAGAAAAAAGCTACCTACACCGTGATCAAATCTGACCTGTTTGACTGGACCGGGGAGACCGAGGATACCGATACTTCTGTGAACCACATTCGTCAGGCCACCGGAGCGTACAGTATGGTGGATAATATGGCGTATATCGATCTGAATGTGTTCGGGGATCGTCAGGAGTCCTTTGATGCGGTTTACGTTGATCGGGAAGATAAGCTGATCACGGTAACCCTGCCGGACTCGACATTTTTACCCGAGTTAAAAATGTACGATCGTTTCGGCGACATCGCGGAGCGGATGGTCGTTACCGAAGAGGAGAAAAAGGTGACCGTTACGTTTTACTGTGAAGACGTGACGGAGTTTACCTATACGACCAATGATAAAAAACTGCATCTTCGTCTGATGTGGGATTACAGTACCAAGACCGGTAAAACGACAAATTATTCTCTGTCGTTTTTGCGTCCGGATTCTACGTATCTGATTGACAAGATCACGCAGAAGGATTGTTATGACTCCGTATCCTATACCAAGGCTTTTAAGCTGATCGTAAAGGGAGACCATCTGAAGTTTTATAAAGCGAATCCGGTGGTGATCAATAACAACTACGTTAAGAAGGTCAAGGTTTCGCTGTCCGACGCCGGCAATACCGTGATCAAAGTGACCACGACTAAGCTGCTTGGCTTCAAGGTGGAACGTGTCGGAGATGATTATGTCGTAACGTTGGATAAACCGAAAAAGATATATAAAAATATCCTGGTGTTTGACTGTGGACACGGAGATCACGACAACGGGGCGTCACATAACGGTGTCCATGAAAAGAATCTGAACTTAAAGATCGGGTATAAGCTTCTGAGCAAATACTTTGAGAAGGTCAATCCGGAAATTAAGATTTATTGGACCAGAACGACAGATAATTTTGTCACCCTGGATGATCGTTCAAAATTTGCATCCAAGGTCTGTGCCGATGCGTTTATCAGTCTGCATATGAACTCGGCATCGAATAAAAAAGCAAACGGCACAGAGGTGTATTATTCGGTCGATAATAATAAAGTAAAATCAACGGGATTATCCAGCTCCAGGATGGCGGAGATGATGGACGAGGCGCTGGTATCCAAGTTAAAAACTAATGACAGAGGCGTCCGGACGGCAGGCTTTTACGTGATCAAGCGTAACTCCGTACCGTCGATCCTGATCGAACTGGCATTTCTCAGCGGAAATGAGGATCATAAGCGTATGACCAAAACCTCTTTCCAGAAAAAAGCAGCCGATACCATCCAAACGGTGATCAATAAGATTTTTACCAAGTATCCGTCCAAACGATAAATGGATCACATTTCCTGATCAATTATTTATTACGAGACATGATTAATTATCCTTACGAAGCGTAACCGCCGAGGCGGCACGACGTTTGCGATCCTCATCGAGAGCAGCGTAGTGCCGCCTTGTTGTATTGACGTCGTTATGGCCGAGCACCTCGGCAACCAGATAAATATCGCCTGTCTCGCGGTATAAACTGGTACCGTAGGTAGATCGCAGCTTATGCGGCGTGATATGCTTAACCGTCGTCACGTGCTGTGCGGCATCTTTGACCAGATCCTCGACCGCCTGCACAGTGATCCTGCGTTTTTGGATTGACAGGAAAAAGGCATGCTCGTGGCCGGCTTTGGTCTCGATGGTACGCCGCTCCTCATAGTATCGGTACATCGCCTCGCTGACCTCATCGCCGAAGTATACGAAGTCCTCTTTGCCACCTTTTCGGATGATCTTGATCCGGTTATTCTTAAAATCAATATCCTCGATGTCCAGACCCACACACTCGGAAACACGGATGCCTGTACCGAGCAGAAGAGTGAAGAGTGCGAGATTACGGACCTTATTCTTTTCAAAATAGGTCTTCTTCATCCCTGTCATCGACGCTCCGCCGTGTTCGACATAATCCAAAAGATTGGCCACCTCGTCATAATCCAGTCGAGTGATCTCTTGTTTATGCAGCTTAGGCATATCTACGATGACCGTGGGATTCTTATTGATCATCTCATGTTTATAATAATAGTTAAAAAAGCTTCGCAACGAGGCTAATTTGCGTTTTATGCCACGTTCGCCGTTCGTATGGGTAACGCCGGCCTCGTCATCATAAAGCTTTAAATACTCCATATATTCCTCGATATCGAGAGCGTCCAGTCGCTCCAGATCCGTCAACGAGATCGCACGGATGTCATCCTTGTTTTTAAACGAAGGATTCGCCTGACATAAAAAGGTAAAAAACAATCGGATGTCATACACATACGAAATTCTTGTCTTAGCCGATGTTTTGGGCTCCATCGCCCGGAAATAATCCCGACAAAACCCCGGCAATGTGTCCAGGACCTCACGAAGCTTTCTTGTATTTTCACGTGACGTTTGCTCATGATACGTGATCTTTTTATCCACAGCCATATAGAAGAGTACCTCCTAACGTAAAAAACAGCGCAACCATACACCTGGTATTCCGAACATATCTATTATACCACATCAAGAAGACCCTGTCAACTCTATTGGACAAACTCCAGTTTTTCAAAAAGATAAAGGTGTATTAAAAAGGCTCCCACACGAGAGCCTTTCGATTACATCTTTTGATTATGATTGATCATCCGCTGCAACTCGATGATTTCCTCTGTCGTCAGCTTACGCTGTCCGAGGTAATCCTGAATAAACACATTCAACGATCCGTTAAACATCTTCGAGAACAAAGCTTCCGTCTCGATCCGCTGAACCTCTTTCTTTGTGATCTGAGCCCTGCAGTTAAACCCGGGATCCTCACGTGACACAGCACCCTTATCGATCAATCGTTTGATCACGGTGTAGGTCGTATTTTTTTCCCAACCGATATACTCCTTGATGATTTTGGCAATATCCTTAGCGGCGAGTACACTGTTGGACCACAAAAGCTCCATGACATTTAACTCACCCTCATGTAAACGGATTTCATCTTTTTTGTTTGCCATACACATACCCCTTAACAATAATCTCTACAAACGTAGTGGAAAATATTCTACATCTGTATACACACGAAAAATCGACCGTGCATTAACATTCTACATCTGTATACATACGATTGTCAAGAGGTTTTTTTCCTGTTTTTTAAGTTTTTTTTAAGCGGTTTAAGACGTCTACAAAATATGGAGGAAGCTCCGAAGTAAACTCCATATATTGGTGTGTGCTCGGATGCACAAAACCGAGGATTCCGGCGTGTAAAACCTGTCCCTCCAGTCCTGCAAAGGCCGAATCGGGTTTGGGGCCGTATACGGTATCCCCCAATAACGGATGATGGATATAGGACATATGGACACGGATCTGATGTGTCCGACCGGTTTCTAACCGACATTCGATATGATTGAACTGATGATTCAGATGATCAAGTACGTGATAATGAGTGACGGCATGTCGACCCTTATCGGCCGGTACGACACTCATCTTCTTTCGATCACGGGCATCTCTGGCGATCGCCTGATCGACCGTTCCGTCATCCTCTTTAAAATTATTGTATACGACAGCCTGATATCGTCTTGTGATACTGTGCTCGGCAAACTGTTCGGCCAGACAATGATGAGCCTTATCATTTTTACAGGCGATCAGAATCCCCGTGGTATCCCTGTCGATCCGATGGACGATCCCAGGACGCAGGATGCCGTTTATGCCTGAGAGCTGTCCCTGACAATGATACAGCAGGCCGTTTACGAGTGTATGTGACGGATGACCGGCGGCCGGGTGGACGACCATACCTTTGGGCTTGTCGATAAGGATGACATCCTCGTCCTCGTATACGATGGTTAGATCCATTTTTTCCGGCTCGACGGTTTCGGGCTCGGATACCGGAGGCAGACTTACGGTGACCGTTTGACCGGCCTCGACCGGCACGCCGCTTTTTTTGACTGCCTGATCATCGATGCAGATCCGCTCCTGTTTGATCAGTTTTTGGATGTACGAACGGGAATACTCGGTTTGTTCCGTCAAAAAAATGTCGAGACGAAGATTGTCATCGCCCCGACTGATCAAAAACTGTCGAATCTCACTTACTTCTTTGTTTTCCATAGATCATTGTCCTTGTTGTAGATAAAGAACAAACTGATAACCAATAGCACAACGGATCCCGTCACGTAGATATCAGCCACATTGAATACAGGAAAATGGATCAACTCAACATAGATAAAATCGATCACATAATGATACCAGGCCCGGTCGATAAAGTTTCCGACGGCACCGGCACATAACGCCACCATCAGGAAGCGCAAAAACCAATAACGTTTGGCAAAAGGAATCCGTGAATACAGAATCGCCATCACGACAACCGCTACGGCCGTGATAATGTAAAAGAGCCAGAAGGCGTCCTTAAACAGCCCCCAGGCGGCTCCGCGGTTCTCAAGGTAATGGAAGGTGAGCACACCGTCCCAGACCTTGATATCGCCGGACATCAGGTTCGAGGATGCCCACATTTTTGTGATCCTGTCCAGTATAAGCAAGAGGATGAAGATCGCAGAAAAAACAATATGCGTCTTCATCCAGGGAAATCGTTTTTCTTTCATCAAAAATCATCTACGCTGCCGAGAAACTCAAAAGGATCCTCAGCGCTGTCTCCGTTTGTTTTTTTCTTTTTGCCGATGGTGATATTCTGAAGGATTGAGTCCAATCCCTGCGGCTGCATCTGTACTTCCGGCTCAGCCGGCTCCAGCTCGAGGACCTGAGGCTCCTGCTTTTGCGGGACAGTCAGAACCTCCTGTTCCTGGTCACGTACAGCACGGATAGAATCTCCGAGATTGATCGTCTCTGCGGAAAGCAGGGACTGCTGCTCAGCCTCGGTCATCGGTGCTTTATTTCCACGCAATGCCTCACGATCTACGGACTTCACATCCGGCAGGACCATCGTTTTATCCGGTACGGGGTCTGCCTTTGGCTGCAAATCGGACGCGGAAGCATCGGCGTACATTTCAAACTGTGCAGAAATATCGATTTCAGGCTCGGGTGTTGCCACAGGCTCCGGTGTTGGGATCATCGGTTCCGGAGTCGGTTCTGCGACCGGTGCCGGCGTCGGGATAACAGGTTTCTGAGCCGGTGCTTCATTCACGAATGTCGCAGTTGCTGCGGACAGATCCGGAAGCGGCTGTGTCGTGCCACTGGATGAAAACGTATATACGGATGATTTCTGCTGTACCGGCTGCTCTTCTGCCTGCAGTTCCTCTGCCGGAGCAAAGGCTTCCGGAGCGGCCTGCTGAGGTGCCTGTGCCTCGAAACTGATATCCATCGCCGGTGATGAAGGAATCTCAGGTGCCGTATTTTCCTTAACAGCAGGTGCTGCCGGCTCGGCAGTAGCCAAACTGTCGGCAGTCATCTCCGCCATCATAGACGGTGCTTCAGGCTGTGCAACGGGTGCCTGATCAGCGATCTCCGGCGTCTCCACCTCAAATGTAGCGCTGGTGATCAAACGGAGCTGCTCGTTGGCAGCTACCTGTAACTGTGCTTTATAGTGATTAAACTGCTGAACCAGTGCCAGACATTTTTCACGAATACGGGAATACTCCTGCTCGGCAGTGGTGATGATCTGAGAAGCCTTGTTGTTGGCATCCTTCTCGATCGCTTCCGCCTTCAGGATGGCTGCATCCTTGGTTTCCTTGGATGTTTTTTCAGCCAGCAAGAGTGCTTTTTGCATCGTTGACTCGATCGAACGATAATACTGGATTCCGTCGGTCAGAGTCTTTATCTGTTTTTTCTGTTCTTCGTACTCATTGAAAAGCGCTTTATAATTCTCAAACACCATATCGAGATACTCGTCCATCTCGAGACGGTCGTACTTACGCTTACTTGTAAGAATGCGCTTGTTTTCTAACTCCAATGGCGAAAGCATCGCTCACTCCTCCTAGAATTCTTTTTCAATGGTGGGCATCATGGAAACCGTATTCTCATTGATCGAGATCGAATCACTGTTGATATCCACATTCTCCGGTGAAAAGATAAAGATATACTTAGCGATCTGGTTGTACTTTCCGTTTATCGCATAGATACATCCGGAGATGAAATCCATGATACGCTGCGCATCATCCGGATCGAACCCTTCAAGGTTGACAACGACCGGACGACCGGACAAAAGCTTGTTACAGATCTCCTGAGAATCCTCAAAAGAACTCGGAGAGATGATATTTACCTGCATTGCTGGTTTCATAGACACCACCTTTGATTTAGAACTGAGGAATGACGGACGCTTAGTCGTCTCCTCGTCATCAGTTTCTTCACTTCGTGACTGAGCTGAAAAAGATCTACGCTTCGGCTTTTCCTCTACAGGGGCAGCCTTCTCTTCTTCCTCATAATACTCCTCATCATACTCCTCGTCATCATTGATTTTGAAGAAGTCCAATACTGATTTTAACGCCATGAGAAAATCATCCTTTCTGGTAATTTCGAGCGCCAAAGATACCGGTTCCGACACGCACAAATGTGGCTCCCTCTTCGATCGCCACTTCGTAGTCTCCCGTCATACCCATAGACAGTTCGCTCATATCTATATTATCGTTGTTTTTGGCTCTCATGTCAATAAGTAATTTCCTTAAATCTGTAAAAATCTTACGATTTTCTTCCGGATCTTCCACAAATGGAGCAATTGTCATCAATCCATGGACATAAATATTAGCAAATTTTGCGATTTCGTCCAAAAATGACTCCACATCTTGTGGAGCGAGACCAAACTTGCTCTCCTCTCCGGCCATGTTCACCTCGATCAGGATGTGAGCAATCTCACCGGCTTTTTCATACTGACGGTCGATTTCCTCAGCCAGACGCAGGGAGTCAACTGAGTGGATCATCTTTGCCCGTCCCGGCAGCATTTTTACCTTATTTCTCTGCAGATGCCCGATCATGTGCCAATCGATATCCTCAGCCATATTATCATGCTTCTCGACGAGCTCCTGGACCTTGTTCTCGCCATACACGCGTATTCCTGCGTCATAAGCCTCCTCGATCATCTCGATCGGCTTCGTTTTGCTAACCGCGATCAGAGTCACCTCGCTCCGATCCCGCCCCGCGCGCGCGCACGCGGCCTTGATTTTTTCTTCCACCTCTAGTAAATTCTCAGTTACTGACATAATTCGTACCTCCTAAACCAGCGCCGCACGAGCGCAATTATTATTAATCAATGAAATCATCATCAGTGAGCTCACTCGGATCGACGACGATATGATCAAAAGCACTCAAGCCGTCGCGCGTCTGATCCGATATGATGCTGTACTCTTTATTTTGATACAACACATCGACGGGCTCAAATCGACAGAATCCCTCATTGACGCTATACACACCCTCACGCTCCATATTCTTATTCAGCGTAAACACCTCGCCCTTCCCCGACAGCAACGCATCTCCGGCGGATAAACGCGCATCCCGGACATAGGTCGTATCATCCTGGGTAAAGTTCGACGTGATATCTACATTCTCAACACCGGTGGACCCATCCTCATTTTTTACTTGTTTAACGACAGTCTGCTTGCCGTTGATCAGAGAAATGTACTCCGCCGGCACCTCAAAATACTCCTTTTTCAGGATCGAACTGTTCGGGATCTTCAAGCCTTTCGCATGTCTCAGACCAAACTCGATCCGAAGGAATCGATCGTTGATATACCGCTCCATATAGCGCGACGTCGACAGGCGCGCCAGATGCTTGCCGCCGGACATATAATGCTGCAGCGAAGCGTTAAATGAGATACCGTCGCGTACCACGGTTACACGTACAGTGCTCTCGTTTTTGAGTGCTTCGTAATAGCTGTCATCCAGCTCCACAATCAGTGACCAGTCGTTGGAGGTGACCAGCTTATACGCCGGATCTCCGGAAACGACTCTGCCGGAGGCGGCTACCTGCTTACGCTCAGCGCTGCTGTATTTATCCAATGTATCCGGTGTGACGTCGTGGAGGCCGAGTGCCTCATAACCGTCGGTATAGTAGGAAATAACGCCGGATTTGGCAGCTTTATAGCGACGATAGGACGTATCGGTACCCTCACTTTTTATTTGCTTTTTCAGGTCTTTAAAGAGATTTCCGCGACTGTGCTCCAGGATGATATTATTGACGGAAAAATGAAAGTCAGAGCTCTCGGAATAATTAGAAAGCGAAAAGGTGTTATTAAACGTATCGATCTGCTCGCGGATCGGAGAAATCTGAGTCGTGCCGACATTTTCATTGCGCAGATCCGCCAGCACCGAACGCAGTGAATCGTCGTCGTCCAGCGTGTAAACAACATTCCCTTTGCCGACACGCGACCCCTCGGCGATATAATAGTTGATATAGCCGGCATCGTCGGTCGTTACGACCTCTTCGTCTCGCAGTACATATGCAAACAGCGGAGAATCATCGGAGATCTCCGACGTGTTCACCTCATAGATGGAAACATGACTCCGGGAAAAGTAATTCCATGCCAGAATAACAAGATAAAGAAGAATCAAAAGCATCAGGAAAAAAGCGATGCCCGGCGTGCCGTGACGTCGCATTTTTACGACATTATGCTCTTCTACATCCTTACCAGCTCTCGCCAATCCAAGTCACCTCGTTCCAATGCTTTAATCAGCAGCTCGGCAGTAGCTACGTTGGTCGCAAGCGGAATGTTGTGAACATCACACAACTGAAAAATGTTGTTGACATCCGGCTCGTGCGACTTCGGCGTGATAGCGTCACGCAGAAAAATGACAAGATCGATCTCGTTGCCCTCGATCTGTGCGCCCAGCTGCTTCTCTCCTCCCAAATGTCCGGCCAGGTATTTGTGAACGCTGAGGTTGGTTACCTCCTCGATCAGACGGCCGGTTGTCCCCGTAGCATAAATCTTATGCTTACTGAGAATCCCGTGGTAGGCGATGCAAAAGTTTTGCATCAGGATTTTTTTTGAATCGTGCGCAATTAGTCCAATGTTCATATCCCTTTAGTATCCTCCCTTGTAACATCTATGATGTCAGACCGGCTAACGTCTGGCCGGTTGAATCCCTATATTGATCAATATCCCCACAGCGATCATCGAACTTAAAAGAGATGAAATACCACTACTCAAAAACGGCAGAGGCAAACCGGTATTCGGTAGGATCGAGGTGTTTACGCCGATGTTAAAGAAAACCTGGATCGTAAACATGGTTCCGATTCCGATTGCGATCATCATCCCCATATAATCTCTGGCCTTTTTGGCCACTACAAAACACTTGATAATAATAATCGAAAGCAGCGCTAATATCAGCATACATCCGATAAAGCCGAACTCCTCGCTGATCGGCGTCCAGACAAAGTCGGAATCACGCACACTGACGTTGTTATAATTGCGAATCGTCGACTCGGAATCAATCAACATCTTTCCGTACAGCTTGCCGGAGGCGATGGAAATCACTGAGTTGTTCTGCTGGAACATCGTGCCGAGCGCTTCCTCTTCCGGATGCAGGAATCCGACGATACGCTCGATCTGATATTGGTTCAAAAACAGCTTCTCTCCCGGCGTCGTAATATACCAGAAAAAGCCGGCGATCGATGGTATGACGATGGCGGCTACAGGCCCGAGAATACGGGCTCCCACGCCCGAACTGATCAGCATCATCACCAGGATCATAATGATAACGATACTGGAGGACAAATCCGACTGAATCAGGATAAAAAATGTCGGTATGATCGTGATCCCGCAGGCGAGGAAAAACACCTTCCAGCTACGGATCGTCTTGTCCTCATGTTCGACAAAATAGTTAAAAAATGCCGCGAGCGTCAGTATGATGACAACCTTACAAACCTCAGAGGGCTGGAAATAATACGGTCCCAGATCCAGCCAACGAAACGACTGCGTCGAGAGGTCGGTACCCAGCGGCGTAAAGCGT
>JAZASH010000010.1:0-42033 GCA_036343395.1 Eubacterium sp. | reverse complement strand
TTATGCAGGAGATGGGACTTGAACCCACACGATGTTGCCACCACAGGCACCTGAAGCCTGCGCGTCTGCCAATTCCGCCACTCCTGCACATCAAGTGATATATTAACATTTCTGTCACCACTTGTCAACATTTTTTTTCAATTTTGAATGTTGCACGAAAAGAGTTTTTGTGATAGAATATTGAAGTGTGTTGGTAGGAAATCACACACGAATATGTTTTTACAGTAACGGAGGAAGAGAACGTCATGAACAACGCAAAGAAAATCATCAAAGAACAGGGCCTGCAGCAGCCGGATAAGAAGGCAGAGAAGAAACAAGCCAAGTCGAGAAAAAATCTGATCCTGATTATCATCGGTGTGCTGGCGGTATTGGGAGGAGTGTTTGTCGTATGCTATACACAGCTGAGACCGAGACCGATCCTCACCGTCGAGGGACCGGGCACAAATGGTGAGACAACCACGAATACGGTTTACTATACCGATTCCGTATACGATATTTATCAGATCGAGTCGATGTACAATGCTTACGGCATGGACTGGGATCAGACTTCCGGAAGCGGAACCCTGTCCGACAGCGCAAAAGACCAGATCATGGATACGCTGAAGCAGCGTGAGGTTCTGTATATGCAGGCACAGAAGGACGGACTGACACTGGACGACACCGAAAAGGGTGAGGTTGACAAGTCCGTCGAGGAAGCAATGAACAGCATCAAGGAAATCAAAAAGGATGTTAAGGGACTGAGCGAGTCCTATGTCCGTGCTTCCATCGAGAAGCAGAAGCTCGCAGAGAAAGAGAAGAAAAAGATCATCGACGGTTTCGATATCGACGATGCGAAGTTGACCGCAGAGATCAGCAAGACGGATTACCGTCAGTACACATTGCAGTACTACAAGATCTCTAAGGAAGATGAGTCACAGGCAAGCTCAGATGACGCAGCCAGCGGCAGCGCTGTCGTACTGAAGGATGAGGCAACCCTGGCCAAGGCAAAGACCGATATCGAGTCTCTGCAGAGAAAGGCTAAGGAGGCCGACGACTTCACCAAGCTCCTCGTCGATGCGGACGGAGACCAGAAGGACGACCAGACGGGTATCACCTACGCAACAGAGAACCTGCTCGAGACCGATAAGTCCTTCGCCGATGAGGCAGCGAGAAAGCTGATCAAGTCCATGAGCAACGATCAGATCTCCGATGTGATCGAGACCGACAAGGCATTTTTCGTAGTCAAGATGATCAACAACGACGATCCGGAGGCTTATGACAAGGCTGTCCAGGATAAGATCTCCGGCGAGGAGACCTCACAGTTTACCAAGTATTATGATGAAACGCTGAAAAAGCAGTACGAGTTCAAGGTTCAGGAGTACTGGAAAAATCGTGTCACGATCGGAGCAATCACGGTAGAATAACGGAGGGTCAGAGATGGCGGTTAAGCGAATCTATGTAGAGAAGAAAGCAGACTATGCGGTTCACGCAAAGGAACTTCTCAAGGAGCTCAGAGAGTACTTAAGCCTCGACGGGCTGAAGTCCGTACGCGTGCTGGTGCGCTATGATGTGGAGAACGTCAGTGAGAGCATTTTTAAAAAGGCACTGGTGACGGTGTTTTCCGAGCCGCCGGTGGATATTCTTTATGAAAATGAGTTCCCGAAGGAGGCCGGCGATCACGTCTTTTCCGTCGAGTATCTGCCCGGCCAGTTCGATCAGCGTGCCGACTCGGCAGAGCAGTGTGTGCGCCTGCTCGATGAGACCGAGGAGCCGGTGATCCGTTCGGCGACGACCTATGTGCTCTCGGGGGATCTCTCCGAGGCCGACTATGAGCGGATCCACAGCTACTGCATCAACCCGGTGGACTCGCGCAAGACCGATGAGACCGTGCCGGAGACGCTCGTGGCTGTCTATCCGGAGCCGGAGGATGTCAAGACCTTTGACGGCTTCACCGAGATGGGCGATGCCGAGCTGAAGTCTCTGTATGATTCGCTGGGACTGGCGATGACCTTTGCTGATTTTAAGCATATTCAGAACTATTTCAGCGGTCAGTGGGATGCGTCCGAGACAAAGAGGGATCCGTCCGTGACCGAGATCCGTGTGCTGGATACCTATTGGTCGGACCACTGCCGCCATACGACGTTTTTGACCGAGTTACAGAATGTCGAGTTCGAGGACGGGGATTATCGTGCCCCGATCGAGGCGACCTATAAAAAATACAAAGACGCCCATGACAAGATGTATCAGGGGCGCGACGATAAGTATGTATCACTGATGGATATCGCACTGCTCGCGATGAAGGAGCTGCGTGCTCAGGGAAAACTCGATGATATGGAGGTTTCCGATGAGATCAACGCCTGCTCCATCGTGGTGCCGGTGACCGTGGACTATGGCCAGGGACCGACCGAGGAGGAGTGGCTGGTATTCTTTAAAAATGAAACGCATAACCATCCGACGGAGATCGAGCCTTTTGGTGGGGCGGCAACCTGTCTCGGCGGTGCGATCCGTGATCCGCTGTCCGGACGTGGCTACGTGTATCAGGCGATGCGCGTGACCGGTGCGGCTGACCCGACGAAGTCTCTGTCCGAGACGATGGAGGGCAAGCTCCCGCAGCGTAAGATCGTCACCGGAGCCGCTGAGGGCTACAGCTCCTACGGTAACCAGATCGGTCTGGCGACGGGACTGGTGGATGAGATCTATCATCCGAACTATGTAGCAAAGCGTCTGGAGATCGGCGCGGTTATGGGTGCAGCACCCAGACGAAACGTCATCCGCGAGAACTCCGATCCGGGCGATATCATCATCCTGCTCGGCGGACGTACCGGGCGTGATGGCTGTGGTGGTGCGACAGGCTCGTCAAAGGCGCATACGACAGCGTCCATCGATACCTGCGGTGCCGAGGTACAGAAAGGTAACCCGCCGACGGAGCGTAAGATCCAGCGTCTGTTCCGTCGCGGAGAAGTATCACATATTATCAAAAAATGTAACGATTTTGGGGCCGGCGGAGTGTCGGTAGCAATCGGAGAGCTGGCGCCGGGCCTGGTGGTCGACCTGGATAAGGTGCCGAAAAAATATGCCGGTCTGGACGGTACCGAGCTGGCAATCTCAGAGTCTCAGGAGCGTATGGCTGTCGTTGTCGATCCGAAGGATGTGGATCAGATGCTTGCCTATGCCGCTGAGGAGAACCTCGAGGCGGTCTGCGTGGCAACCGTGACCGAGAGTCCGCGACTGGTACTGAACTGGCGTGGGCGCGAGATCGTGAATATTTCCCGTGCGTTCCTCGATACCAACGGGGCGCACCAGTTTATGGATGTAACCGTCGAGAGCCCGAAGAAGGCAGAGAGTTATCTGACATCTTCAGAGACGGTAAATAACTTCAAAGATGCATTATTAGGTAAGTTGGCAGATTTGAATACATGCTCGAAGCGTGGTTTGGTCGAGATGTTCGACAGCTCGATCGGTGCTTCGACGGTGACGATGCCCTATGGTGGTAAGTATCAGATGACCCCGATCCAGACGATGATCGCGAAACTGCCGGTGACCGATGGTTCCTCGGATGTGGTAACGATGATGAGTTACGGTATGGATCCGTATCTGATGAGTTGGAGCCCGTATCACGGTGCCCAGTATGCCGTGCTCGAGTCGGTCGCAAAGATCGTGGCTGCCGGCGGTGATATGGAGAAGATCCGTTTTACCTTCCAGGAGTATTTCAAGCGCATGACCGACGATCCGAAGCGCTGGGGCGAGCCGATGGCTGCACTGCTCGGTGCTTACGATGCGCAGATGAAGCTGGGACTTCCGTCGATCGGAGGAAAGGACTCCATGTCCGGTACCTTCAACGATATCGATGTACCGCCGACGCTCTGCTCGTTCGCTGTCGATGTGGCTTCGTTGTCTGATGTGGTGACGGATGAGCTGAAGGCTCCGGGACACCGTCTCGTGAAGTTCGGCATTGAGAAGGATTCGTATGATCTTCCTGATTTTGAGAAGATTATGACACAATATAAGAAGATTACAACACTTATTAGAGAGGGTATCGTAAAATCAGCATATGCCCTGAACGGTGAGGGCGTCGCGGCAGGGCTCGCGAAGATGGCATTTGGTAACCATCTGGGCGTGAAGTTCTGTCAGCATAAAGAGCTTTCGTATTATTTTTCTAAGAACTACGGCGAGATCGTCGCCGAGATCGAGGAAGAGGATCTGGCGAAGCTCGATGCTGCCGGTGTGAAATATGATCGCCTGGGCAAGGTGCTCGATACACCGGAGTTTGTTTATAAAGAAGAGTCTGTCTCTCTGACGGATGCGCTGGATGCTTGGCAGCGAACACTCGAGAGTGTTTTCCCGACGCACAGTGCACCGGAGGGTGGACCGGAGCTGCGTGATGAGGTGTACGATGCCGGCGCCAAGGGCGAGAGTATCTATATCTGCAAGCACAAGGTAGCGAGACCGAAGGTTTTCATCCCGGTATTTCCGGGTACAAACTGCGAGTACGATACGCACGACGCCTTCCGACGCGCCGGTGCGGATACGCAGACCATCGTATTTAAAAATATGTCCGAGTCGGATATTCGTGAGTCGGTGGCAGCGTTTGAAAAAGCGATCGACGAGTCACAGATCGTGATGTTCTCCGGTGGTTTCTCTGCCGGTGATGAGCCGGATGGCTCGGCGAAGTTTATCACGTCGGTATTCCGCAACGAGGTGATCTCCGAGGCGGTGCATCGTCTGCTCGATGAGCGAGACGGTCTGGTGCTCGGCATCTGTAACGGTTTCCAGGCGCTGATCAAGCTGGGACTGGTTCCGTACGGACGGATCACGACGCAGAAGGACGATTCGCCGACGCTGACGACAAACAGCATCGGACGTCATTTTTCACGTGCTGTCTATACCAAGGTGGTTACGAACAAGTCACCGTGGTTGCAGAAGGCTTCGCTCGGCGGTGTGTATACGGTGCCGGCTTCTCACGGTGAGGGCCGCTTCGTAGCCAGCAAGGAGTGGATCGACAAGCTCTATGCCAATGGCCAGGTGGCTACTCAGTACGTGGATGCAGACGGCAAGCCGACGATGGATGAGGATTTCAACGTCAATGGTTCGTACGGCGGTATCGAGGGTATCACCAGTCCGGACGGTCGTGTGCTCGGAAAGATGGTTCACTCGGAGCGTATCGGTGAGGGTGTCGCAGTCAATCTTTTTGGCAATCAGGATCAGCTGCTGTTTGAGAGTGGCGTGGAGTATTTCAAATAATGAGTCAAACGATACAATTTGTACTGGCTTCCCAGTCTCCCAGACGCAAGGAACTCTTGCAGAGACTGGGAATCTCTTTTCAGGTGATCATAGCGGAGACGGATGAGGAGGTCAGCTCCTCGGATCCGGCGATGGTGACCAGTGTTTTAGCCAACCGCAAAGCGATGGCGGTGGCGGAGGGACTGGTTTGTCAGCACGGGAGTCTATGGATGCGTGAGCCGCTGATCGACGGCAAGACCATGCGGGTCGGGCCGGCGGACAAGGCGATCGTGATCGGGGCGGATACCGTCGTTGTCGTGGATGGCAAGATCCTGGGGAAGCCGCAGTCCGTGGTGGAGGCGAGGAAGATGATCCACATGCTGGAGGGGCGGTCGCACGAGGTGTATACCGGCGTGGCGATCCTCACTCTGCAGGATGGGCGACAGGATCGCGGACGGACTTTCCACGAGAGGACGGTCGTGCATGTCGGCAAGCTGGATGAGATCGAGCTGGAGGAGTATATCACGTCGAAGGAGCCGTATGATAAGGCCGGCGGGTACGGGATCCAGGGAGATTTCTCGAAGTATATTACCGGCATAGAAGGCGACTACTATAATGTGGTGGGGCTGCCGTTGCATTTGCTTTACCAGGAGTTGAAGAAGCTTGGGGTTAGATTGTAAGCGACTGTCCTGAGGGGGCATATACGATGATAAGTAGTAAAGATAATAATAAGATAAAAAGAATTAAAAAATTACTTGAGAAATCGAAGTTTCGACGAGAAGAAAAGGCGTTTGTTTTAGAGGGGTTTAAGCCGGTTGAAGAGGCACTCCGATTAGGGCTGGCAAAGGAAATTTACTTCTCGGAATCCGTTTGTGAAGATACACATTTTTATTATAATAAATACAGAGATTTAACAGGTTATATTAGTGAGAATAATAATGGTGTAACACCGGGTGTTGAAGTGGTTACTACTTCTCTTTTTCAGTCGATTAGTGATGTGGTGACCGAGCAGGGGATTTTAGCTGTTGTCGGGATGCCGGAGTATGAGAACGAGGCATTTTTTGAGAGAGAAGACTGTAAGCTGTTGTGCCTCGAGGAGGTCAGGGATCCGGGGAATATCGGGACGATGATCCGCACGGCGGAGGCGGCCGGGTTTGATGCGATATTGCTGTCGCCGGGATGCGCCGATGTATACCAGCCGAAGGTCGTCCGATCGACCGCCGGCGCGATCCTGCGTATGCCGTGTCTCACATGTAATAACAACGATTTTATCGGCCAGCTGACCGATCTCAAACAACACGGATTTACTTTATACGCGACACTTTTACAACGCTCCGTCGACTTTAAAGAACCGACCTATGACGGTCGCCTCGGAGTTATGATTGGTAACGAAGCAAACGGACTCTCTGACGAGGCAACATCCCTCGCCGATATCCGTGTAAAAATACCGATGCAGGGAAATGTCGAGTCACTTAATGCAGCTGTTTCTGCGGCACTGCTCATGTATGAGGTTAACAGACACTGACTAGGAGGAATACAAATGGATCTGAAAGGCAGAGATTTTCTTACACTACGCGACTTCACACCGGAGGAGATCCGGTATATGCTGGACCACGCGAAGATGCTCAAAGACATGAAAAAGCGCGGCCTGGTCCACCGCCACCACGAGGGCAAAAACATCGCTCTCATTTTTGAAAAAACCAGCACGCGGACACGCTGCTCCTTTGAGGTAGCCGGCCACGACCTCGGTGTAGGTGTCACCTACCTCGACCCGGCCGGATCACAGATCGGTAAAAAGGAAAGCATCGCGGACACCGCACGTGTGCTCGGTCGCATGTTCGACGGTATCGAGTACCGCGGCTTCGAGCAGGAAATCGTCGAGGAACTCGCGAAGTACGCGGACGTCCCGGTATGGAACGGCCTCACCAACGAGTACCATCCGACACAGATGCTCGCCGACCTGCTGACGATCGAGGAGGAGTTCGGCTACAGCAAAGGACTCAAACTGACTTACATGGGCGATGCCCGTTACAACATGGGGAATTCTCTGATGATCGCATGCTCCAAGATGGGAATGCATTTCACGGCGTGCACCTCAAAGGAATATTTCCCGGATCCGGAGCTCGTCAAGGTATGTGAGGGCTACGCGGCGGAGAGCGGCGGCAGCATCACACTGACCGAGGATGTGGCAGAGGGAACGAAGGACGCCGACGTGCTCTACACGGATGTCTGGGTTTCGATGGGCGAGCCGGAGGAGGTATGGAAGGAGCGTATCGACGCGCTTTCTCCGTATCAGGTGAACGCGGCGGCAATGAAAAATGCCAAGGATACCGCGATCTTTATGCACTGCCTGCCGGCCTTCCATGATCTGAAGACAACCATCGGTAAGAAGGTATATGAGGAGTTCGGCCTGTCCGAGCTCGAGGTCACAGATGAAGTCTTCGAGGCGCACGCAGAGACCGTCTTTCGCGAGGCCGAGAACCGCATGCATACCATAAAAGCGATTATGGACCTGACGTTATAAAACGTGAGTCTGACGTTTAGCACTCACGCTGTAATCTAGGAGATAAGTAACATGGAAAACGTAGAAATCGATATCGAGAAGCGCCTGGACGACGACTTCCGGCAGGATTGGATCCGGAAGATGGCGTCTGTCAGTGAGGCGACGGCAACGATCGACTCCACGCTTTTTGACAAATACGAGGTCAAGCGAGGCCTCCGCGACCTGGACGGACGAGGCGTCCTCACCGGTCTGACGGAGATCTCCGAGATCGTCGCCTACACAGTGGTCGACCGCGAGACGGTGCCCTGTGACGGCGAGCTTTACTATCAGGGGATCAACATCGAGGAGATCGTAGACGGATTCCTTTCCGAAAAACGCTTCGGCTACGAGGAAGTCGTCTATCTGCTCCTTTTTGGGGAACTCCCGACAGAAAAAGATCTCGACGGCCTGGACGAGATGTTGGCATACTATCGTGAGAGTCTGCCGATGAGTTTCGTGCGCGACATCATCATGAAAGCGCCGAGCTCGGATCTCATGAACACGCTGTCACGCTCGGTGCTCACGCTGTATTCCTACGACGACCGCGCGGACGACACGTCGATCCGCAACGTCCTGCGTCAGTGCCTGGAGCTCGTGGCGCTCTTCCCGATGTTCTCGGTCTACGGCTATCAGACGACGAAATACTTCCACGAGGGCACGAGCTTCTTTTTACACCCGCCCAGGGAAGACTACTCCACCGCGGAAAACATCCTGCACATGCTGCGTCCGGACTCGAAGTTTACGCCGCTCGAGGCAAAGATCCTCGACCTGGCGCTGGTGCTGCACGCAGAGCACGGAGGTGGTAACAACTCTACCTTTACAGATCACGTCGTGACCTCGTCGGGCACCGATACTTATTCGGCGATCTCGGCGGCGCTCGGCAGTCTGAAGGGCCCGCGTCACGGTGGTGCGAACGTCAAGGTATCCCTGATGTTCGACGACATGAAGCACTGGGTTAAGGACTGGGAGGACGAAGAAGAGATCGAGGCGTACCTCACCGCGATCGTCAACCACCAGATGTTTGATAAAACCGGCCTGATCTACGGGATGGGACATGCCGTGTATTCGCTCTCGGATCCGCGTGCCAAGACATTCCGCCGGTTTGTCGAGAAGCTGGCCGAAGAAAAAGATATGATGAAAGAGTTCACCCTCTATAAAAATGTCGAGAAGCTGGCGCCGAAGGTCATCGGCGAGCAGCGCCACATCTACAAGGGTGTGTCGGCAAACGTCGATTTTTACAGTGGACTCGTTTACAGCATGCTGGGAATCCCGCATGAGTTATATACCCCGCTGTTTGCCATCGCGCGTATCGCGGGCTGGAGCGCTCACCGGATCGAGGAGCTGGTCAATGCCGGCCGCATCATCCGTCCGGCGTATAAGGCAGTCGGGAAGCATAAGCATTACGTGCCGATGAAGTACCGCGGAGAGAACAAGGTATCTCCGGACGGGATCGAGGATAAGGGCTGGACCAATCGGGAGGATGTGAGACGATGACGGACGAACAGGTACTCTGCGCGAGCAGTCAATACGAGCAAAAATACTTTTTGAATCCCCGGTTTAAGGACACCCTGCCGCGTCAGATTAAGGACGAACTGCAGGCGCTGATGGTCCTCTATACGGAGGATGTCGGTGGGATCCTCACGCTGTCCTACGACGAGGACGGGAGCCTCTACTTCTCCACGACGGCGGCGGAGAACGATCTTGACTACGATGAGATCGGGGCCTTTTTAAAGATCAAACAATACCAGGAAAAATATAAGGATTTGTTAGAGGATCTGGAGGAGTATTATAAGGCGTTTTTCCTGTGATACAATACGATTAGTATTCCGGTATTTTTACCGGACAAAAAGGGGAATAATAACATGCTTTTAGCAATCGATGTAGGAAATACCAATATTACGATCGGCCTGATCGACGGGGAGGAGATCAAGCACGAATTCCGCTTGACGACGGACCTTCCGCGTACCTCGGACGAGTTTGGCGCGTCGATCATGGAACAGCTGTCACATCAAAATGTAACGGCGGATGATGTCGAGGATGTGATCGTTTCTTCGGTCGTTCCGAAGGTAAATTATTCCCTTAGTAGTGGGGTATATAAATACCTGAATTGTGACGCTATTTTTATTGGGAACGGAACCAAGTCCGGCATCCGTATCGCGCTGCCCAATCCGATCGAGGTCGGAGCGGATCGTGTCGTCGATGCGGCGGGGGCATTTTTCCTGTACGGCGGACCGGTGATCGTGATCGATTTTGGTACGGCGACGACCTATGATCTCGTGACGGAGGACGGCTCCTTTATCGCGGGTGTGACGGCACCGGGGCTCCGGACCGCGGCGTCTGCGCTGTGGAGCGGGGCGGCAAAGCTGCCGGAGATCGAGATTGAGAAGCCGGATTCGATCCTGGCGAAGTCGACGATCCCGAGTATGCAGGCCGGCTTGGTGTACGGCTGCATCGGGCAGACCGAGTATATCATTGATCATTTCCGCGAGGAGAGCGGGCTGGATGCGAAGGTCGTAGCGACCGGCGGACTCGGTCGTGTGATCGCGGATTCGACCGATAAGATCGATGTGTATGATCGCAACCTGACGTTGCAGGGCTTGAGGATAATCTATGAAAAATCAAAGTAACGGCGACCTGACGACCGGTGGTCTGACGATCGGCAATGTCGTGCTCAGACCGGGCGCGATCCTGGCACCGATGGCGGGCGTGACGGATCTGCCTTACCGGACGATCTGCCGGGAGATGGGCGCGTCGATGGTCTGCACCGAGATGGTCAGCGCCAAGGGGATTTACTACAATAATAAGAACACTGACGAGCTGCTGGAGATCGGCGACACGGAGCGCCCGGTTTCGTTGCAGCTTTTTGGTTCCGATCCGGAGATCGTGTCCGAAATGGCGAAAAGGATCGAGGAGAGGCCTTTTGATATCCTGGATTTTAACATGGGGTGTCCGGTGCCGAAGGTCGTGAAAAATGGCGAGGGGTCGGCGCTGTTGAACGACATCCCGCTCGCGGCAAAGGTGCTCGCGGCGACTGTGAAGGCGATCGGGAAGCCGGTGACGGTGAAGATCCGCAAGGGCTTCCACGATGGTGAGGAGCAGGGGCTCGCGATGGCGAAGGCGGCGGAGGAGGCCGGCGTGTCGGCGATCGTCGTGCATGCGCGGACGCGGGATCAGTATTATAGTGGCGCGGCGGATTGGGAGTTTATACGGCGGGTGAAGGAGAGAGTTTCAATCCCGGTGATCGGGAATGGTGATGTGTTCAGTGCGGCGGATGCGCTGCGGATGGTCGAGGAGACCGGGTGCGACGGTGTCGCGATTGGGCGCGCGGCGAAGGGGAATCCGTGGATTTTTCGCGAGGTGCGCGAGGCGTTTGAGAGTGGCAGGACAGAGTTTGCGCGGCCGACGTATGAGGAGATGGTGGCGATGCTCCTGCGGCATGCGTCAGATGAGATCGCGAGGCTCGGTGAGGTTCGCGCGATGCGGATGATGAGGACGCATTTTGCGTGGTACACCGCGGGATATCCCGGGTCGACGGCGCTGCGGAGGCAAATGAATCATGTCAGTACGTATGACGATATGAAAAAGCTACTGCTATAGGCAGGATGAAAGAGTGTATCTGTGGGGGATACAGTGATACACAGCTTTTATCCTGCGTTTAGGAGTGGTAAAGATGGAGGATTTCATTATGCAAATAATGGGAATACTAAATGTGACACCTGACTCGTTCTCGGATGGGGGAAAATATGGGTCGGTTGAGCAGGCAGTGAAGTGCGCGCTTGAGATGGTGGAGGAGGGCGCGGATGTGATTGATGTCGGTGGGGAGTCCACCAGACCGGGGTATCAGCGGATCTCGGATGAGGAGGAGATCGCGCGGGTGGTGCCGGTGATCCGGGCGATCCGTGAGAAGAGCGATGTGACTATCTCGATCGATACGTATAAGTACGACGTGGCGAAGGCTGCGATCGAGGCCGGCGCCGATGTACTGAACTCGATTTGGGGCTTTGTTAAGGATGAGCGCCTCGCGGAGCTCGTCGCCGAAACCGGCGTCTCCGTCGTGCTGATGCATAATCGCGAGGAGCCTTTCGCGGCTGACGTTTCGAAAACCGGTGCGTCTGATGGGATGAACTCGGACGAAGAAACCGCCTTCATGCAGGCGGTTGTCGACGAACTCGACCGGTCACTCACCATCGCTGAAAAATACGGCATCCCCAAGGATAAAATATGGCTTGACCCCGGTGTCGGCTTCGGCAAAACCTACGAACAAAACCTCGCAGTGATCCGACACGTCGATCAGCTCGTTGCCATGGGTTACCCCGTCCTGATGGCCGCTTCAAGAAAGAGCGTCATCGGCATCGCTCTCGACCTACCAGTGGATCAGCGAGAGGAAGGAACGCTAACCATTACGGTTTACGCCGCGCTAAAAGGCTGCCAGATGGTAAGAGTTCACGATGTCGCGGAAAACAAAAGAGCCTTAACGATGTTAGAGAAAGTTATGTCACAGCAGTCCTGAAAGAACAGACGAGGTGTTGTGTTCGGCTGTTCGTCGAAAAATGTGAAATAACTGTGAACTTAACCCTACTTTAGGTTTGTTTAAGTTTCGCGTATTAAGATTAGCCTATCGTTCGAGTGAAACGAACGACAGGCTGTTTTTAATTAGCGCGGGAGGTTCACTATGAAGAAGAAAAAGAAAGCATTGATCATCACCCTGATCGTGCTGGTGATCGCGGGAGGCTGCGGGGCATTTTTCGTACCCAAGCTTTTCTCGAAATCCGAAGCACGCAGCGGGAGGAGTTTCCAAACCAACACGGTGAGTCTGTCCAAAATGGACCTGACCGAATCCGTCAGTGCGACCGGCACGATTGAGAGCGCCGAGACGACCACGGTATCGGCCGACGTCCAAAACGTGACCGTGAAAAAGGTCCTCGTCGAGGTCGGTGACACGGTGAAAAAAGGACAGAGTCTCGTTTCCTTTGACAAATCCGATCTGCAGGAGGCTGTGACCGAGGCCCAGGAGGATTACGCGGACACCGTTTCGCAGAACTCCACGGAGCTGTCGCAGGCGTATCAGCAGCTCTCCGATGCGAGATCGACCTATGCAAGCGATAAGAAGAAACTGGAGCAGGTGGTCAAGGAGGCGAAGGCGGCACTCAAAAAGGCTCAAAAAAGAGCCAAGAGCACGTCAACCAAGAAAAAGGCAAGCGCATCCGCCAGCGTGGGTTCATCCGGCAGCACCGCCACCGCCAGCACCACAGGCACCGGCGACGGTAGCGTGCCAAACATCGGAACAGGATCAGGTACCGGCACATCGGGCTCGGGAAACGCCGGCACCACCTCGGTGACCATTACCGATAACATGACCGTAGCGGAGGCAAAGGCCGCCCTCAAGCAGGCGAAGGAAAACCTCGCTTCGACCAACAAGCAAAACCTCAAATCCATCAACTCAGCGAAACAGGCAGTGAGCCAGGCGCAGACGAGCAACAAAAAGCAGCTCCGTCAGGCTAAGCGCTCCATGCAGGATGCCAAAAAAACGCTGAAATCCGCCTCGATCAAGGCGACGATGGACGGAACGGTAACCGCTCTCGGAGTGAGCGAAGGCTCCACCTACAACGGCGGTGATGCGGTCGAGATCAGCGACCTGTCCAGCTTCCAGGTGACGACGACGGTGACTGAGTACGACATTAACAAAGTCAAGGTCGGCCAGCGTGTCGTGATCCTGACGGACGCGACCGGCGACGAGGAGATCGAGGGCGAGATCTCCTATGTCGCACTGACGATGGGCAGCACGACCCTGTCCTCCGGATCGACGAGCGCAGCGGGCGGCAGCTCGAGTGGCATGTCGATGGGCGGCAGTTCCTCCTCGAGCAGCGGCTACGAGGTCGTCATCAAGCTCAAAGCGGGCAACGATCAGATCCGCTCCGGAATGACCGCCAAGTGCAGTATCATCATCAACGAGGCATCGGATGTGTACGCGGTACCGTACGATGCGATCCATACTAACAGCAGCAACGAAGACGTGATTTACGTTAAGGATTCCTCCGGAAGCCAAAAGGAGATCAAAGTCACTAAAGGGATGGAAAGCGACTACTACGTTGAGGTTTCCTCCTCAGAGCTCAGCGACGGGCTTTCCGTGATTATCCCATCCGATGAGTCCACAGCGACCGGCTCCTCCGACGAGGACAGCTCCGGTGATGGTTTCGGATTCATGATGGGAGGCGGCAGCTTCCCGGGAGGCGGCAGCGGTGGACCGCCGAGCGACTTCTCGGGTAGCGGCGGACCGTCGAGTGGCGGCTTCCCCGGCATGAACTAACCGGTAACATAGGTGTGGGAGTAGTGAACATAGGTGTGGGAGTAGAAGCTTATAGATAAGGGAGAGCGTATGAGTCAAGCAAACGAGCAGGCGCACAGCCAGACAGAGGCATCGCCGATCATCCGGTTAAACGGGATCGTCAAACGATTTTTCATCGGCCACCCCAACGAGCTGGAGGTCTTGCACGGCATCAACCTCGAGGTCAAAGAGGGCGAATTTGTCTCGGTGGTCGGCGAGTCGGGCTCCGGCAAATCGACGCTGATGAACATCATCGGCGCGCTGGACCGGCCGACCGAGGGCACCTACACCCTCCGCGGCACAGAGGTCACGGAGGCCAAAGACAAACAGCTGTCCGACATCCGCAATCACGAGGTAGGGTTCGTATTTCAGACCTATAACCTCATTGCGAGGACGTCGGCTCAGAAAAATGTCGAGCTGCCGATGCTGTATGCCGGAATTTCAAAAAAAGAGCGGGCCGAGCGGGCCAAAGAGCTCCTCAAACTCGTCGGCATGGAAGAGCGAATGCATCACAAACCGGACGAGTTGTCCGGCGGGCAGAAACAGCGTGTAGCGATCGCCCGTGCGGTGGCAAACAACCCGGCGATCATCCTCGCGGACGAGCCGACGGGCGCGCTGGACTCGGTGACCGGCCACATGATCATGGACATTTTTCACAAGCTCCATGAAGAAGAAGGAAAAACGATCGTCCTGATCACACACAGCCAGGAGCTCGCGAGAGAGACAGATCGCGTCGTGACGCTGAGTGACGGAAACGTCGTCAGCGAGTGCGCGGGGACCGGCGAGCGGATCCGATAGGAGTGGTTCACAGGAGGTGCTAAGCACATGTTGATATGGGAAAATATAAAACTGGCGCTGGCGGGCATCCTTGGTAACAAGATGCGCTCCGTGCTGACGATGTTGGGTATCATCATCGGTATCGGCTCCGTCATCGCGATCATGACGGTGAGCTCATCGCTGACCTCGTCGATCACGAGCACCTTTGCCGACATGGGCGCCAACAACATCACCGTCGGTGTGAGACGCCAGTCCGAAAAGCAGGAAACCCGTGAGAACGGGATGCGTTTCGGCAAATCCAACCGGAGCGTCAGCCTCGACGAGGAGGACCGCATTACGGACGAGATGTTGGACGAGTTGCAGAAAAAGTTCCCGACGCAGATTGGCAGCTACGCGTTGTCTGAGTCGGTGGGGAGCGCGACAGTTTCTGTAGGGGAGAGCAGTGCGAATATATCGGTCAACGGGATCAACCAGGGGTACTACGACTCGGAGGAGATCAAGCTGGTCACCGGACGCTATCTGACGAGTGAGGATGTCGACGGTGAAAAAGCGGTGATCATGATTTCCGATCGGGCGGCGCAGGCCCTGTACGGCGAGGACACCTCCTATGAAGAAGTCCTCGGAAAGCGGATCCTCGTCGACATCAACGACCTGTATTACTCGTTTTACATCGTCGGGATCTATGAGTACGAGGAGGACTCAGAGTCTTTCTCCTCGGAGTCGGAGGAGGATACCGAGACCGCATCCTACATCCCGATCTCGACGGCAAAGGAAAAGCTCCACAGTGACTCCGGCTACGAGCGGTTCACCCTCGTGACGACCGAGTCGGTAACCGATGTGACGAGCTTTGCGACGATCATCAAAAATTACATGAACAGTCAGTTTTATAATAACAATGAGGATTACCAGATTTCGACGACGACGATGAGCTCGATGACCGAGTCTCTGAGTGAGACGATCGGTACAACAGCGATCGCGATCGCCTTTATCGCAGGTATCTCGCTGCTGGTCGGCGGCATCGGCGTCATGAACATCATGCTGGTCTCCATCACGGAGCGGACCAAGGAAATCGGAACCAGAAAGGCACTCGGGGCGCGCAACTCCTCGATCCGCCTGCAGTTCATCATCGAAGCGATGATCCTGTGTCTGATCGGCGGCCTGCTGGGCGTGCTGCTCGGCTTCGGTCTCGGTGCGATCGCAGCCAGTGTGATGGGCTACACGGCATCGGCACCGGTGGTGGCGATCCTGGGATCGGTAGCATTTTCGATGATCATCGGTGTATTCTTCGGCTTCTATCCGGCGAACAAAGCCGCCCGGATGGACCCGATCGAGGCGCTACGTTACGAATAAGTCTTCGTTTCTTCATAACCTTCTTTGATCAAAAAATCTCCTGTTGAACAACGGGGGATTTTTTGATATAATAGACGAATATTAAACGAGGAGGCGTGGCGATGGATGTGATGAAGATCGCGCACCGCGGATTGAGTGCGTGGGCGCCCGAGAATACGGAGGTTTCCTTCCGTCTGGCGACCGAGTGCAACTGCTTCGGCATCGAGTGCGATATCTGGCGGACGCTCGACGGGACTTATGTTGTCTCACATGATAACTCGATGAAGCGGATGTACGGCATCAAACGGTTGATCCTCGACAGCACCTACGAGGATATCAAGGACATCCCGGTCACGGGAGGGAATGCGGTTGCGGATTCGCCGACCCAGCATATGTGTACGTTGCAGCGCTATCTGCACGTCGTGGCAGAGTCGGATAAGGTAGCTTTTATCGAGCTGAAGCAGGAGTTCGAGAACCGCGAGCTGCAGGAGATCCTCGAGTTGGTGAATGCGTATGATATGTACGAGCGGACATTTTTCATCAGCAGCCTGGCGCCGTCCGTCCTGAGACTGCGCCACGATCTGTGCTTCCCGCGGGAGCGGTTGCAGTACGTCCACGGCGCGAGACCGCGTGACTCTTACGTACCGGTGAACGACGCACTCGTCGACCGACTGATCCATCACGGGATCGGGCTTGACTCGCGGCACAGCCTGCTGGAGGAGCGGCATGTAGATCACCTCCACGATGAGGGTCTGCTCGTGAATGTCTGGACGGTCAACACAGAGGAGAACTATCGGCATGTTGTCGATGAACTCGGCGTGGATATGGTCACGATGAATGATGTAAAGAACAGCTTTGATGCGTAAACGGCATACAATCTATGAGAGGAGCCCTAGAATTATGAGCGACGGAAAACAGGAAAAGGTTATCGTAATCGACTTTGGCGGCCAGTATAACCAGCTGATCGCGCGGCGTGTGCGCGAGTGCCACGTCTACAGCGAGGTGTACCCCAACACGATCTCGATGGATGAGATCCGCGCGATGGCGCCGAAGGGGATTATTTTTACCGGCGGACCAAACAGCGCGTATCTGCCGGATTCACCGACGATCACAAAGGAGGTTTTCGAGCTCGGAATCCCCATCCTCGGTATCTGCTACGGCGCGCAGGTGATGACGCACGTGCTCGGCGGTACCGTTTCGCCGGCGAAAACCGGTGAGTTTGGCCGGACGAAGGTGAGTGTTTCCCAGTCCTCGATCCTTTTTAAAAATGTCAGCTCGGACACCATTGCGTGGATGAGCCACAACGATTATATTTCCGAGGCGCCGGAGGGCTTTACGATCACGGCGACCTCGCGTGACTGCCCGGTGGCGGCGATGGCCAACTCGGCGCGCAAGCTCTATGCGGTGCAGTTCCACCCGGAGGTAAATCACACCGTCGAGGGACAAAAGGTCATCGAGAATTTCGTTTACCAGGTGTGCGGCTGCCAGGGCGGTTGGCGCATGTCCGATGTGGCGGAGGGGATGATCCGTTCTCTGAAAGAAAAAATCGGCGACGGGCGCGTGCTGTGTGCACTGTCCGGCGGCGTGGACTCGTCGGTGGCAGCGGTGCTGTTGTCCAAGGCAATCGGAAAGCAGCTTACCTGCGTTTTTGTCGATCACGGTTTGCTGCGTAAAAATGAGGGCGACGAGGTCGAGGCGGTGTTCGGACCGGACGGCGCGTATGATCTGAATTTCGTCCGTGTGAACGCGGCAGAGCGTTTTTATAAGGAGTTGGCCGGTGTCAGTGAGCCGGAGAAAAAGAGAAAGATTATCGGCGAGGAGTTTATCCGCGTTTTTGAAGAAGAGGCAAAGAAGATCGGCGCTGTCGACTATCTCGTGCAGGGCACAATCTATCCGGATGTGATCGAGTCGGGACTGGGTAAGTCGGCGACGATCAAGAGTCATCATAATGTAGGTGGCCTGCCGGATCATGTGGACTTTAAGGAGATCATCGAGCCGCTGCGTCTGCTGTTTAAGGATGAGGTGAGAGCGGTCGGACGTGAGTTGGGGATCCCGGAGGTGCTGGTCAGCCGTCAGCCGTTCCCGGGGCCGGGACTCGGTGTCCGGATCATCGGTGAGGTCGGTCCGGAGAAGGTGAAGATTGTACAGGATGCGGATGCAATCTACCGCGAGGAGATCGACAAGGCGATCGAGCGTTGGCGTGCCGGCGAGATGGACGGCGCGATCAAGGGCGAGGCGAATCCTGAGGATGACAGCGCGCTCACACAGGGGGCCAAGGCGGTGAAACGTAAGGGCCGGATGCCTGCGTGGCTGCCGGATCAGTACTTCGCAGCGCTCACAAATATGCAATCCGTCGGTGTTATGGGCGACGGCAGGACGTACGACTATGCGGTGGCACTGCGAGCTGTCCACACGTCAGACTTCATGACTGCGGATGCGGTGCATTTGCCGTGGGAGATCCTGGATGTAGCGACGAATCGGATCGTTAACGAGGTGAAGGGAGTGAATCGCGTACTGTATGACTGCACTTCCAAGCCACCCGGAACAATCGAACTTGAGTGAGACGGATTGAGACAGAATAGAAAAGGATGAACTGCGTGCTTGCACGTAAGTTCATCCTTTTTTATTCTGGTGAAAGCGTACAGTCAACGAGGATTCCGCAGGAATCCGAGTCTGAGTGTACGCTCAGTCCGCGTATGCCGGATAAGCAGTCCGAGCCTGTACGTGTGCTCAGTCCGCCAAACGTAGCGAGGCAGATCAGCCGAGAGCCTTGCTGTCACAAATTGTTATAGCAAGTTGGAGAGTGAGTTTTTCATCTTAGAATAAAGTATACGTTGACAACGTATGGAGTTTATTGTATACTTTAATAAAGTATAGGCGGCCAGGAGAGTTATTGTTATGAATATTTCTGATAGGATAAAAGAATTACGAAAGAAAACAGGATTATCACAAAGCAAGTTTTCTGCTAAATTCGGGATTCCCGTAAGAACTCTTCAACAATGGGAACAGGGAATTAGTGCGCCTCCGGGATATTTGGTTAGGATGATGGCGTACATTATGTTGCTTGAAGAAAGAAGGGATGAAAATGGGTAGTGCAGATAGGAGTGATGGCATGGGTGCTGAAAGCACAACGAAAGAGATAACAACAGAGATTGCCATTGTATTTGAAACGACCATTCGGGATAATAATTATGAGGCTCGGGGTGTCAAGGTGATGCTTGGCTTTGAACTTGAGGAGATATATAGATATACTCCGAGAAAATAGTTCGAAAGCCTTGAAATTGCGAGGTTTTTGATGTATAATAGATGAACAAGGAGGGAAAATGATATGACGAATGCACAAGCTTGGGATTATGCTGTTGGGATGATCAAGGTCGATGGACTTGAACCTACTTCAGAGTTTAAGGAGTATATTGAGAAAGAAAAAAATGGTGAAGTGACCATGAGTGACATCAAACAATATCTCGATAAAAAGTATAAGGTAAAAGAGGCTTAAATAGATGCGTGATATCTATCTGTATGAGAATAGTGATGTTTTGAAGAATCTGCTTGATATCCGTGACAGACAATTGTTGAATGATGCAGAATCTGATTTCTTGTCGTTTCGATTGAGAGAGATAGCGGCAAACCATTTGCCCGGGAAATATGATTATCGACACTTGCTGTGTATGCATCAGTATTTATTTCAGGATCTATATGAGTGGGCTGGACAGCAACGAAAGCAGAACATTTATAAGGAGGAGCCGGTGCTTGGCGGATTGTCGGTTGAATACTCCGATATGTTTGATATTGCCAAGGACGCTGAATGGATTCTATCGCAGATGAGAAAAAAAGAGTGGATGGATATGAATACCAAGGAGGTTGCTCATGAATTCTCAGATTCATTAGCCAAATTGTGGAAAGTTCATCCGTTTAGGGAAGGTAATACGCGAACAACAGTTACATTTTGTTGTCAGTATGCTGATGAGGTGGGATTGAAACCAGATAGACAGCTTTTTGCGGATAATGCTCAGTATGTCCGCACGGCATTAGTTGCTTATAATGCTGTGTTTGATGATTTGGGTGATTTGTCCAAACCGGAATATCTTATTCGGATTGTTGAGGATGCATTGACAAGGGGAAAGTAGTCTGTGTATGCCGGTTTTGAATACAGGAGGCTGATGGAATGCTTAAGGAAGCAGTAAACAAAGTCAGGAGAAGGCGTAGGAGAAGAAAAAGCAGGAGCGTGGTTGATAGTGCAGCCAGAAACGCCGCTTCTTTGAGTGATGGATGTAATCCGGAGTTGGTCAAGGGTGCGAACTTTGAAGGATTCCTTGAGATTCCCATCATTAAAAAGCCTGAGATACTGATTGTTCCGGATGGGCTCGTTCCGTTTAGCAAGATGGAAAAGGCTGATCCAAAAGTATTTGCGGTCTGCGAGTATGAAAACGATACCGAGTTTAAGGATGTTTTGGTCAATCCAAAGGATTATATCAAGGTTCTGAGGAAATACCAAGGCTTTATATCTCCGGATTGTTCGGTCTATCGGGATATGCCACTTTCGCTTCAGATAACAAACATCTATCGAAGCAGGGCTATTGGATATTTTTTTCAGAAAAATCGCGTATATGTGATCCCTTGTGTAAGGTGGGGAGATGAAAGGACATACACGACGAAGGTTCTTCCGGAAAAGGTTGCATTTCTTGGAGTAGAAAAGCATTCCATCGTCTCAATCGGGAGTTACGGACAGATCAAGGACAGAGTAAACCGATATTTCTTCGAGGCAGGATTGGATTCAATGATGGAAACTCTTGAGCCGGATATTGTTTTGGTATATGGCAAGGTGCCGGAAGATATTCAGGAAAAATACGGAGACACAAGGTTTGTCGAGTATCTGAACTGGACGAGTTCAGTTAGGAGTAAGTGATGGGAGCAGGTCAGAGTGATTTATATGAGGGAACGTATGGGGATAATCCGGAGAATATTCCCGACGCACTTAAAGGGCACATTATAATGCCTAAGGACGACTCGCAACTCAAGCATATTTTCAGAGAAGATGAGGGACATTTGTCGGATACTCCAGAGAATAGAAAACTGATATCTGACCTTGCTAATGATATGGATTACTATATTGGCAAGGATAAATGGGGAAACAATTGGCATGTGAGACAGAACAGTGATGGAACTCAGGATTGGGTGGAACATCAAAATCAAGTAGTTTCTGATGGTGGGCGAAATGCCATCCCAAAAGAATGGGATGACAATACAGGACTCAAATATAATCCTCTGAGGAGGTATAAAAATGAATGAATTTGAATTGTTTACAATGATTTTTTATGCAGTAGATGCATATTGTGATGATAATCCAACTGATGAATTGAAAGCATTTTTAGGGCAGATGAGTCCATTTACTTTCAAGGGGATTGATTCTGCGGATTCTGCTGTTTTTTCTGATTTCCGTAGTTTTATAAATCATCAAACAATTACTGTTGAGAATAGTTTAAAGTATGCTGTTGATTATGCTAAAACTGTGGAGTGTTGTAATATTACAGATGCGTTTGATGGTATTACGGACGAACAGTGGCGGTTAGCTTGTGCGGATTATTTAAGCAAGCCTCATAAGGGAGAGAATTATCCGGAAGAATGATACATGAAAATGATAAAGTGAAAACATTGGTGGATAAAGATGGTTTTCCGGCTGGAACGGTAGGTGTCGTTGTGAGTTTATATTCATCTGGTCCGGCCTGCGAGGTTGAACTGTGGGATGAGGATAACTACCCGATTGATGTGGTTACCTATCTGTTATCCGAAGTTGAGTTGGTGGACTAACCCGCAAGCCACTATCACAACACAATGATAAACCCACCCTCCGGTACTATTTCGGTACTAAAACCCGATCAAACGAGAAATCACTAGGTGGATGGCAATAGATAATTTAACAAATATGTTAAACATTTAGATTGTTTGGATACAAAAAGACGGATTCCTTATAGAACTTGAGTGAGACGGATTGAGACAGAATAGAAAAGGATGAACTGCGTGCTTGCACGTAAGTTCATCCTTTTTTATTCTGGTGAAAGCGTACAGTCAACGAGGATTCCGCAGGAATCCGAGTCTGAGTGTACGCTCAATCCGTCGAACAACGGAGCAATCCGAATCTGAGCGTGCGCTCAGTCCGCGTATGCCGGATAAGCAGTCCGAGTCTGAGTGTACGCTCAATCCGTCGAGCGTGCACTCATTCCGTCGGCTCCTTCGGCGCTTTGGCAATCAGTATCACCGCGACGATCATCCCGACGATGCCGGCGCCGGCACTCAGCCACAGAAGGCCGGTTGAGGAACTGATGGTGCTCGCCAGACCGTCACCTGTTCCGGTAGACGCCGTATCGGAACTGCTTCCGAGTATCAGCATCGCACCGGAGAACACAGTCAGAGCGAAGCAGGCTGCCAGCGCTGCATAGTGCTGCCACTGCACCCTGCGTCTGGCCGGCCTCGCGTTCGCTTCAATCACGTATTTCATATCCACATCACTCAAAACATCCAAAAAATCAAGTCCGTTCATGTGGCTACCTCCTATCTCACAGTCTGTCCCACGGCGTCTCGCCCGGCGGCATAAGCCCGTCCCTGCGGTCCGCGTGGCCTCACTCTACCGATATTCCGTCCAACAGCAGGTGCTCGCGCAGCCGGTTTCTCACGCGCATCAACATCGACTTCACCTTACTCTCCGAATACCCGTAGAATTTAGCAATATCCTTAATATCTTCCATGTACCAGTAGCGTCGCATAAAAACACACCGCTGGTCTTTCTTTAACCCTTCCAAAAACCGATTGATCGAATCCGTAAAGGCGATGCGATCCACGATACCATCCCCCGCATCCCGTGTCATCAGGCAGGTATCGATCTCATCGGTCAGATACACGATGCTCGTATCCCGTTTCTTCGCGTGCATATGCCGGTATCGGTCGATGGAAAAACAGCGTGCAATCCGAGCCAGATACGGATAAAGAAACGACACAGGCGAATCGGGCGGGATGTTGTTCCAGGCGCGCAGATACGTGTCATTCACGCACTCCTCCGCCGTCCCGGCATCATACACCACTTTGTAGGACAGCGAATGCAGCTGCCTGCCATATAGATCGGCGGTCTCGCTGATCGCCCTCTGGTCCCGGTCAAAATAGAGCCGGATGATTTCTTCATCAGTCATATCTGTTTCCTCTCGTCAACTAACCCTGTCACTTAGATATCCGAAACCAATCTCGGATTGGTTGCATTTTTTTTGTTTGATTTATCGATTATATCAAATCAAAAAAAGACTGTCAACTTGTGTATCTTTTTATAATCATTAATTCGAATAATGCCGATTTTCCTTGACTTTTCGATGGGAGATATGATAAAATGATATAGTTTAATTATTTTTTTCTTCCTATTAAATGCAAGAAAATGAAAAAAGACGGAGGAGTTTACTATGGATAGCACGATCGAATACACATGTTTTATATGTATCATGATCCCGCTTCTGATGATGACGATCACAGTGAAAGCGGAGTCGAGGCTCCTGACGGGAAGTGTGGCACTGGGCTTGTTCATCTGCCTTTTCTCATCAGAGGTCAGTGGAGCAGTGATCCGCGCATTCGGTCTGACGAACACACAGTTCATCACGACGAACGTAACACCTATTATAGAAGAGTTACTGAAAGCGATCCCGCTTTTGGTCTACGCATTCAGGTTCTCAAGCCGGAGAGACAAGCTGTTATCCTGCGGCTTTGGCATAGGAGTCGGCTTTGCGGTGCTGGAGAATATAGTTATACTCCTTCGCGCCATCATGAGCAATCCTGAAAGTGCCAACTACTTTTGGGCATTTGTAAGGGGCTTCGGTTCCGGTCTGATGCACTCGGTATCAACTATGATGATCGGAGTTGTGATTAGCATCGTAATGAAACAGAAAAAGCTGCTCCTGCCGGGAACGGTTGCCATACTGAGTGTGGCGGTGGCTTATCATGCCATCTACAACGCGCTTATTCAGACAGATCTGAGATACCTCGGTATCGTGCTTCCGCTCGCAACCTACATCGCGCTCGCACCTATGACCCTCAAAGGAAACGGTGCAAAAGCACGGAAGGAGGTGGCGTAAATGAACTCACAGATCATACTTGAGATTCTATATACTGTAGCGGCATTTATTGCTACATTGATAGGAATGTTTAAGTATTTCAGGAAAAAAAGCCCGCTGTTTCTCCAGATGGTGGTTTGTATGATGGGCTGCCGTTTCTTCAACGGTCTGCTCGATCTGATACTAGTATATAGCAAGAAGAATATGGATACCTTTACCGTTTCATCGCTCGTACAGCTTGCACAGTTTTTATTCCTGATCTGCGCCAATATCGGTGCGCTTGACCATCTGTGTGATGACGGTTCCAAGTCGAACCGGAAATATCGTATCATCGCCGCGCTGATCCCGATAGCGATATACGGCGTCTTGATCTGGTACACGATCTACGACGAGTTCAACGCGGCGGAAAAGTTTATGCTGTTGATCGCTGTGCCGGTTCCTTTGTATTCTCTTTACTATCACATAAAGCATTTGATAATCCCGGATGTGGAGGGTGGTATCATCAGGACGATCCGCCCATTTAACGCCGTCTGCATTCTGAACTGTGTGGCATTTTTCGCAGAGTATACATTCAAGTATGGTTCGATTTACTGGTATGTGGCAGTGTTGATCGAAGTGTTCGTGTCTATCGCCATTATTCCGGTGTTAACTCACGGAATAAAAAAATGGTCCGCCTGATGCAACGCATCGAAATTTGCTTTCGGTTATAGGGTTGAAAGCCTTTATTTCAATAGATCACTCATAAGGAGGGGATTCCAATGAAAACAGGAATTTTGAAAAAACTCATCGCATGCTTTTTGATCACAGCGATGATGGTATGCGGCCCGTTTGGGAACGTCCCGAGGGATGCGTTTGCGGCAGGCGAGGATACCGCGTCGGGAGCAGCAGCAGAGGAGGCGCCGGAGGTTGATGCCTCGGAAGATTCATCAAAAGATGATGAGGCTAAGGATGATGCGGATGCCAAGGAAACAGAAGCGCCGGAGAAGTCCGATG
This sequence comes from Eubacterium sp., assembly GCA_036343395.1. GTDB lineage: Bacteria > Bacillota > Clostridia > Lachnospirales > Lachnospiraceae > Eubacterium_F. The sequence goes on along the minus strand of JAZASH010000010.1, from coordinate 16,781 downwards.
AAACCAAGCTTTATATCAGTGAAATGAAGCTCGGCGAAGGCATCACGGCGGAAGATGCGCAGAAATCCCTTTTGGACGAGGGCTACTTTATCCTTGAAAAGGACGGAACACCCGTAAACCTTAACTATGATTCTGCGTCACACAACGTTTTCAGTGATTCGCCGAAAGAAGTATATATCTATCTGGGATACAAGACTACAACCGACCCGGACGAAGCGATAACAGATATGGCTGTGATGAACATGAAGGGCGGATACAGCTTTGACGACTATACAAAGCTTATCGAAAACAACCTGGAAACAAAGATTAAACCTTTTATGGATAAGTTTGTAGATGCTATAAATGAGTATCGTGAAAACTACAAAAAGCCTGAAAAATCTGTGAATCATATTAAAGCGGATATGGTTCGTCAGATTTTGAACAGATATACGGATGACGATACGGACGATTCTCCTATCGGTGATCTGCTTCTTAACGAGACAAAATATGAGATGGGTGATAAAGCGTACAATAAACTTTCATCTTCCGAACAGAAAAAGCATGCAGATATCATCACTATGCTTATGCAGGGAAATGTTACCAATATTTCGCTGATAGAAAAGCTTTTGGTCAGAGCGGCGGACTCATCTGATAATACCTGGATAGACAGATTTGAGGAAACAAGTTACGATAAGCTTTGGGAAGAAATGGAAAAAGCCTATCCGAATGCGGATAAGAGCGATATCGAAAAAAAACTTGATAAAAAATACAATGATGCAGCGAAAGAGATCCTGGATATCTGGGATGATTATGCCGAGATTGCTGAGAATTATGAGGATAAGCTGGATGAGCTTACGGAAGCAAGTGATGAACTCAAAGAAAAAACGGATGAGCTTGGTAAAGTAAAAGATTATGCAAAAATGGATGAAGATCAGCAGGTAGATACTCTGGTCGATATGGCAGTGGTTGAGGATGGCTTATTGGTCCAGAACCAGGATATTGCTGCCGTAACTGTCAGTGCACAGGCTGAAACCAGAGAAACGGAAGATATGACTATACGTGAATTCTTTGCCCAGCCTGCGGCAACTTTCAATGGAGAGAATATACGTAATCTTTATCCTATGATTGCATCTATGTCAAAAGGACAGCTTGCCGGACTTCAGTTTTTGACGATAGCGGATCTTTTGGATGCAGGGTTTAACAATGTTTCAAAACTCAAAGAAAGCGTGGATAAAATAGATGAGATTCCTATCTTGTCCGTTTATGAGGGTGTCAATCGCGAGATATTTGAGCCAGGTGTTGTTGCAATGACAAATGATGCATTGCGACAGGATGCTATAGGTGTCGGTGAAGATAAAGCAGCTATCTATGATGTAGAGCTTGCCGCAGGAATTGCGTGCGGTGTTCTCAGTGTGGGGTCTGCCGTGGCTCTTGGCGGTATGGTTTCAAATGCGAATAGAATGCTTCCCCGGTTTATGAACCAGATTAGTAAATTGCAAAAAATAATCAACGAAAGTGCAATTAAAGCAAAAGAGTATGCAGCACTATATAAAGCAGCTAGCGAAGCTTATTCAAAGGCTATGGCTTCGGGTGTAAAAGATGAAACTCTTTTGGCTAATTTGTGGTGGGAGATGGATCGAAAAGAAGGTATGCCTGGGTTTTATGAGAGAGAGGGTGCAGAGGCTACCCAGAAAATGTCAAGTGCCACCAAATCCGCAAATAGACTTAGGTTCTGGCCGGGGGTGATTACCGGCGTAATGGTAGTCCTTGTTGCTGCAACTCTGTTTCTGACCTTTAAATCCTTCTACGACAGATACCATATTGATTTCACGCCTATTCCCAAATACATGGTAGATGAGGCGGATATAACGACGATCAATGACAAGGGTGAAAAGGAATTTATACGAAACGATACGGCTTATTACCGGGTGGTCGAGTGCAACAGACGATCCATGAACAAGGGTGAATACAAGAAGCATTATGATAAGCGTATCGGAGAGCTCGGAGATTACGGCGACTTAAACGGAGCGTCAGGAAAAGAGTGGCTGGCACTCTATACGGTGAAATACAAAAACGCCGCACCGATCCTGGCAGGTTCGTTGGTGGTTAAAAAAGGAGACAGCTCATCTACGCCGCCGGATGGTTACACCACGGGAATCCATATGTTCGGTGAAAAGAATGCTTACAATCTCCAGAACAGCAAGCTCCTTTACCGGGATCCGGAAGCGATCCGCATCTGGTTCAAGCAGGATTTCGAGGTAAGAAAACCTGCGGAGGATAGCGGTGATGCGAACGGAAATAAGTCGACCAAGCTCGATGAGACAGGCTCGTTGGCTTCAGACAGATCGGTCATTCTGTATCTCGTGATCGGCTTCGCAGCCGGAGCGCTTGTAGCGTGGATTATCACACTTATCGTCGGACGCAGAAAAAAAGATGGAACCGTTGGATAAAAATGCAACGCATACGTGAATTGTTGCGGTAGTATATGTGTAAAGGTTATAATTTAACCGTCAAAAAATAACGGTTAATCATCATTATAGGGAGACTACGCTTATGAAAAGAAAGGTGAGAAACAATAGAAGAAGAGTCATGGCCTGGGCTATGCTGATACTATTTGTTGCTTGGAGCTTCATGGGCGTAGTTTCGGTTTCCGGGCCGATAGCGCTTGCTGCGGGCGAGGACGAGGCGGCCTCGGGAGCTGCGGTTTCCGCAGAGGAAGAGACAGATCCGGTCGAGGAAAACGCGGGACCGGAGGAAACACCTGAGCCTGAAGCTACACCGGAACCGGCGAAGACTCCTGACGGCATCTATGACGAAGCGACACTCAAGGCAGCCTTCGAGAAGGGCGGTGAGGTTCAGCTGGAATACGATATCGGCATGGAGGAGGCTCTTACCTTCAGCGACGGAGGAAAATACTTCCTGGATCTGAATGGTCACAGCCTGAGTAGAATCGGAGAGCGTGACGGTAAAACATATAATGAAGGCGGCGAGGTCATCCATATCAGTGGTGGTTCCTCGCTTGAGATCGTTGATAGCGCATCCGGAAACGGGATGATCTACGGTGGCGCGGCCGAGACCGGCGGTGGGATCATGATCGAAGATGGTACTCTTCGGGCGACGGATATCACGATCCGCGACAATTTTTCTCCGAAGGGAGGCGCCATCTATGTTCGACAGGGCTCAGCAACCCTTTCCGGTGTTACACTTGAACAGAACGGTGTGACCGAGGAGGGTGAGGTATCGGAAGACGAGGACGATGATTCATATAGTATTTTCAGCTTTTTCTTTTGGGCGTTCGGGGGCAAACCGGAACCTGATGAACAGAGTAATGGCGGTGCTATCTATGCAGAGGATACTGCTTCCGTAAATATCGACGGCTGCAATATCCTTGCCAACAAAGCAAGTAACGGTGGCGCGATCTACAACAGAGGAAGCGTAAGTATCACTAATTCACATATTAAACAAAACTATGCTTATAATGACGGCGGTGCGATCCTCAATACGGGCAGGATCGAGCTGTCCGGATCTCAGGTAAACGAGAATAATTGTGAGGGCGGCGGTGGCGGATTATTTCATAACAACTCAACCCCACTTGTGATCGATGATTGTGATTTCATGAACAATCACGGCGGAAAAGGAGGAGCTATCTACTGCCTGGGTGGGAACTTAACTCTTACCGATTGCGAGTTCAAGCTAAATGAGGCAAAACAATACGGTGGTGGTATCTGTGCAAATGATAACATCACTGTATCTCTTAAAAATGTCAAGGCAGACGAGAATCACACGACAGATATAGCTTCTGCGGGTGGTTTTGGATATTTTAAAGGGAATCTGGAGCTGGAAGATTGTGAGATCATCCATGGATCCGCGTTTTACGGCGGTGCCATCCATATGTCTAACAAAGACAGCGGAGGGAGGATCACGCTGAAGGGCGGAAGGATCTACATCTACGAAAACACGGATCTTAACGGAGCTAACAGAAATATCCATTTTTACAGTTTCAAAAAGATCAAGATACGCGGGAAATTGGAGAAGGGAAGCTTTATCGGTTTGGTGCTCGACGGAGCCGGAGACCTGACCGATGATTATTCCGATTATAACAATGCGTCACCGGAGGAAGTATTTTGTTGTGACCACCCGGACTATACGATCCAGATAGATGAGGACTATGCAGAGGTCAAAGCAAAAAAGCTTTTGAAGGCGACGAACTCCGGATATAAATGCAATGTTTTTATCGATGTTACCGATGATGCGGACCATTGGGATTACTGCTATGTTTATGTCTACGGGAAGCCGAAAAACGGCAGAGGAAAGGAAAAGCTGGTTTGGAGCTCGTCAGATATAAAAAAATATGTTGATCATAGCGACGGATACTGGTCAAAAACCGGAATTGATTGTGGAGACTGTTTTCCGTCACATGTAACTGTCGAGACTAAGTTCGGAACACCCGGTGGATTCCCTGATTGGGAAGCAAATGTCGAAGTCGGGGTTAACGGTGTCAACTGTGGAAATACACATATCGTTGTAGATGACTATGGCGTCGTCCACGAATACTCTTATGTGCAGATCTCAGGCTGTGACTATCCTTATCCTGCCAACTTTGAAGCGACCTTTAAACGCGAGATTGATTCCTCATCCTTCGGGGATCGTCAGCTCATTACAAAGGCGGTTGACCAGTACGGAGTTCAGTGGAAGATCAGAGAAGAGGATAAGGATTTGACTATCGAAAACTTAAGCTTCCCTGAAAACGATAAGATTATGTTTACCAAAGGTAATACGGATCGTGATGGTCAGGATTGGTTCCTTATAAACAGTGATCTCGGGAGAAACCACTTAAGTACCTACGCTTTACACTACAAGACGGGAAGCAATGTGAACAAGGAATACACACACAAAGTGACAGTGAGGTTTGTATTCCCGCTGAAGTTAAAGATCATGATGGATGATCAGTTAGTCACGACGCAGAAAGGCTATCAGTCCGACTGTATCGATATCGACCCGATCGACGTCAAGCCGGGCTACTATCTGTCAAAATACAAAAAATCCGGAAGCTCAGGAACGATAGAGTTCGATGAGCTGACCGGCAAATACAAGTATTATTTCGGAGTTGAAAACGACACCTTAACAGCCGTTTTGAAACCGATCACCTATACTATCGCGTTTGATAAAAACGGTGATGATGTCACAGGAAACGTTACAAGCAGAACCGTGACCTATGATAAGAAGTTTACATTCCCATTGAACTATTTTAAGAGAAAGGGATACAAGTTTGTCGGATGGAACAGTGAGCCGGACGGCTCCGGAATGGCATTCGAGAACAAAGCAACAACCATAAACCTTACAGATAAACGAGGTGACAAGATCACATTCTATGCGCAGTGGGAAAGTGAGGACGGCACGATGACCGGATCCTTGATCTCCAACGGTGTGATAGTACTGGTAGCAGGTATAGCGGTGTTTGTTATCGCGGTAGCTGCCTGTGTAGTAACAGCATTAATAACAAAAAAAAGAACAACTAAGGATTGATAAAAGTAACATTAGGAGGACGTCGTATGAGAAAGAGATTTAGAAGAATGATTCCCATCCTTATATTTGCAATGGTGGCTTCACTTTTCGGTGAGGTTTATCAAACTACGCCGTCTTCCGCAAAGACGGAGGTTGTCGAGGTTGGATCGTGGGCAGAACTTCAGGAAAAGATCGATGAGACCTCGTCGAAGGATATCGTATATCAGCTGACGGATGACATAAAGGCAAAAGAGGAGGACAGTGCCCTTCTTATCTCCGCAGGAGTTCAGATCAACATCGACCTTCACGGAAAGACTATCGACAGAAATCTCGATGAGGCCGCAAAGGAAGGCTATGCTATCGTAATGGAGGAAAAGGCAAAGCTCACTATCGTCGATTCTTCCGATAAACATGATGGAAAGATCACCGGTGGAAATAACACAGAGAATGGTGGCGGTATCTATGCAGGCAAAGGTGCCACACTCTCTTTGGAGGATGTGAAGATAACAGGAAACAAAGCAAAGAGCGGTGGCGGTATTTATCTCGAGGATGGAGCAAATATCACCATGAAAAGCGTTTCCATAACAGAGAATACAGCAGAGACCACGGGAGGCGGTATCGCAAGTAACGGCGGACAGATCACCTTCGCAGGTGGTGCTATCGCCATTAAAAACAATATAGCATCAGGTGATGATAATGACGGAATCTACTTCATCAGCTTCAAAAAGATGGAAGTTACGGGAAAGTTTGATAAGAACTCCCGTATAGTGTTTGCTCTTCCCGAATTTGTAGAGGTTCTGACAAACGGATATGGTGAAAACAATTCAGTGGAACCGAGTTATTATTTCTTATACAAATCATCTGATGGTAAGTATCATGTGACTGATTCAAGCGAAGACTCCGAGGTAAAACTCGTAAAGGATATAGAAAAGGTCAAAAACAAAAAGCATCATTCCGTAGAGATACTTAATTCGAGCGGAAGCATAAAAGAAGAAAAGGAATACGCAGATCTCGCATCTGCATGGAAATATGCTTCTGTAAAGGGTCTGGGCTCTTCAAAGGCGGTGATCACACTCGGACAGGATGAGAATACGAAGGGTGTGCTGGAAGTAGCACCGGGAGCTAATATCGTACTCGACTTAAACGGTCACTTCATCAATCGCGGTCTCGATGAGCCGGAGGATGATGGTGAGGTTGTTCTTGTAGAAAAAAATGCCACACTCATGATAAAGGATTCCAACCCGAAAAGCGCAGGCTATGACGGCGTCAAAGGTGGCGTGATCACGGGCGGTTGCGGTAATGACACCGCAGGCGGTATCCAGATCGAAGAGGGTGGAAATGTCACCATGAAGGGTGGAACTATTTATAATTGTGTGACCAATGAAGACGGGGGTGCGGTTAAGATTATAGGAGACGTTGATGAGCGTGAGAAAACAAGCTTTATCATGACAGGCGGGACGATCTCCAGCTGTCACACACTTGACAGTGCAGACAGCTGCTACGGCGGGGCTATTTTTGCAAGAGGCGCAACCCTCGATATCACTAACGCGACATTCAAATACAACTATTGTGAGGATGACGGTGGCGCGATCGCGATCGAGAAATGCGCGGTGATGCTGGCAAAGACAGTGTTCTCGGAGAACAAGGCGACCAATGACGGCGGCGCTGTATGTGTTCGCTACACCAAATCATCTACGGGAACCAACTTTACTGCCAGAGATTGCAAGTTTGTAAGTAATCACGCGACAGATTCCGGTGGCGCACTTTATATCGGTGACAACGCGGACAACCATGTTCCTACAATGATCAATCGTTGTGAGTTCCGCGAAAACGATTCGGATAAAGAAGGCGGTGCCGTAAGTGTTTGTGACGATGCGGTTGCTTTCTCAGAAGTAGAGATCACCGGCAACTACGCCAAGGAAAACGGCGGCGGTGTCTACGTGGATGAACGATATGACCTGGCTCTTAAAGGAAAGATCGTTATCAAGGATAACTCATGCGGCAGAGCGGCAGGCGCGGACCTGTGCTTGGGGAGTATCATTGGAACATCGGCATATGTCATCGATTGTGGATTACTCGATGGCTCTTATATCGGAATCGGTTCCGAATCGGATGGAGTAGATGCTAAGTTCTGTAAAGACATCAGTAAGTTTCATCTGAAGTATTTCCATCCGGTAACCGGATCTGTTGGACTTAAAGGGGAGTACAACAAGAAGGTCGCTTTGTCTATGTCAGCATCATTGATCTCCGACGGATATGTAAGGGCAATCATCATCATGGCAGTGATCGGGCTTTTGATGCTCATCGCAGCATGGTATGTGTCAGGCAAGAGAAGGAGGGCGAAACAATGAAGTTAGGAAAACCGTGTTATAAGATATTCAGGGTCTTTGTGGCCTTTATTCTGGTCCTGAGTATGGGCATTATTTCCCCTGCCGGAAAACTCCATGACAGTTTCGCGAAGGGTGAGGAAGAGGATTCGACAACATATATCCAGGATATCAAGTATTTTTTAGCTGACGATGATTCATCTGCAAAGCAAGCTATCGAGAAGGAGGGTTATATCCCCGTACTTGAGAATCTGAATGCAGGCACTGAAAAACACGGTGCCTATATTGGGTATAAAACAACCAAGGACAGAAGAAAAGCGATCCGTAAGCTCGGACTCCTGGCGATGGACAAGGGCTACGAGGTCATCGACTATAAACAGCTTGAGGAAAAATATAAGCAGTCGAATTATGCGGCAGCAGATGCGCTGTGCGCTGCAGCGACTGAGTTTGTAAACAACTACAATATGGGAAGCCCGAAGGCAATTCAGGCTTATAAGACACTGAACATCACTACGGTACCGGAAGCAGGAGATATCGGTCTCGGTGATTTTCTTGTTAATAAGGGAGATGATCAGGACAGAGACTTTTTCCGTAACTTTATAACAACTGCGAGTAGCGGTATAGTTAGCTCAGTTATTTCACTTCTTGATGCCGGCATGACTCCGTATAACAACGAAGAGGATGAGGACGGAAATACCATAACACAAAACTGGGCTCAGAAGGTGCTTGAGAACCCGCTCTGGGACCAGGTGGAGGATGATTCCCTGACGGAGGAGGAAAAGGCCTCACTCGATCAGAACTATCAGGACGATGCCAAGACGCTTTTTGAAAAACTCCAGGATTTCGCTACGCGTTATGAAACGGCTGAGGCAAACTACGATCCAAACCGTGTAAATGATCTGGTAAATGATGGAGGAGATATTTCCGATGCGGTCGACGATACAGAGCATATGGAGGAAGAGGACGGTAGTGTGGTTTACGTAAGTAGTTACAACCGACTTAACGAGTTTCTCCTGAACGGCGATATGCCACTCGGAGAGTGGTTGGTTAATTTCGGTAAGCAGACCAGTGAAGAGGCGGATCTGACACAGCTCTATCCGATACTGGACTCTTTTAACGATGCAGAGAGACAGATGGTCGGCTTGGGAGGCTTTCTCTCGGTAGTCGGCTGTCTCGAGGAAAATGAGCAATCAGATCTCGTTGACCAAAAGATCGATGAAGCAAAGGCAGATATCAGTAGTCTTCTGGATGATGATACCTTCTCTATCTGGACGGGAACACAGGAGGATGTTTTCTCTAAGGTCTACGCTTATACAAGTGAAGCGATGCGTCAGAATTCGGCAGGAAAGCTCGTGGAGGAAGCTGATACCCCCGAGGAATCCACGAGAGATTTCGTGATGGGAGCTATAGAAAGGGTGATTGAGACTTACGGAATGGTCTCAGGTGTTGTATTTGTGGCATGGTTTTTGATCGGTAGCTACGGACTTCCGCTACTCTTAGCCGGAACCGGAGTGCTTCTTGCAAAGGCGGGATTGGTTGCAATAGGCGCTGTGCTTTGCGATGTGGCAGGTGCAATCCTGTCTTTAGCGGGCGCGCTCTCCAGCATTTTTTCCGCCATTTTCGTTATTGATCTTGTAGTTTTAGTACTTACGGTTCTCTATTTCATCGTTAAGGGATGTATGGCCCTATATGACTGGATCGTTGAGAACTACGTGGATAAGGATTATACAGAAATACCGGATGTTCTGATCGATGCTGTGGAGCTTCCGGATAAGGTGGCGAGCGTTAAGTACAATGTTATCGAGAGTACAAATGGGGTATTTAAGGGTGACTTAAACGCTTATGAGGCTTTTCGTGGCTGGACATGCCTGTATGCTACTACCGATACCCGTGTCGGAAGTCCGCTGGTCGTACCGGAGAGCGGGGATCCTTTCAAGGTGACCTACGGTGATCCGGGAAATCAGGAGGGTAGAGAGTTGTTATGCTTCTTTGGTGAGATCGGTGCCGGAAACTGTAACACCGGAATGAAGGAGGATAAATACAACGGAATATATGTAAGCTATACAACTGAGGATTCACTCGGACTCGAGCCGGATGAGAGATACTATACGCCGAGCGAGGATACATCTTCTGATGCGGTATCGGGTTCAGGTGTGGAGGCGACTCCTAAGCCTACTGCAACTCCGAGTGCTACACCGGATCCGAGTATGAAAGGAAAGTACTATTCAGATATAGTGCTCAGCTCTGCTCATACAGCAGACAAGGCTAAGGCGAAGCTCACAAAGAGAGGCTTCTATGTTCTGGATCAGAACCTTGCGCCGGATGCACGCGTCAGAGCGGCGCATGCAACAAAAGGAGATGAAAACACATACACCTATCTCGGATATAAGGTGACAAGCAATCCGGATAACGCGATCCGTGATATCCGGGTGGCAACCTTTAATAACAACAGTTCTCTGACTTTTGGCACCGTGAACTATGGTTGCGCCGGAACACTTGGCTACCCTGCAGATAATTCACAGGAAGAGTCGGATTATCCGACTGATCTGGACGGTCTGTATTTCAGCAAGCATGAAAAAAGCGGTACGCCAATCCCTGTCGGAAACATCCATGTCGTGCAGAGCGCAGGTCAGGCAAAAGAGGAATGGGTTCCGGTGACGACCTTCGGAGGAGTGCCATACAACTTTAATACGACGAGAGTGACCGAAACCAGTAAAAACGATGTATACCCCGATGGAAGGTATTTACCGCCATATTCATACACTTTATACCTAACACAGGAAGATAACACATGGAATGAGACGGATATCTATCTGTACTATGAACCGTCTGAGACGTATACAAGCGCGAACGGTACCAAGTATCTGTCCGGTATCTACTTTACCTTTGGTACGGATTCTGATGGAAGAACAGAAGCCAACTTCTCAGAGCTTATCTCAAAGATGAATACGTTACCGAACTCAAAGCTTATGAGTGATGTGAACCTCGCGCAATCATATCTCTTCAGAGGTTATATGTCTGACAGTAATCAGAAATATCTCCATCTCGGATATATCTGGAGCTATAACCCCTACCGTGCCATCTATGATGTGCAGGCTTATCAGGGAACGCTTTATAAACCGGAGCTTCCATATACGATATCAAAGACTACCAAATACTCGAAGAAGAACTTAGGTGATCCGGCAGAACAGCAAAGCTATGCCGCTGCAACCGTAGTCGTTCAGAGACCATTGGAATACCATGCAATGGGAAATGACTTATACTATGTAGCAAGAGGATTAGCTCCTGAGAATGCAATCATGAGTTCAAACGGTCTTCTGGGTAAGACGGACTACTTCCTGACGGACACCTATACTAATGAACTCCGGGGAGACTATGATTACGGATATTCAAAGATGCCGCTGCTTCCTACAGGCATTTTCATGAGTGGTTATATGCCTGACAGACAGCCGATGACACTGGATGATATCGTGATCACGGAGAATAAGCATGATGCTGAGCTTATGAACAGCAAAATATCCGTCGATCTCTCCGGTGAGACAACACTCGGTGGTAATGCAGCCAGCGGAGAGTTTTCATCAATACAGGATATCAAGAGACCACACAACACAAAGGCGTTTAATATCTCTTATCCTACCTGGGCGGATGATGACGAGTATGTTCCTGCAGGTCCATCCTGCTATATCTACAAGAAGGATACAGCGATTAAAAAGAAGTATATTTCACGTGTATTTGTGGGCGGATTTACCAGAGATGACTCGGGGCTTACGGATAGTGATCAGCTCGAAGAGGTCGATAAAATGGTCGATCATCAGGCTCTCCTTTTAGCCACCTCTCAGGCGAGCGATGAGGTGATCCCGGTTAATGTTTCCGTAGACCAGGATGATGCCTGGTATCGGGCAAATAAAAAAGGGTTGGCGCTCGCAGAGCCCGCCAAGGAAAAGCTTCCGGCAGCCTACATAAGCGTTTCGCGTACGGATAAGGTAGAAGAAGCCATCACCGGAATGGTACTTTATAAGTCGAAGAATAAAGCGGTTCCGGAGGAGATCAAGGTTGACTCGATCACATACTATTGTGCAAGTAATGATAAACCAATAACGGAGACAAATGGTACGAAGTATTTCCTCTACTATACCTACAATGACGGTGCGACTCCGGGTAAACCGATCACGGAGATCACCGCGAGTGAGGACATTTTTATCTCAGGTCAGTCGACGGTACTGACGACTGACTCTACGGACACCAAGAGTAAAGAAGCTAAGCCTTATGGAAATACGAGCCAAAACGTATATATCCATGCACAGTATGAGAAGGATAAAAACACCTATTATAACAAGCTCTATGTCGGTGCAAGTCCGTTCAAAAAGAAAGCAATGGCGGCTCTGCTTGAGCAGGAATGCACGGAGTTCATCGACATGAACCTGAATAAAAACGCCGGTGGAGCTTATGTATATGTGGGTTACAAGGGTTACTCACTCGATGAGGACAAGATCCGTATGAAGACCACTGACAGCGCCAGGGAGGCTGAGAGAGAGAACCAACTCCAGGAAGCGATATATGATATCGTCTGCACGGTAGACAAGCCTTATCAGCCGGAAGGGTTTACGACCGAGCTGAACCAGATTTACTATAAGCCGGTTGGAGATGTCGATCTGAATGCCGGGACGAATGGACCGAAGATCTATATGTATTACACGACGATCTACAACGCCAAGAAGTACAACAAAAACCAGGGCAAGGACGGCAGAAAAGTTCATTCTTCCATGCCGAATGACTACTTCAAGGAGCCGGTAACACGTATCGCATTTACCGAGTGTGACCGTGTGCCGTATCTGAATGGTGAGTCAAGCAGTGGTATCGACAGTAAGTTCCCATGGGAGCGCGTGCTCTATGATGATCTGAAAACGCCTGCGGAGTTAAATGACGGAGCGGTATGGTTTGACGATAATTACGAGTCGACCGACAACCGTATCTACATGTTTTTGCAGCGTGAGAAGGGACATGTCAAGAGCTACGGAGAGATAACCGGAGGTCATACGACAGACACGACGGCTTACGGTGAGATGTGGTGGAATAAGTGATGCCGAGCGCCTCGCTGACAAGGAGATGTATGAGTGCAAGCACAGGATGAAGGCAGAGAGAGAGTAGATGTGAATGGTGGAAACGCCAGACGAAGATAATGAAAAGCAAAGAGTTCTGCGATGTGCAGGGCTCTTTTTGTACGCTTGCGAGACTTTTTGTGTTATGATAAAAACCGTGAGAATAAGTGCGATCGATCAGGTGCATGTGCTGTGTGGTGCGTGCCGGTGCTGGCGGTGGTCACCCTACCAGGAAGCCTTCGAGCAGCAGGTGCTCGCGCAGGCGGTTGCGGGTGCGCATCAGCATCGACTTAACTTTACTTTCTGAGTAGCCGTAGAACTCGGCGATTTCTTTTACATCATCCATGTACCAATAGCGGCGCATAAAAACGCACCGATGGTCTTTTTTTAACCCCTCTAAAAATCGATTCATAGAGTCCGTAAACGCGACCTGATCGGCGATGCCCTCGCCGGAGTCGTGCGTCATCAGACAGGTATCGATCTCTTCGGACAGATACACGATGCTGGCGTCTCTTTTTTGCGCGTGCAGATGGCGGTAACGGTCGATCGAAAGACAACGCGTGATCCGCGCCAGATAGGGATAGAGATGAGATCCCGGCGAGTCCGGCGGGATATTATTCCAGGCACGCAAATAGGTGTCGTTCACGCATTCTTCCGCCGTGCCGACATCATAAACAACCTTGAAAGACAGGGCCTGGAGCTTTTTGCCGTACTGGTCAGCCGTTTCGCTGATGGCTCGCTGGTCCCTGTCTAAGTAAAGCTGTACGATTTGTTCATCATTCATAGTTAGTGTCCTCTTTGTTTGTCCCTATAATAATTAGGGCGACGGAGATGATGACGCCGATCACACCAACAGCGAGCGTGATCCAGAAAAGCGCCCCCGCGGAGCCGATCATGCTGCCGACACCGTCCTGCGTCTCCACTGAAGAGCTGTGATGAGTCGGTCCAAAAACCAGCATCGCGCCGGAAAGTATCGTCAAAGCGAGGCAGGCTGCCAGCGACGCATAGTGTTGCCAGCGGATCTTTTTCCTGGCCGGCCTCTCGGCCGCCTCGACGACGAATTTATCATCTATGTTGCTGATTCCGTTCATGAAATCCATTCCGTTCATATGACCACCTCCCATGCTGCAATTTACCCTTTCACTATAATAACCGAAAACGGCGCGGGTTTGGTTGCGTTTCTCCCTATTATTTCTACGTTTTATCACACCAATTATATCAAAAGAGAAAACGGCTGTCAACAAACGCGCGACTGCCGCCGGGCAGCCTCCGGCACACTGCACGACGGACCGGCGGGCCGCTCCCGACACCACGCCATGTGCACGTGTAGCGGACCGGCGGGCAGCTCCTGACACCACGCCATGTGTACGTGTAGCGGACCGGCGGGCAGCTCCCGACACCACGCCATGTGCACGTGTAGCGGACCGGCAGGCAGCTCCCGACACCACGCCATGCGTACGTGTAGCGGACCGGCGGGCCGTGATGAAAACACTTGCATTCACACGCTGTTTTCAGTATAATTAGAGTAGTTTGTTAACGATGGTTGTGGGAGAGAAAGTTATAATCGATATGATATGAGGTGTGTGTATGGAAAACGGGATTATCATAAAACTGGAAGGCCGGATCACGGTAGAGAACGCAGGTGAGGTGGAGACGCGGATCCATGAGGCGATCGGCGCGGCAACCGGCACATCAGCGGCTGGCGCCCAGGCGGTGGCTGGCACATCAGTGGCTGACACCCAGGCGGTGGCCGGCACATCAGCGGCTGGCGCACCGGGAGATGACACGGCGGCAGCGGAACCACCGGTGATCGATGCGAGTGCGCTCGATTACATCTCCAGCGCGGGGCTGCGCGTCCTGATGAAGCTCCGCAAGCAGTACAACAAGCCGCTCATCATCAACAACGTCTCGTCAGATGTCTACGAGATTTTCGAGACCACCGGTTTCACCAACCTTTTCGACGTGCGCCGCAAGCTCCGCGAGATCTCGCTCGACGGCTGCGAGATCATCGGCACCGGCTTCGACGGCACGGTCTACCGCCTAGACGACGAGACGATCGTCAAGATGTACGCTTCGGCGGATGCGCTGGATAAGATCCGTCACGAAAAAGAAATGGCCAAGGCAGCCTTCGTTAAGGGGATCCCGACGGCAATCTCGTACGGCATCGTGCAGTGCGACGGCCTCTACGGCTCCACCTTTGAGATCATCAATTCCAAAACCTACAACGACATGATCCGCAACGAGCCGGAGCGCGCCGACGAGATCATCGAGAACTACGTCCGCTTTCTCAAATCGGTCCACGAAACCGAGATGGACCCGGGCACGATCCCGGATAAAAAGGAAGCCTACATCGGCTACCTCGACCTCATCCGCGACTTCATCCCGGCGGACAAGCTGGCATTTTTATCGGACGAGCTGAAAAATGTCCCCGACTCGCTGCAGCTGGTCCACGGTGATATGCAGATGAAAAATGTGATGGTCATGGACGGCGAGCCGATCCTGATCGATATGGAGTCGATCGGCACCGGCGTGCCGGAGTTTGACATCGGGGCACTGTACGCGACGTATTATCTGTTCGAGGAGGATGATCCAGGCAACGCGATGAGCTTCCTCGGCATCCCGACGGAGATGACGACGCATATCTGGGAGGGCATCGAGGGGAGGTATTATGCCGGACTCGATGAGGCCACCCGCGCGGAGAGACTCCGGCGTGCAAAGGCACTCGCGTACATCCTGTTCCTGTACTACATGACCTTCATGCCCGATGACGAGCTGAAGGAGACGCGCATCCGCCGCACCTGCGAGCACATCGACGAGCTGCGATCGGAGGGCTGAGGCGCGCCCACAGCAGGCGTCTGGCGGCGCACACAGCAGCACTCCGCAGTGGGCAGCGGTGCACACCACCCCGCCGGCGCCACACTGGCCGGCAGACACACGACACTACTTGAAAGACTAACTATTAAATGTCAAGGGGATATTTGAGGTTTTTCAAATATTTGTGATCAGAACACGAAAAAGTGTTTTTGATATATTTGATCTTTGAAAACTGCATGACAAACAGAGCATCTGAACAGGTGCTCTCAGAAAAGGTATTGGATTTGAGAAGGATTAGCCCCTGTAGGTTTCTCCGGTGAGTTCCATGCGGTAGATTGTGCGCACTAGTTTCTTCGCAACATGTGTGATGGCAACATTAAAATGCTTGCCCTCTGTTAGCTTTTTGGCGAGATATGCTGCGAAGGTTGGATCCCACTTGCTCACATACTTGGCTGCGTTTATCAAGGCATAACGAAGATATCTGGAACCACGCTTTTCCATATGGGCGTAACTCGAGTTTAACTGTCCGGATTGATAAGTCGTTGGCGATATACCGGCGTATGCAAGTATACGATCTGCGTTGTCAAATCTTGTGAAGTCACCGATCTCGGCAAGGATCATCGCACCCATGCGATTGGCGATTCCCGGGATTGATGTTATGGGCGATGCCATGGAATCCATAATCATATCGATGGAATACTCGATTTCGTCGATATCGACGGAGATGGCTTGTATTTGCCTGATAGTGTGTTGTAATTCAAGTGATTTGGCCGGCATTATGGATCCGATAGAACTTCTGGCAGTCTCGCGTATGGTTTCTGCCATATCATCACCGTAACGACCTTTAGAAGCCTTATACAAGAGAGATTTTAAATGAGTCATATGACACTCAGCAATATAAGATGCTCCCGGCAACTCGCTCAAAAGTGCGTACACAGATGCCATGTGGAGCGTTGGGACTAGTTTTTCAAGTTCGGGGAAAAGTATGTTAACCAGCCTGGATACGGATGATTTAAGCTTCGCTCGCTTCTGGACCATATCAAATCTGTAACGAGTT
>JAZASH010000009.1:0-42359 GCA_036343395.1 Eubacterium sp. | reverse complement strand
TTTCTTTCATAAGCACCCATGGTATCCTCCATCCTCTATCAAATCTATCCCTCTATATATATAAACGATCCGGCGGGACATTTTTGGACAAAAAAGGGACTACATCACCATAGCCCCTTCAGTATTTCCACTCAATGTGCTGTCCAGTGTTCGTTTCCTGCGTACATTATACAGCAAAAGCCCCTCTTTCGCAAGTTCTATTTTGCGGCTATTCTATCCGTTTGTTACCTTAGGGCGTGAATGGTAACGAATGAAAGGAGAGGAGAAAACATTTTTCTTGAAAAACTGATTAAAACATCGTATAATGACACTATAATTGTCAGCTTCTGATTATTGACTTTGATTTTATTTGTAAACAGATTTAACAGGAGGATATTCAGCATGTTGAACAGTATCAAAAAAACACTTGCGGTAACTATGGCATGAGCAAACTCTATTACGGTGTAAAAAAGACCAAGCCAAGTAAGGAGTTTGTGAATTAGAAAGTCTTTACAAAAAAGGATAATAAAAACATGGATACTTTGTTAAGTATTATCTCCGCAACTTGCGAAAAAATCCAGGCTGTTTCGGATCTGTTCTGGGATTTTCCCACGAATTTTGAATGGTATTCAAACATACCGATTCTTGGAAATTTCTCCCTGGCCATCATTTTGCTTATCGGTTCCGGAATCTATTTTTCCATTCGGTTACGATTTGTTCAGGTGAGAAAGTTCAAAAGAGGCATACAGGTGCTGAAAAACGGCAAGGCGCAGACCGGTATTTCGCCGCTGGCATCCTTCTTTTTGTCCACAGCTATGCGGGTTGGCCCGGGCAACATCCTGGGTGTAACAGGAGCTATTTCTGTGGGCGGACCGGGCGCGCTGCTCTGGATGTGGATCTCCGCATTTTTCGGAATGGCAACAGCCTTTGTTGAATCTACTTTATCTCAGATTTTCAAAGAGAAAAAGGGCCATGAATACATCGGAGGAATGGCGTTTTACGGCAAAAGACTCATCAAAAACTCAGCCATTGTGGGTGTTGTGCTTTCGCTGATGTATATTATTTATGCGCTTTTATGTTTTCCGGCCCAGGGGTTCAACACGGTATCTTCCGTAGGCCAGATTGCATCCATGTTGTGCGGGGAAGATATTCCGACTACCCATGCGGTTTATTGGATTGCTTTCGCGATTATTATTTTGGTGGTTGTCGCTGTTTCCTTTGGCGGGACAAGAAAGATTTCCAAAATAACTGATGTACTTGTTCCGGTGATGGCCATCGTTTATGTGGTGACGGTTATTGTTCTTATTCTGCTGAATATAAACAGGGTGCCGTGGTTTTTCCGGGTTGTTTTTACCGAAGCCTTCAAGCCCGATGCCGTATTTGGCGGGGCTTTTGGGGTTGTCATTATGCAGGGTGTCCGAAGGGGACTTATGTCCAATGAAGCCGGCCAGGGAACCATCACTATGCCAGCCGCCGCTTCGGACGCCGACCATCCTTGTGATCAGGGCTGTGTTCAGGCCATCGGGGTATTCCTGGATACCATTGTCATCAGCACATTAACCGGTTTCGTCGTAATCATGGGAAGAGTATGGCTGACAGACAACGGCGAGGCCTGGTTCGAGCTTGGCAAACTTCCCAAGTATCTTGCGTCTGTATCAGAACTCACACCCGGAACCACCTTTAATACGATTGTAACTTTGTTGGTTTCTCTCTGCTTTGGCCTTTTCGCATTTACTTGTCTTTTGGGCTTTATGTCTTTTTCCGAAATATGTGCCAACCGGATCAGTCAGAAAAATACCTTCATCAATTCGATTCGTATTCTGGATATTATAGTCATAAGCTTCGGTGTCCTTACCTCCATCGTAGGCTTTGATCTGGGAGCGCTTTGGGACCTTTCGGATTTTGCAAATATTCTGATTGCATACTGCAATATTCCGCTTCTGTATATCGGGTTTAAGTATGTCAGGAAGGCGATGCTTCACTATGAGAAAAAGGACGGAACACCCTTCAACTCCGGCGTCGCGGGAATCGAAGTGGCAGTCTGGGATCAAAAAGCGTTAGAGAAAAAACGAAGTAAGGCGCGTGAATAAGTGTGCGTACCATCATCTTCACTCTAAAGTAGAGAAAGGACTCTATATGAAAAAAGGATTTTGTGAACGAAAATTCAGTTCCATGTTCATATCCGGTACTTTTACAAAAGCGGTCATGTATATCATGCTTCTTTGTGACAGTATTATAGCCGGATATTTCGTAGGTCAATCTGGGGTGGCGGCCATCAATGCAATTACGCCTTTGACCGGTATTGTGACTTTTTTTGGGGATCTGGTCTCGACAGGAGTCGGGATTGTATTTGCAAGAGCAGTCGGCGCCGCGAAGAAAGAAAGAGCCAACGAGATATATGGGCAGGGGCTGATAATCAGCATTGCTATCGGTTTGATATCCGCCCTTGTTATTTTCTTTATGCAGGATGTGTATTTCAGCGTCGGCGGAATAACCGGAGACATCCTTGATAACGCGCTTCAGTATTACCGTCTTCTTCCAATCAATGCATTTCTTACCATCGTTGTATTCTATCTTGAGCAGATGGTATACAGTGACGGCGATGAACTTTTGAATAATATTTGTTATGGGTTCCAGATCGGAGGAAATATCCTCTGTTCTATCATACTTGCCAAATACTTCGGTATGGTGGGTATTATACTGGGTTCCGTAATAGGAAACGGACTCGGTATTCTGGTATGTATCGGGCATTTTTTCCGAAAAGGAAATACCCTGCGGTTTGTCTGGCATTTTTCGTTTAAGGATTTCTTCCTGACATCGCGCTACAGCATTGTGGATTCTTCCGTTTATATTTGCTGGGGTTTGATGGACTATTTAATGATCGGATTTGTCTCCGGTCACTTCGGAGCTACCGGTCAGGTAGTTCTTGCCGTTGTGGTGAGTCTGATTGAGTTCGGCGTTGTTCTGGACGGCGTGGGTATGGCGATGCAGCCTTTGATCGGCACCTATTTCGGAGAAAAGAATCCTAAGCTGACTAAACGAGTGATGAAGTCCGGCATTAAAGCAGCGCTTATCGAAGGTGTGATAGCGACGGCCTTGATCTGGATATTTACAAAACAGTTCTGCGCTCTATTCGGAATTAAAGGAGGAGCGGCACTCGACCCGTCCATGACGGCTATCCGGATCGTATCCCTGGGATTTATATTTGTCAGTGCCGTATCCCTGATGACATCCTACTATATGCTGATAGACCGTATCGTAATGGCCTTGTGTTTTGCCTGTCTCCAGAACGGCATACTCTATGTCCTTCTACCGATATTGGTGTCCGTCTTCCTGGGAGTAAACGGTATGTGGTGGGGTTTTGTTCTGGCACCGATCGTGACACTGGTCTGTGCGCTCGTGTTTGTGCGCCTGCGATTTGGAAAGGAAAACTTTCCGTATTTGCTGAAGGACATAGATTCGGATATAGAGGTTTTGGACGACACCCTTTCCGAAAAAACGGCAGTTGCCCTTTCGGAACAGACAGGAAACCTCCTGATCTCCCGAGGCTGCACAAAGGCAGAGGCCAATCATGCCGCCCTTTTTGTCGAAGAAATCGGTATGACTATCCTTGATCGAAACAAGCAGGCCAAAAAGCCTGTATTGATAGAGCTCTCACTGTTTTTTGAAGAAAAATCCGTTCTTATCATCGAGCGCGATTCGGGAGAATTATTTGATATCACAGATCCGGATCTCCACATTAAGGGATTGAGCGGATTTATCCTCAGTGGGCTGATGGAGGCTCATCAGGAAAAAGCTTACCTTGTGACGACCGGATACAATCGTAATATGATCCGTTTCTCAAGCAAGGAGGAAATGGCATGAATGTATATGATTTTGACGGAACCATATTCTATTCGGATTGTTCCATCGGGTTCGCCTTCTGGTGTATGAAGCGTCACCCGAAGCTATGGTTTACTTTTTTTCCGGGTATGATGCGAACCCTGATCAAATATAAACGAGGAAAGATTCCGAATTATCAGCTTCAGCGCAAGATGTTCAGTTATCTGACCATGATTGATGATTTTGATGTTCAAATCGAACGGTACTGGGATAAGTATGAGAGCCGGATCTCCGACTGGTATCTGGCTCAAAAAAAGCCGGATGATCTGATCATCAGCGCTTCGCCGGACTGCATCATCGGCCCGATCGCGAAGCGGCTTGGGGTCAATTATATGGCAACGGAATATGACCGTGAATTCGGTATCTTTTTGAACAATCTGATGTATGCCAAAGAAAAAGCAAAGTACATCATTGATAAGGGCTTTCCGATGATTGATAACTTTTATTCCGATTCCTTGGCGGATACGCCGCTGGCGTTGTGTGCGGAAAAAGCCCATCTGGTAAAAGACAAGGCAACTACTGTGGTTGACTGGCCGGAATTGGATGAAGAAACCATGAAAAATGTGAAGAAGAAAATCGACACCGGATGGAGTGTACATTTGGAAGAATAGGTTACATGGAGAGTGACAGTCGTGAAAACTAACAAGAAAAGGATATAGCCATGTATATCATTATTTATGACTTCGGAACCAGCTCGGTCAAAACCTGCTTGTTCACGATTGATTCAGATATTCAGATCGTGGCGAGTGCCACGGCCGCATACAATCTATATATCTCTGATGATGGAGGGGCGGAGCAGGATACGGAGGAATGGTGGGCTGCGATTTGTTCCACGACAAAGGAACTATTTGTTAAGTCCGATGTCACACCTGCGGAGATCGAGGGAATGGCATTCTGCACGCAGATGCAGGGAACGGTCCTTGTGGATAAGTACGCGAATCCCGTCAGACCGGCGATGAACTATCTGGATCAAAAGGGTTTCAGGGAATATAAGGAGTGTATGGGACGTGGTATCGTGAAGGTATCCGGCTGCAGTTTGTACAAGCTGTTACGGAATCTCAGAGTAAACTATGCCGCCTCTACCAGTGCCAAGGATCCGGTCTGGAAGTACAAGTGGGTGGAGAAAAATGAACCGGAAAACTTCCGAAAAACATATAAGTGGTTGGATGTAAGTGAATATCTGGTGGCGCGTTGTACCGGCCGGATTATAAGGACGCCGGATACTGCTTTCGCCACATTTCTCTATGATACACGAAAAGGAAAGGAAGGCTGGAATCAGGGCCTGCTGAAAATGTATAAGGTACATCCGGAGCATATGCCGGAGATCATCGGTTGTACCGAGATGGTTGGAGGACTGACGGGAAAAGCGGCGCAGGATCTCGGGCTGGTAGAAGGAATACCTGTGTTCGGTGGTGGTGGTGATACCACCTTTGTAAATATCGGTGCCGGTTGCACGAGACCGGGAGATACACATATTTATGTGGGTACCTCAGGATGGGTATCGACATTCATGGACCATCAGACGGTGGATATCAATGCTATGATAACCGGTGTCCTGTCCGCAAAACACGGATACTTCAATTATTATGCGGAACTGGAAACGGCCGGGAAGTGCTTCGAATGGGTGATGAAGCATCTTGCCCTGGATGAGGTGGGGATATATCTGGATCAAGTCACGATTGCCGATGATATTGAGAGCAAGGTTACAAGCCTTTATGATTATCTCTCTGAGGAGGTGAGCAAAGTTCCTCCCGGTGCAAATGGCGTGATCTTTACGCCGTGGCTTCACGGCAACCGATGTCCCTTTGAGGATTCCAATGCGGCGGGGATATTTTTTAATATAAGAGTCGAAACCGGCAAGAGAGATATGATCCGGGCGGTGCTGGAAGGGATTTGCTATCATCTGAGATGGCTGTTGGAGTGCTCTGAGAAAAAGGTAAAAACCTCGGATCCGATCCGGTTCGTCGGAGGAGGGGCATTATCGCCGGTAACCTGTCAGATGTTGGCGGACATTACCGGCCGTACGATAGAGACTGTCGGTCACTCACAAGAGGTGGGAGCCATCGGAACCGCACTTGTGGTAGCAGCAGGAATATTGGGAGTCGATGTGCTGGAGTTTTCCCGTCAGATGGTCGAAGTGACGGGTACTTATACTCCCGATCCGGGAAACAGGGATGTGTATGATCGCAACTACAAGGTATTTAAAAAGCTTTATAAGACGAATGCATCAAGCTTTAGGGAAATAAATGCTGGAGGAAACAAAGGTTGAAGAATCATAAAGAATTAACAAGGGGTGTCAAGTTTATTCTGTTTTCAATATCTGCCGGAGTCATTGAATTTGCATCATTTGCACTGCTGGATAGTTTTACCCCATGGCCATACTGGCCCAAGTATCTGATTGCGCTTGTTTTATCTGTCCTTTGGAATTTTACCCTAAATCGAAGATTTACATTCCAGTCAGCCGGAAATGTGCCGCTCGCAATGCTGCTGGTTGTGTGCTTCTATGCGGTATTCACACCGGTTTCAACGATTCTGGGAAACTATCTGGCGGAGGACCTCGGTTGGAATGATCTGATTGTGACAATTCTGAATATGGCCGCAAATCTAGTGGCCGAGTATTTGTATGATCGATTTTTTGTGTTTAGGAAGACAATTGATACAAACGATTTAGCCAAAAAACATAATGTTTAAAATATTGACTCCATGTGAGGACGGCAGCGTCAAGCCCTCGGCCGAGATCACCGGCGGTTATGTGTCTGACAAGGCCGAAATCGGCGAGATGTGGCTGAACCGATAGAGAAAAATGGTTACTATTCAACCGTGAACAGTAACGTTAGTTTCAGAATAAACATAAAACCGCTTGACTTTCGTGCTAATATCGATTACAATATAAGCACGAAAGGACGGTGGTCATATGAGCGATGTGAAGGAACTACTAAAGGAATATGAATATGTCACACCGGAAATTGCCGAAAACCACGGGATTTCTAAGTACAAGTTTTATAAATATGTGAACGAGAACCACCTGAAAAAAGCCGGCCACGGGATTTATCAATCAGATGATGAATGGCAGGATGAGTTATGGATCCTCCATAAAAGGTGTTCAAGTGCTGTCTTTTCACACGATGAAGCTTTCTATTATCATGGTCTGACCGACCGGGAACCATTGATTCATACTCTGACCACCTACAGCGGGTACAACTCTCACCGATTGACTGCCGACGGTAAATGCAGGGTATACACGGTAAAGAAAGAACTGGTGGATGTAGGAAAAACGATTGTAAGTGACAACTTTGGAAATGATATTCCGATGTATGATCTTGAACGTACTGTATGTGACCTGATCCGAAGTAGAAGCTCTGTTGAGGTTCAGGACTTTAATGCCGTACTGAAATCCTACATTTCAAGAAAAGACAAAAACCTGAATCGACTTATGGAGTATGCCAAACTGTTCAGGGTACACAATGTTGTCCGCAAATATATGGAGGTGCTGTTGTAAAATGAGATTATCACCGGAGCAAGTTAAGGGAAGAATCAAAAACATTGCAAAACAGAACGATGCCGATGCGCGAATTCTTCTGCGTGTATATATGATGGAGCGGTTTCTTGAGCGTGTTGCAAACTCAAAATACAGAGATAATTTCATCATCAAAGGTGGTATTCTGGTGACATCCATGGTCGGAGTAGCGTTACGTTCAACTATGGATGTGGATACAAGCCTTGTAAATCATGACCTGTCAGAGGACGAAGCAAAAAAAATCCTCCTCGAAGTAACTGCGCTTGATTTGGATGACGGTATCACATTCGAGATAAAAGATATTTCAAACATTATGGATGATATGGAATACCCGGGGATTCGATTTTCAATGAATGCAATAATGGAAAAAATGATCACACCGATGAAAATCGACATTTCCACAGGAGATGTAATCACCCCACATGCGATCGAATACCAGTATCAACTGATGCTCGAAAATCGAATCATCCGTCTACGTGCGTATAACCTGGAAACCATTCTGGCTGAAAAAATCCAAACCATCCTTTCTCGGGGCTTGCTGAACACACGTATGAGAGATTTTTACGATATCTATGTTTTACTTCTACTACACGAAAAAGATATAGACAGAAAAACCATCAAAAATGCCTTTCAGGCAACATGTGAGCACCGTGGTACAGAGGAATTACTTCAAGGGGGCTCATCAATTCTTGATATGGTCGGAAAGGATGCTCAACTCCGCACACGGTGGGGAGCGTACCAAAAGAAATATCCCTATGCAGCAGATGTCCCCTACGAAGCAATTTTGAATAGCGCAGGGGCACTACTGGACATTCTACTGACCGAATAGTTTTGGGGGAGATAAATCGATTTAAACGGTGGTCTGACTTCTCAAGCCCGCTTGGAAAGGAGGTTTAGAAGCCTTCGGTGTCGCGTGGTAACCGAGTTGGTAACCAATAATTCATCTGTTCACACCTTTCCATTTTCATCTGCTGTATTTGCACCGGCCGCAACCGCCTTCAGCAGATCAATAAACTCATAAGCCTTTTCCTCTTTCCAAGCTATATGTGAATAGAGATGTGCCATGCCCTGTAGTCCGGCAATCGGTTTGATTATGTTTTTATAAAGAGTCATTGTCTTCTTTCCTCCGTGAAAGAAAAATGCGCTTCCATGCGCTACTACGGCATATCTGAAGTATATATCAGACGGATTAGGGGAAAACTTTATACTGCCTCATCCTCGATGTCAGGCTTTGTTCTCGTATTGACCTCGCCTCTGAAAAGACTGTCAATCAGTTCATTGTATTTTTCTTCTGCATAGAGGCTCGCCTTTCTCAGCATCATCGCATGGATATCCAGACGGGAAGTATCAGCATTTTTACTGTAATTCACAAGTGCCGGCATGGTAGAAGACTCGCTACCCAATGCCGAGTACTTCGCCACAGACGAACCATTCTCACGATTGGCGAGCAGCACAAGTTTATGGAAGCCGGTCAGGGATATGCGCACTTCGATGCATTTGTATTTGTCTTGAACACCGGTCTCAGATGTGGTGAGATGTGTGCTCTCCGTTGGCAGGATATTGACTGGAGTGAACGGGAAATCCAAATTAACGGTACCATGTACTTTGATAAGGATCTTCATCAGTTTATGGTCAATTCACCAAAGACGAACGCCGGATACCGAACAATCCCACTCACAGATGCAGCATATGACATCCTCAGGGAAATTAAGAAGAAACGGTCAGAAAGACCCATTTCTCTCCAGTACAAGGATTTTGTCTTTGTCGGTCCCGAAGGAAAACCACTCAAAACCTATGCATACAACAAGTGCTTGGCCAGAGTCGGCGGTAAGATCGGAGTCGATAAACTCACGATGCACTCGCTCCGCCATACATTTGCGACCAGATGCATTGAAAGCGGCATAAAGCCCAAGGTATTACAGAAACTCTTGGGGCACTCGTCGATAGCGATGACCATGGATTTGTATGTCCATGTGACAAACGAAGAGAGAAAATCTGAGATGATGAAATTTAACATTCCAACGCTCAAAAAGATGGCTTAAAACATCGTCTGAGCCCAGGGTGGGCTCAGGGTGGGCTCAGAATCCAAAAAACGCTTTCAAAAAACACTTGACAAACGGCGCAAAGCATAGTAAAATACCCTTTGTTGTGAAAACAGAATAGGTTTTTCGATACGCAGGTGTAGTTCAATGGTAGAAAAATCTGCTACTAGCTACATCCTCGTTGAAACCTTAATATCCATCGGGATTTCGGCGCATACAACTGGTTTTTCGTGATATTAAGGGTAAATGGTTTTCTTACGTATTTCTATGTATTTTGACATGTGACGCACTCGAGTGGGCATGAGATGGGCATGAGATGCAATTGAAACTACATTAAAAAATATCAAGTGAGGCTATATCGTATATCCAAAATGGAGATCTGCAGGGTCTCTTTTTTTCTTGCTTTTTCCAAGGATATGGTGTATGATTAAGGTGGTGCTACCACAGATGGTAGGCGGTTAGCCCTCAGCAGAGGGCATCACGCCCTCTGACTTACGGGAAAACGGGAAAGGGGGCATGCGTATGCAGATAATAGCTATTTTAAGCCTTTGTTTAGCAAGTTTTTCCGCTGGCTATGCCCTTGGAAAAGACATAAACGCAAAAAAATGACCGCCAAGCCCTGACAAGCAAGCGGTCATTTTGACACTTTGTTAGGCTAACCGTCTATCGGTAGCACCTCTTATGGTTAGAGTATATACCAATCTGGAGAGTTTGTCAACTTCTATTTTGATGGATCCCGTAGCAAAAGAAGCACCCTCTCGGATGCTCCTTTCTTAACCCTTATTTCTTCAGTAACGGTGTATTCTTCCAATTCTTCGGATTCACATAAGTATTCCTAATCTTTCCATCATTGTTGAAAATGCCTTTATTTGCACCCCTATCACTAGTATTCTTTATAAAATCATCTGACTCGAATATAGTACCATCGTAGGTATCTATAACATACCCAATACGCTCCTTAACTGTTTCGTGCTTAATAGCACCCGGATGTCGCACCCACTCTTGTCCTTTGGTTAAGTCAAAACGGCCTTCCTGCCATTTTCCATTTAGTTTGATGACATTCCATGCATGCTTCTGTTTATAACTTACCTTTCGCTTACAAGGTATACCCCAGTAATTACATATATCAAGGCAAAACTTAGACATACCATCACAAACGGCCTTGCTATCTATATATACGCCCTCTTTAGTATATTTTCTAGGGTCTTTATTATAATAGCACACCAATCCACCCCAATTGGCACCATCATATACACAATGATGATTTACATAAGACGTAAGATAAAATAGCTTTACTCCATCAGCAGAGTTCTTACCTACATAATCCGTAATATACTTTCTGACTTTCTTTACTGTCCTTTTCTTAAAGGTAGCAGGTATCTCATATCTCTTACCATCACACTTTGCTACAATTGTTACCTTACACGGTCTTACCGCAAAGAAATGTCCTGTTGCTCCGTGAATAAACACCTTATCCTTGTCTTTACCCTCTACACTCCAATATACTCTTGCTGGGGCATTCGCAAGGTTTAAGGCCTCATGCATATCTACCAATGTATCTACTTTCTTTCTAAGTGGCTGTACTTCCTCACTACTTGTAAACCAATAACCATATACCTGTGCATACTTATAGGCATTACTGTCTGTCGGTGCTACGATTGTCAAATCCCAACTGGTATCAATACAACCCGTTACCATTTCACAGTCACCCGTTTCAAAGCGTATGGTGTGCAAAGCACGGTATTTTTCATCACTAAACTCTCCCAAATCTTCATAGCCATACTTATCAGGTCGCTCACGATAAACCTCTTGCGCACCATTCGTTAAATCCCAAGTAGTCTGTGTAAAGGTAACATCTACACACCTATCGTTAAACCCATCTACATTATCTAACGCTCCTGCACAAATCTTCTTTACAGTTGAAGGAATTGTAAGAATTCGACATTCATCCTTAATAACAGGAGAGTTAAGTGCTCCCTTACCGATAGTCTTTACCCAAGACGGTATCTTATAAAAGGTATAATCAGTTTTCTTCGCACCCTTGATGATTGCTGAAAGGTCGAATACACCCTCTAACAGTCCACTCTCTGTTACATAAGAACCATCCTCATAGATATAACCCTTTTCATCGGTCTTGTTTCTATGGTACTCTCCGACAACATGTGCAGGCCAGCCTTCCTCCTCCGGTGTCGGCGTAGATGTTTCATACGGTTTCGGAGTCGGAGTATGTGTCCTCATATAGTCGTTATCACTATCATCATCGAGGTCATCATAGTCATCGTCCTCGGCTGCATACGCTGTATTAGGCTCGTTCGTTATAGTAGGAACTACCCCAAGCATATTCAGTACCATTGCAAGCACCAACCAAATAATTAACTGTTTCTTCTTCATTTTTTACACCTTCTTTCATTTTGTTTGCATAACCTATTGGGTTACTTATATAGCAAATGTCTATGTACGATCTACGCGAATATCAGCTGATCTCATTATAGCATATTGTGGCTATCTCCACAATACTTTTTTTGAAAAATTGGCTGTATACTCAAGAAAAAGACTGGGGGTGTTTATCATAATCAGCTATGATCCACTATGGAAGACGATGAAAGAGAGAGATGTATCTCAATATGCGCTTCTTAATGCAGGAATAGATAACAAAACCTTAGATAGTCTTAAAAAGGAAAAGAATATCACTCTACTAACCCTTGAAAAGCTTTGTGATATACTTGATTGCACACCGAACGATATCGTTGTATTCGAAAAAGATTATAAACAGTCGTAGAGACTGCTTCTAGTATAAATTACGTCACTTTCAGTGGCGTTTTTTTTTATTTTTTTAAAAAAGTGATTTTTCAGTAAGGTAGTTTTTATAAGGTAAAAAATAAGGTACTTACTAATGTATGTTTAAGTAGTATATAAGATGAACCAATAAGGTTACTGCACCCTTGAAACCCCCGAAAACACTGGATAAACTGGGCCTTGCTTTTTTATGAACAGGTTGCTATACTCAAATTAGAAACAGAGATAATAGCTTATATTTTTCGATTATTATATCGATAGCAAAACCTAATTAAGGGGGTATTATTATGGGAGAGTTTAAGGTGGACACGTATAATACAGACACCTATACAAGGGATCTTAAAGCAGGCAGCAGTGGCAACATCCAGGTGAACGTGATAGCGGAAGGGGTATCTGAACCTATTAAGCGTGAGCTTAATGAGCAGTTAGAGTCATTCACACAAATGCTGTATGTCATCATGAATGAGCATATTTTTGGACCCCAGAGCAAACAGTTATATAATATTGAAAGGATTGGTGATTAACATGAGTACAATTATTGTAGTGGTAGTTGTCGTACTAACTGTGTCACTCGCATGGGCATATCATAAAAAGCCTGAAGAAGGCCTATATGGCAGTGCACAGACAGTAAAAAGAGAGTCAAAAGAGTTGTTGAACGGTTTTTTAGATAAAGAAGTTGCGCGTCACGATTTCGACCCCACCTTCATGCCACAGATGGCTTGCATCGTAGCTGATTACTCAGCTCCTGGTATGGATATAGACGTCGGACCTGCGCTTGAAGAAGAGTTACCTCTATTATATGTGCACATCGTACCCAAACAGCAACTTACAGAAGAAGAGCTAGCCACGCTACTCGGTCGCTTAAAGATAAAGTTGGGACGCTACTTGCTTGCTCGCGGGTTGAACTGGCGGTTCTTCGGGACATATGCACAAATGCCAAACAGCGTATGGTTTAGATTATACTACGCGGAGGGAAACGCTGACTATACACGTCTGCTAAGCAAGTATAAGATAGTCGTCAAAGAGAAGTGTTCCGCAGACGTGGGGCATTTGCGCGATGATCAACTAGATCAGGAGATGAGATACATTGGAAAAGATAAAAATAGGTTATGATCACGCCGACTGGCTTGAGGGCGTGAAGACTCCTCTTTACTGGGATCCCCTAAAAACGCCCCACTTGCTGATTGCCGGTCTGACGGGTGGCGGTAAAACAGTATCTGCTCAATTTATCGTATATCAGATACTTAACGATCCAACCGCACATCTTTCGGTCTGTGACTTTAAGGCGGACAGAGACTGGGACGGGATCGTAGAGAGATATGGCGAATATCTCGGGTGTGACGATGTTTTTGATAGCTTCTATGATCGTTTCTGTAATGCTATTCAACGCAAACAGCGTGGCAACGAGTATCTGTTATTTGACGAGGTATGCAGTTATGCGTTGTCTAAGACGACCGCTGAACACACCGCACTTATGAAGAAGATCAGTCACTTAGCTTTCATGGGACGTAGTTTTGGCTACCATCTGATCTTTGTCAGTCAACAGTTCAATGCCAAGGTTATCGATACAGCGGTTCGAGAACAATTTGGGATCAAGATTTACATGGGATCAACTATCTCGGCAGAGTCACTGACAATGATGTACCCGCATTCGCTTATAGATAAGAATATGCATCTTCAAGATCATTGCGGTTACGTGTCACTTCCAGGGAAGGATGTAGTAATAATACAGATGCCGTTTATTGACGATCCTGCGTTATTAAAGCAGTTACTGATTGAGAAAGGATCACAGAGACACAAAGAAATATGATGTAACGCCAAAGGGCTTGTTACATAAATCATTACTCCCGCAAGGGAAGAAAGGAGACACGCATATGAGCATAGCAAATTCATTTATGTTTACTCGGACGGTTGTTGACGGAAATAAGTTCCTCGAAGTAACGCATAATCAGTACAAGGTTGTTTCCGTTCGTCCGTACGTAGACAAAAAGGGAGTCCTCCCTGATGGACTAACCTTTACTCTCATGGTGATCAAGGACGACTATGATTACGGCACTGATAAGAATGGAAAACAGCGAGAGAACAACCTCTTCCGTAACTTTGACGTTACAGTGTTCTCGCGTCATGACTCGCCACAAAAAGGCGATACGATCCGTCTAATCGATTTTGATGAGGAAAACTCATTCGCTATTAACTATGATCTGTTGTTGCGGTTCAAAGACTTTGAGATAATCAAGCCGACATCAAAGACTGCATGAGATGATCATAGTTAAGCTAAGCCCCCGTGGTGTAACCACGGGGGCTCTGGAATATAAGAAAGAAGTTGATGTGTATGGTAGAATTGGGAGTAGATGAGTTTACTGCGGTATTGCAGCTGTCGTCTCAAATCAAAACCGAAAAAAAAAATATTGGATTGGTTCCATACTGCTGAGTGGATCATAAATGATTTTTCTGACGCTTTAGACCTTGATCAAATCTTTGGTACCATAAAGATGATAAGAAATGGGCTTCCAGCGGGATACACCCACGGTTTTTCCTTCGGGGATCACGAGTTCTATTTCGTCACAGCTTTTCATGAAGATCGAGCTGATATGGGGGTTGTAGTCAGATTTAGCGCTCAAGCGTTGGATTACTATTGTCGCGAAACTAATAGACGTCCTTATGAGGTGATCAGACAGGCAAGTAGTCTATCGTACACTATTCGGCTTTCAAGAATAGACTTAACCGTCGACTATATCAATGAGGATATCCGTGTCACAAATATATATCGCGATCTATTAGCAGAAAGAGTTGCGGTGTGTCGAGAGGTTCTTAACAAAGACCATACAGACACGTTTTTGAGAAAGCTTGATCTTAAAATTCAGGGGTTTATTCGAGGCAAGGAAGTCCCAACTATATACCTGGGCGCATCCCAGAGTAATTCACGCTTGAGAATATACGATAAAAGACTCGAACAGATTGAACGATCTGGAAACAAACTAGAAAAAGCAATGAACTGTGATACATGGGTCAGGTTTGAGGCTGTATTTCGAGGTGAATACGCATATCAGCTTTGTGATCAGATGATGTTCATTAAGACTGACGATGAATACCGTAAACTGATTACCTCGACTATGCTCCAAATGTATTCTTTCAAAAGAGTTCGTTCTGGAGTCATAAAAAACGATAGTAAAGTGACGGCTTTACTACGCATGGAGAATAAGGATATTAACCACGTATTAAGAAGTTCTGCTACAAAGAACTACGATCTTTCGCGTAGTATACGTTATCTTCTTGACGGGAGCGGTATCATTTCAACCCTTTTTAAGATAAAAACAATATGGGGCGAACTCGCATTAAAAGAAATGGAAGCACTTGTGAAAAACGAACTTGATACTTACGACCCGAACGAAGACTGCGCCTCGTGGCTAAATACACACTTGAACGAACATAGGCTTGAATACAGCGATTTCAAGAGCTTCCTGAACACAAATACACGATATATACTAGGTGATAACAAAGATGTATCTGATAATCAACGCTCTGACGATATAAAGGGGTGGTAAAATGAGGGAATTAGAGATACCGATTTGGGAAAAGGCAGCCATGAGCATCGAAGAAGCATCTGCATTTAGTTCCATCGGGATTGTTAAGCTTCGCGAGTTGACAAGTGATCCAAGGTGTCCGTTTGTTCTTCATATCGGAAATAAACGGATAATCAAGAAGAAGGAGTTCATAGAGTTTATATCAAAAGAAGTTGAGATATAGGAGAAATTTGTTGTTTTTGAGGTCGGATAATGATATAATATCGTTGGATATACGATCTGGCCTCTTTAAAGGGGGTTTGATATCTATCGGAAAGGATTTAAAAGGAAAGGAGCTGGGAAAGGGGCTCCGTCAAGCTAAAAACGGCAAGTACCAGGCCAGAGTTCGCTCTGGTCGAGAAAGACTAGCCAAGACGTTCAATAAGCTTACGGAAGCAAAGGCATGGCTTTTAGATTTCTCTTACGAGAAGGAACACTACGGGGTATTAGTCAATCCGGACATGACTGTAGATGAGTGGTTTGAGTATTGGATGAATGAGATTAAAGGAAATACTCTAAAGTTCAACACTCTCATGTCCTATAGGGCGAGGTTTTTTAATCGGATTTCTCCGATCATAGGGAGTCAATCAGTCAGTAAGGTTCTTCCTATCAATTGCCAGCAGGTCATTAACTATGCACAGTCTCAGGGCGATGTGACAGGAAGCGTTGCAAAGGTTAAGAGTATCATGGGTGCGTTATTTGAAAGTGCGGTTGAGAACAAAATGATACATGCGAATCCAGTCACAAAGAATGTAAAATATCTTCGAGAGGAAACACCTGAAAGAACCATAATGACATTTGATGAACAGTGCCAATTCATGGAAGTCGGTCAGGATTATGCACATTATGATGTATTTGTGTTTATCCTGAACACGGGGCTTCGTTGTGGAGAGATGAGTGCACTCAGGTGGAAGGATATCGACTGGGAAGCACGGGAGATCCACATCAACGGCACAATGTTCTATAACGCAGAAAAGAAAGCTTTTGAAGTGAATTCTCCAAAAACAAAGTCGTCTATACGCACTATCCCGCTGACCGATGATGCGTATGAGGTCCTTAAAAGGCGAAAAATGCAACGAGCCGAGAAACCCGTTTCAATGGAGTATCACGAGTTTGTGTTTGTAGGATCAGAAGGGAAACCACTTATAAACTATGTTTACAACAAGTGTCTTGCTCGGATCGCCAAGAAAATTGGTGTTGAGAAGCTCACGATGCACTCTCTCCGCCATACTTTCGCAACTCGATGCATCGAAGACGGTATGAAACCAAAGGTGCTCCAAAAGATACTCGGACACAAAAATCTTGCTCAAACGATGGATCTTTACGTGCATGTCACTGACGACGAAAAGGCATCGGAGATTAAAAAACTTCAACTTCCGACGATGAAGAAAATGGCTTAGTTTTCCGTAGTGGGCATGAGATGGGCATGAATAGCAGAAAATGTGCTGGGAATTCTTTCAAAAAACACTTGACAAATCCTTCAAAGTGCGATAGAATGGCTTTTGTTGTGAAACTTCATACGTCAAAAGACATGCAGGTGTAGTTCAATGGTAGAACACTAGCCTTCCAAGCTAGATACGAGGGTTCGATTCCCTTCACCTGCTTTTTTTGCACGCTTATTTATCCAGATTAGTCCTTGCGGAAGCAAGGGCTTTTTGCTATAATGGATTCGCGAAAACGTATCCGATTTCGATGGCACTATTTTTCCTACCGATTGCACATTATAGTGAAAAGCATATGAGATTAAACGAGTATCTCCAAAACGAATTTGGAAAAAAGGTTTATAAGATTTCTTTGAACGGCGGGTTTACCTGTCCAAACCGGGATGGGACAAAGGGGACCGCCGGTTGTATTTTCTGTTCCGCGGGAGGCGCCGGTGAGTTTGCCGAGGACCCGAACTTAAGCATAACCGAGCAGATTGAGCGAGGGAAAGCCCGGGTGGCCGGGAAATACAATGGGGACTCCTATATCGCATATTTCCAGGCATTTACGGGTACATACGCCCCGGTGGACCGACTCAGAGCACTCTACTCGGAGGCGATCAACCATCCGGATATCGTTTGCCTTTCCGTGGCGACCAGACCGGATTGCCTGCCGGATGATGTGCTCGATCTGTTAGAGGAGATGAGCCGGATCAAGCCGGTATGGGTGGAGCTGGGTCTCCAGACAATCCATCCGGAGACGGCCACGTATATCCGTCGAGGGTATGATCTTTCGGTGTATGATCTTGCCGTGAAAAAGCTAAAGCAGCGTGGGCTAAGCGTGATCGTACATGTAATACTCGGTCTTCCCGGTGAGTCCAAAGAAGATATGAAAGACACTGTCTCCTATGTCGTAGGTAACGGAATTGATGGCATCAAGCTCCAACTTCTCCACGTATTAAAGGGAACAGATCTGGAAAAAGAATATCATGCCGGTAAGTTTCAAACGATGGAAATGGATACGTACCTCGATGTCCTGGCGGACTGCCTGGCGATCATCCCGGATGACGTTGTGATCCATCGGATGACCGGGGACGGAGACAAAAAACTACTCGTGGCGCCCCTGTGGAGCGCAGATAAAAAGAGAGTGATGAATGCCATTAATCGGATGTTGGTTGAGCGAGAACTCCATGTTATCGGGCGAAGCCCGGAAAAGACAATGAAATAAAATACAGGAGAAAACAAATGGGACTGTGGGAACTGATTCTGATTGCAGTCGGATTGAGTATGGATGCCTTTGCCGTGTCGATCTGCAAGGGACTAAGCGTAGAAAAAATCCGGACAAAGCATGTGCTTCTGGCCGGATTATATTTTGGTGGATTTCAGGGACTGATGCCCCTCATCGGCTGGCTGCTCGGATCGCGGTTTTCGTATCTGATTGACAGCATCGATCATTGGATTGTTTTTGGTCTGTTGCTTTTGATCGGTCTCAGCATGATACGGGAAGCATGTAGTAAAACAGAAGAATTAAACGACGACTTCGGCTTTAAAACAATGCTCCTTCTCGCTATCGCAACGAGTATTGATGCACTCGCCGTAGGCATTTCCTTTGCCTTTTTAAATGTCAGTATCCTTCCGTCGGTAGCGCTGATCACCGTAATAACCTTTATCCTGTCTGCCGCAGGCATCTATATCGGCAGTGTTTTTGGTGCACGGTTCAAATCAAAAGCCGAGTTCGCCGGCGGTATTATTCTGATCCTGATCGGCACCAAGGTTTTGCTGGAACACCTGGGCGTGATCTGATCGCCCACCGCAAAAAAACCTTGCTGACACGCACGATTTTGTGTATAATTAAGGACGTGTAATCGTTCGCATCGTATGATGCCGTAACAAAGGAGATAAACCATGCATGACATCCTGTTGATCATCCAGTATATCTGTATTGCCTGCGTGTTTCTGGAGAGCTGGATCATCCTCCGCAAATGGAAAACACCGGTGCACTCCTATCTGTTTGCCAGCTGCGTTGCCTTGCTCGTAAACTGCATCGGTTACCTGCAGGAGATGACGGCAAAAACACAGGATTCTTTCGTCACGGGAGTAAAGCTTTCCTATGGCGGGCGCGTATGGATCGTGACCTTCTTTGTATTTTTTATCCTCGAACTTATCCGAATAAAAATCCCGTTTTTTGTCCGTGCGATCATCGTGCTGACCAATGTAGCCATCTACATCGTCATCCTGACGATGCCGTCAAACAACCTGTATTACTCGAATATCCGATTTGCAACCGGAGGTATTTTTCCGAAGCTTTCACACGGAAACGGTATCGTACACACCATTTTTATCACATTACAATTTATCTATATCGTGATCGGTATCAGTGCGCTGATCTATAGAATAACAAAAGAAAATCGACGCGAGATGCGCCGTCGTCTGCTCGCCGTATTAAAAGCCAGCATCATCCAGTCCGGCTTCTTTGTCGCACAGATGATCGGAATCGGAACGCTCACCGACGTCTATGATATCACGATGATCGGATACTTTTTAGGGACGATCACCATGCTGATGGCGATCCTCCGACTCGACCTTTTGGGCATGACCGAGCTCGCACGAGAGTACGTCGTGGACCGCCTCTCGGAGGGGATCCTGGCGACGGATAACAACGGCACCGTCCAGTATTATAACATCCCTATGGAGCAGCTTTTCCCGGAGATCAAAACGCACCCGGAAAAGGTCCTGGCAGAGATCACACGAGCCGCCGAGTTCGACGAGAACATCGTCCGCAACAACCAGATTTATATCCCGGAGAAAAATATCCTGAAAGATAAAGGAGACGACGTCGGCACCATCTACTCGCTGGTCGACGAGACCGAGCACTTTAAATATATGTCCGATCTCGAGGAACAAAAGGCGATCGCCGATCGAGCCAACCAGGCGAAGTCCAGCTTCCTCGCCAATATGTCACACGAGATCCGCACCCCGATCAATGCAGTCCTCGGTATGGACGAGATGATCCTGCGCGAGAGCAAAGAACCACAGACAAAAGAATACGCCGGCAACATCATGTCTGCCGGTAAAACACTCCTCTCTCTGATCAATGATATCCTCGACCTGTCCAAGATCGAGGAGGGCAAGATGGAACTCATCCCGGTACAGTATGAGCTCTCCTCTCTGATCAATAACCTCGTCAATATGGTACGAGGTCGCGCCGAGGAAAAGGGATTAAATTTCGAGATCAATGTCGATGAAACCACCCCGTATCTGCTGTACGGCGATGAGATCCGCCTGCGTCAATGCGCGCTGAATCTCCTCACCAACGCAGTCAAATACACAGAGTCCGGCACGGTCTCCCTCCGCTTCTCTTATGAGAAAAGAGATGACGATCATATCCTGCTGACGATCGCTGTTTCCGACACCGGTATCGGCATCCGCGAGGAGGATATGGAGAAGCTCTTTGAGTCCTTTACCCGTATCGAGGAGGAGCGAAATCGTACCATCGAGGGCACCGGCCTCGGGATGAATATCACCCTCCGACTGCTCGAAATCATGGGTAGCAAGCTGGATGTTTCCAGTGTATACGGAGACGGTTCCTCCTTCTCCTTTACCGTCGAGCAGAAGGTCTGCAAGTGGGCCGAGATCGGCGACTACGCAGCACTGTTTGATGCCCGTGAGCAGACGGTCTACCACGAGCTGTTCCACGCGCCGGAGGCGAGAATCCTCGTCGTGGATGACACGGAGGTAAACCTGTCCGTCATCGAAAATCTCCTCAAGAGAACCGAGCTGAAAATCGACACGGCGACGTCCGGTCAAGCAGCCCTGATCCTCGCTGATGAAAACAAATACGATGCTATTTTTATCGATCATATGATGCCGGAGATGGACGGTATCGAAACGATGGAGCACCTGCGCGAGTCCGGGAAAAATGCAGAAACACCGACGGTGGCACTGACCGCCAACGCGGTCTCCGGAGCCAGAGAAATGTTTTTACAGGCCGGCTTCACCTCTTATCTGTCTAAGCCGGTGGACGGCGAGCGCCTGGAAATCATGCTCCAACACCTGCTGCCGGATGATAAACTGATCGAGCCGGTTTTTGATGAGGACGAAAACGCTGATGTAACAGACACCGACACGCCGGCTCCTACCGAGGATACCCCAACCGATCCTCTCCCGCCGGAGCTCTATGACATCCCGGAGATCGATCTCCGAATGGGTGTCAAAAACGGTGGCTCGCCGGAGGGCTTCCTGTCGATCCTAACCGTGTTTTATCGCACGGCCGCTGCCAAAGCCGACGAACTCGAGCAGCTGTATCGCGACGACGATATCGAGGGCTATACGATCAAGGTTCACGCATTAAAAAGCTCCGCTCGCATCATCGGTGCGAGCCGGATCTCCGAGCTCGCCAGAAGCCTGGAGGACGCCGGTAATAACAACGACCATGCCTACCTCGAGGCACACGCAGAGGAGCTACTCACCCTCTATCGGAGCCTCGCTGAGAAGCTGGCCTTTTTACAGCCGGAGGAAACGGCGCAGTCCGACCTCGGTGTGGCTGAGCGCAAAGAGGCTTACCAGACCATCATCGAGATCGCATCCAGTATGGATTTCGATCTGATGGATGAGCTGATGAAAGACCTCAGTCAGTATCAGCTGCCGGAGGCAGATCAGAAACGCATGGAAACGATCCGTGCTCTTTGCTTGGAAATGAAGTGGGAGGATATACAGAAACAGGCGGAAGAAGCGCTGCAGTCACTGTGAGGCAGGCACCCGTCAAACAACAACCGGGAATACCAAACGTATTCCGGAAAGGGAGGCTAATGTGGAAGAAATTAAGGATGTAGGACAGGTTGCGATCGTCAGCGTGACGGAGAGTTTTTTGGCAAAAAGCCTGATCTCCAAGTTTAACGGAAGTGATATCAAGACGGTATTTCTCCACGCCAAGATCAAAGAAATCGAGGAAGTGCTCGACGATACCGAGCTGATGATCCTCTATATGAGCGACGGGATGGAGGAGATCACGGACACCCTGGTTTATCTCAAGGACATCGTGAGCGACAGAGACCTCGGTCTGATCCTGATCGGCGAGCTCGACCAGTATAATATCGTAAAGAAAATCATCCCCGAGCAGAACATCCTCGAGTGCTATATGCGCCCGCTGGATATCGATCTGCTTTTGAAAAATGTATCGACATATCTCGAGAAGAATTCCGGCGAGAACCGGAAAAAGACTGTGATGATCGTTGACGACGATCTCACCTATATGTGGACGATCCGCGAGTGGCTGAGCGGCAGCTATCATGTCCGCATGGCCAACAACGGTGTGCAGGCAATCAGCCAGCTCGCCAAAAACAAAGTCGACCTCGTCCTCCTGGACTATGAGATGCCGATCGCAAACGGACCACAGGTTGCAGCGATGCTGAAAAATGACTCGGATACCGGTAGTATTCCGGTAATGTTTTTAACCAGTCACGGCGATAAGGACAGTGTGCTTTCGGTCGTAAAACTGGAGCCCGCGGATTATC
This sequence comes from Eubacterium sp., assembly GCA_036343395.1. Taxonomy (GTDB): domain Bacteria; phylum Bacillota; class Clostridia; order Lachnospirales; family Lachnospiraceae; genus Eubacterium_F. Next base: position 19,646 of record JAZASH010000009.1, on the reverse strand, counting down.
TCTTAAAGACGATCGATCGCGACGGGCTCCTGAAAAAACTGGATGATTTTTTTGCCGGTAAAAAGTAAGAATTGTAATGCAAATAATAACCGTTATTATCGGTGCTTCCTGTCCGGGAACTCCGAGTAATATCTTTGCTTATCTGCGTACATATTTTCATCCGCGTGACGGAGTGCACGACGGACATTGACACAGTCGTCTTCGACACTGCCACCGAGGGCAAACGATACCCGGTCGTAGTGCGTGACGGCTGTTCTGATTTGCTCGATTTTTTCTGCTAATTTTTCTTCGGTAATACCATCCTGTACGATGATCGAGAACTCGTCACCGCCGGCACGGAAAATCTCGGACTCATTAAATACCTCACACAGTGCCTTAGCCGCATCCTTTAACAGCGTATCACCGGCTGCGTGACCATCCTCATCGTTTATTTTTTTCAAGCCATTCAGATCCGCAAAAATAACTCCGACGGAACCGGAATACTCCTTGCCTTCACTCAGACCGTCGACGTAATTATTCATCTCATTACGGTTCTGGACGCCAGTCAGCATATCTCGTGAACTGAGGATTTTTAACCGGTCAAGCAATAAATAATTACCAAGCTCAGAGCCGAGAATAAAGGTAGTCAGCTCGAGGGTTTCCTTGATCTTCACCGCATTGTCGGCATCAAAGTTGATCGCCCACATATAGCCGAGAAGCTGATTTCTTGATTTCAGCGGGAAGAGTACGATCGTCTTGGCTCTGGCCTGCGTCAGGGATTCATGCCAGCGCGGATTTCTTTCCTTAACGACCTCCATATCCTGCTCATTTTTAACGATGAGGCAGTTGCTCCCGGCGATGGTGCCCTCCCAGGATTCTGCAATATCATAGAAGCCCTCGTCCAGATAGTGCTCCATGGAAAGAAGGTCGGTCCCCTCGGCAAAGGCTTCGCCGTAGACTTCACAGGTTCGATCATAATCGTTCATCGTCAGGATACAGCAATGCTCGGCATCACAGATCTTTCGGATATCAGCAACGACGTCCTTGATCGTAGATCGGAAATCCGTCGTACCACGCAGCTTGATCGTGGTCTCGAGGACCGCCGACGCCATCTCTCCCGAGATATCGGACATACTCTCCGAGCTGGCTTCGAAATTGATCTCCATGATATACAGACAATAACAGAGATTGTCCTCCTCATGAGCGATCGGAAGAAAACTCATATTAAACCAGACATTCATGCGGTCCGGATGCACATAGGAGTGCAGACATTTTTTCTGGACAGCCGCGCGATAACAGTAATCCTCGAAGTTCAGATCGCGAGTTAAGTAATCGGTGTACTCGGTATTGGGGACAAACTTATCGGTAAGCATCTCCGTACCGGGAGCCGGGTTCTCGATCGAGCCGATATAGGCCTTATTCCCGGTGACGATCCGGAGCTTCCCGTATCGTCCCTCGCCGAGATTCTCCACGGAAACAACACATGCCATGGCGGTCATCCCATCCACGATTGCTTGAAAATCCATAGCACTCCTCCTTTTTATCCTGTTACAATTAATCCTGCCACGGTACGATACCCGTCAGCATCTCCGTCAACCAGGTCGTGCCGGACTTGCGGCGAATATCCAATGAATTGAGCGCGACACAGTAACGGTTGATCACTTTGAGATCCGCACCGATACTATCCTCTGTCTCCGATGCGCCTCCCATGTCACTGATGACATACTGCTTGCCATCGACCTCTCCGACATACATCGTGATGTGGCCGGAGAACATCAGTAGCGTTCCTGCCGGAAGCGCACTGATCGCCTGTCTCTTTTCTTTGTCCGTCAGCGACGTCAGATCCGCCTTGTAGGTAGGCATCGCTCTCTGCCAGCTGGTATTGCGGGCGAGTTCAAAGCCGAAGCAACGGTAGATCGAACGCGTAAACATCGAGCAATCCATCGCGTGCAGCATACCGCCCCATCCGTATCGGTCACCGAGACAGGAGAAGGCAACCTTCAGGATATTTTTCTTTGTCAACGGCAGATAGCCTATGCTCACATCGTGATGCGCACTGATCAGCGCGACGGCACGAGCGAGCTTACCGTTTTCATCCCTCGTCGGAAGATAGACAGCGTGGTTGTACCAGGTGCCTCTCTCGGCGATCGTCGTCGGCAACTCGTCTCTCGGTACGAGCGGGAGCTGTGTCCCGAGCATCAGGTCGACACCGGACACGGCCGGATCGAGGAAGGATTTCTCCAGTGTGATGTGGCTCGTCGTCACAACGAGTAACTGAGATCCCGGCAGATCCCACTGCGCGAGCCAGGTCTCCTTATCATCACAGATCGCGAAGTGATCCGACTCCACCCAACCGGAGCAGTTGGTGGTCGTCCCGTGATAAAAACGTCCGTCCTTGGTATAGCCGTCGATAATAAACGGCTCGTTCACATTGATCGAGGAGTTTATAAACTCATCATCCGAATCGTTCTCGTCCCAGCCAACCGGATCTGTATTCGGCGCCATCCACAGATCGGCACGCTTGGTACAGATCGCGTATTGTTTGGTCTTCACGGTATCGACCGGTGCCTCCTCGATGTTCTTTTTCATCTCATCGAACCAATCCATGATCGTTTCGTAACCGATGATCACACCGCCCACACAGAGTGACTTTTTGCTACCGATTCGTGAGACGATATCATTGTAGGTCCCCTTTGCGAGGGTCTTTTGCCTGGCAGCCGCATCGTACTCCATGGTGGCATTTTTCAGATCCACCATATTCGTCGCGGGATCGTCCATAAACTTTTGATTCTTTGCACGGATCCCTGCCTCATCCAGCAGGATTTTATCGGCATCCTTCTGGCGCTTTGCCCAGTAGGTATACGTGATCATCTCCGCGGAGACATCGTTCTGATAGGTCATGTTATCGTTGCCCGGCTCCGGCGTGTACAGCGGCGCCGGTGTAACAGACGGCTCCGTCTTCGGCTTGCGATAGCCGAAAAACTCATCCAGGCCGAGGCGGATACCCTCAGCAATCATCGAGAGTCGCTGGTTGGTCAAAAGAGATACCTGGTTGCCGACCTCGAGATCGATGGACGGTACCGTACTAAAGGAGGTCTGTGTCAGATCCATCGGCACTGTGCCGTCGCCCTTACGGTTCATCCCGGCAGCGACCAGTCCGTCCACGCAGGCGTGGCCGAGACGCATATGCTGCTCCCACCAGGTCTTAACCGGCTCCATATTTTTATAGCCCTCGTCGTCGGGGATGCTACAGAAAAACACCCCGGCGTCTCTGGTTGTGATATTCTGATCGTAGTGGATCGCGATATGACAATCCGCATAGTGATTGGCGAGTAACGTACGCGCGAGATTGTCCAGCTGGACATCGTCGGACTCGCGGATCATCAGGACATTATAACCGGCATTTAAAAGTGCTGTCTTCGCCTTTTTCGCTGCCTTGAGGGTAGCGACATACTCCGGTGTACCGTCGAGCAACGTGATACCGGCGGATACGGCCGTCGCCTCTGTCGCACCGGCTGCTGTCGACCCGGAGACGATCTTCGGGCTTCCGTCCGGATGACAGGGAATCTTTACCTCTGTTCCGCCCTCTGTTCCGTGTCCCGCGTTGATGCACACGGTGACACCCTTGGCGTTTTTCGCGGTGACAGTATACAGCGTCGCCGTTCCGTCCTTGATCGCACAGCTCGATGCGTACTCCCAGTCCGGATTGACGCTGACGGTTTTGGTTTTATAAACACGGGGTGTGACCGTTACCTTGCAGGTGACCTTTTTGCCGGAGAGCTTCGCCGTGATAACGGCTTCGCCCTTTTTCTTGGCAGTAACGGTAGCCTTTGCACGATTCTTTTTATTGATCGAGATCTTCGCTACGGCTTTATTTGAGGAACTCCACTTGATACTTGCCCTTTTTTTGGCCGCTACCTTTTTGACCGTCAGAGTCTGCGTGTCGTTTACCTGTAACGATACCTTGGTTTTGCTGATACTTAGTTTCTTGGCTGACTTAGCCTCTGCCGGCTCGGAACCATTCACTGCTGTCAGCAACAGAGCAAATGTCATCCCGGTCGCAAGTGTTTTTCGAAGTGATTTTCCCATCCCGTTTTACTCCTCTTTGATTGTATTTTGGCATTTGGGGGCCAATTACCCATCTTAGTGTTCCTATTATACTAAAAATGCCCCCTGATTGCAAGCGTTTCCTGTCGATGAAGAGAGCGATAGCTCCCTCTTTTCCCTGTTGCAAAAAGGGACCAATCGTGGTAAGATTTGGGGTGGAAACACCGCATTTTATCGATAAGGGGAGCCCGTTATGAACTATGATTGCCTGATCATCGACGATGAAAAAACACTGGCGGATAACACCTGCGAGTATTTTAATATGTTCGAGGTCCGCTCCGCTGCCGTCTACTCACAGTCGGAGGCCGTGGACTTTTTAGCCGAAAACACCACCCGCATGATCCTGCTCGACATCAATCTGGGCGACGGGAGTGGTTTTGATCTGTGCAAAAAAATCCGCGAGACGATGGACCTCCCCATCCTGTTTATCTCTGCGAGAAACACCGACGATGACAAGCTGATCGCCCTCAATATCGGCGGCGATGACTATATCGAAAAGCCTTATTCGCTGGGCGTTCTTTTAGCCAAGGTCCGTGTCGTGCTCAAGCGCTTTGGCGACACGGAGTCGACAAAGACTGAGGTCAGCGACTACGACGACGGCCACCTGAGCGTGGACAGTGTCAACAAAAATATCCGGATCGACGGCGAGGTGAGAAAGCTGACCAATATGGAGTTCAAGCTCCTCAAATACCTCACAGACAACCCCGACCGGCTGATCACCAAGGCGGAGCTTTTTGATAATGTCTGGAACGATAAGTTCACCGCCGACGGGACGCTGAATGTCCACATCCGCAAGCTCCGCGAGGAGATCGAAACCGATCCCAAGGAGCCAACCTATATCGTGACCGTCTGGAAAGAAGGCTACCGTTTTGTCTCGGGCGGAGGGCGACAGTCCGGAGGTGACCGGTGAAAAAACGATTCGTAATATCTCTTCTCCTTTTGAGCGTGGTGATTGAATGTGTGATCAGCCTGCTCATCCTGAACAGCATCGATGATATCCAACAGGATACGATCGGTATCAACCGCTGCCTGAAGTCCATCGAGACCTCCTACGGTGACGAGAGCCGGTATGATCCATCCTTTTTATATGCGATCCTCGATACCGACGGAAAGCTCCTCTATAAAAATGATCCGACCTGCTCCGACAACCTCACCGAAGCGATCCAAAAACAGGACACCATCCTCGATCTGACCGTCGACGGCAACGTCATCGGTAAGGTGCTTTTTGTCAATACGACAGTCAAACGGATCGAGAGTTATAAACAACAGATGATCTGGTGTATCCTGATCACCTCGCTGATCCAGCTTATGATCATTTTGATCTTCTTACTGTATCTGAATCACCGCATCATCCGTCCCTTTGCCCTGCTCAAGGACTTCGCCGTGCGCGTGGCTGCCGGCAATCTCGACCTGCCACTCACACTGGATCGGGGACATATCTTCGGCAGCTTTACGGAGAGCTTTGACCTGATGCGGAGCGAGTTAAAAAAGGCTCACGCTGCGGAAAAAAAGGCAAACGATGAAAAAAAGGAGATCGTCGCCAAGCTCTCTCACGATATCAAAACGCCCGTCGCCTCCATCAAGTCCACCTCGGAGATCGGCTACGAGCTTGCAGGTGAGGAGAGGGTCAAGGAGCTTTTTAACACCGTAAATATCAAGTCCGATCAGATCACCACCTTGGTGGATAACCTGTTTAACGCCAGCATCCAGGACATCACGGAGATCACCGTCAGCCCGGCGGAGTACCCGGCCGATGTCGTCGAGCAGGCGATCCGAACAGCGGACTATATGAACAAGGCCTCTTCCTTTACGATACCGCCCTGTCACGTATTCGTTGACAAGCTGCGCCTGCAGCAGGCCTTCGATAATGTATTTATGAACTCTTATAAATACGCCGGGACAGACATCCGCGTCGAGGCTGAGACCGACAAGGACTACCTGATCCTGCGGATCTCAGACTCCGGTGAGGGGGTCAGTGCGGAGGAGCTTCCTTTATTAAAAGAAAAATACCATCGCGGCAATAACACCGCTGAGCGCGATGGTGCGGGACTGGGCCTGTACCTGACCGATTACTATATCCAAAACATGGATGGCTATATCGAGCTGGCGAGCGACGACGGCTTTACCGTAACCTTTTATCTGCGGCTCATCTAAATCATTTGTCTTACCGGCCGGTCAGAGTGACCGGTCTTTTTTTTGCTTTTTTCGATTTAAGAGTTTTTTAAGAGTTTCTTAAAGACGGTTAAGGGTTGACGTGGTACGATAAGCTCACAACGATGAAAGAGACCTCCCGCTACCGGGAGGACAAAACAAGATTAGAACGGAGGAAACTCATGGAAGCAATTATCAAAACCAACAAGCTTTGCAAAACCTTTTCAACCGGCGGTGTTCAGCAGCACGTGCTGAGAAACCTGGATCTGGAAATCAACAAAGGAGACTTCACCGTCATCATGGGCGCCAGCGGCGCCGGCAAGTCGACACTCCTTTACGCACTGTCCGGTATGGATAAGCCGACGCTCGGCGAGATCACCTTTGCCGGACAGACAATCACCGGGATGTCGGTCGATGAGCTGGCGGTGTTCCGCAGAGATCATTGCGGATTTGTGTTCCAGCAGATCTACCTGGTGGATTCGATGAGTCTTCTCGATAACTGCATGGCAGCCGGACTGCTCATCAACAAGAATAAAAAAGAAGTAGCAGAAAAAGCCAAAGCCGCATTAAAGCGTGTCGGTATCGGAGAGGCGCTGTGGGATAAGTTCCCGACACAAATCTCCGGTGGTGAGGCACAGCGCGTCGGCATGGCGAGAGCCCTGATCAATAATCCGGATCTGGTTTTCGCGGATGAGCCGACCGGAGCTCTCAACTCCGCAACCGGTAAGGAAGTCCTCGATGCGCTGTGTGAGTTCAACGATGCCGGCCAGTCGATCGTGATGGTCACCCATGATATCCGCAGTGCCCGTCGCGGTAATCGGATCCTCTATGTCCGTGACGGCGAAATCGTCGGCGAATGTGAACTCGGCAAGTACATATCCGGAGACAAGGAACGTCATCAGAAACTTTCGGATTTCCTGGTTTCCATGGGATGGTAAACCGGACAGAGGGGATAGAATAATAACCAGTCAAATAAGAAATGGAGCGTATGCTATGAATATCTTAACGAAAGCAAATTTCCGCAAAAACAAAGGAACCTCGATCGGGTTATTAATACTGATGATCCTGACCTCGATGCTGATCGGACTCGTATGCCTGATCTTCCTGGACGCGTATCCCTCCGCCGAGGAGGAGGGCAAACGCCTCAACGCCGGTGACGGTGTGATCATCCTGTCAAACTATACGTCCGAGATCGAGGATGCGGAGCTAAAGGACGTCCTCTCGGAGGATGTCGAGACATACGAAACCTCATCGATGCTTGCCAACGGAGCGACATCCATGAAGTTCGGTGAGGGCTCGATCATCAATGAACTGTTTATCAATAACGCCAATGAGTTTGAACGGACGATGAACCGCTCGGAGATCATAACGGAGGATACCTCCATCACCGGACATTATATATATCTGCCCAATCAGTTTGCAACGAGCGGTGGCTATCACATGGGCGACACCTATGAGTTTGAGTTGCTCGGTAAGACCTACTCCTTCCCCATACGAGGGTTTTTCAGCACGACTTATTTTTCCAGTAATAATACCGGTAATTATGTCTTTGTTTTAGACGATGAGAGTTATCAGGAAGTCGCTGAAAAAATGGGCGATACCGCAAAGGCATCGGTGATCTCTTTTTCCCTGAAGGACGACGTAAAGCCAAACAAATTTAAAGTCTCTATTATGAATGAACTCCTCACCGCCAACCCGGATATGAAAGTCACAATCGAGCTTTTCAAAGATGAGATTTCCGGAAAAACCTTTATGGCGATGATCCTGGCAGTTGCCTTTCTCGTGATGGCTATGATCCTCGTGATCGTGATCCTGCTGATGGTAAAAAACAGCGTAACCAACTACATCCGAGAGAATATGAAAACCATCGGTGCACTGAAAAGTATCGGTTATACTTCGGGGAAAATCCGTCGCTCGATGTATACCATGTTTGGGATCCTGGCGATCATCGCCAGTGTCATCGGCACGGGCGTGTCTTATGTCGTCATGCCGGTAATGGCCACGATCGTAACCGGACAGAGCGGTACCCCCTATCAGGTATCGTTAAATCTGACGGCAACGCTGGTTCCGGTTTTGTTTGTCATCGTATTTACCTTGCTCGTGACATTTTTATCCTCGAAAAAAATCAAAAAAATAGAGGCGATCGAGGCACTGCGTGACGGCCAAAAAAGTCATACCTTCCGTAAAAACCGTGTACGTCTGGATAAGTCTGTGTTTGGCCTGAATACCTCTCTCGCACTGAAGACAACACTGCGAAATATGAAGCAGAATCTCATCACCTTTTTTGTCACGGGACTTTTGGTTTTCGGCTGCGTGATCGGTTACCAGCTCTATGAAAACTACAATGTGCATCCGAGCATGAAATACTTTTCTACGGAGGTTGCCGATGGCGGCATCAGCACCGATATCGAAGCCAAGGATGAAGTCTACGACTTCCTGAACGACTATGACGGCGTAAAAAATCTCCGTAAGGTCTATATGCTTTCACTTTTCTACAAGGACGAAGATAAGCTGTTTACTTACGGCATCGATGATATGGACCGTTTGGGTAACAAGGATTGCTGCTATGAGGGAGATATCCCGAAGTACGATAACGAGATCGCTGTCAGTGGTAAATTTGCCAAGGACTATGGCTATCAGGTCGGTGATGAAATCGAGTTAAAGCACGGTGAAAAGACTTCTAACTACCTGATCACCGGCTTGATCCAGTCCACCTCAAACGTCGGTAGAGAAGGCCTGATGAGTGAAGCGGCCATGTCGAAGCTGGTGAATACCGAAAAGAGTACGGTGTATTTTTACTTCGAATTAGATGACACCGATAAAACCAATGACGTGATCGACGCTTGTACGGATAAGTTTGGAGATCATATCATCGCTACAGCCAATATGCAGGAGGTCATGGAAGGTCTCATGACAACCTTTAAGAGTATCACAACCGTGATGTTGACAACAATGTGTGCGATCGCCGGGTTCGTCATCCTGCTCGTCCTCTTCCTGATGGTACGGACACTGATTTACAACAAAAGAAAAGACTACGGCATTTACAAGGCTCTGGGCTTTACCTCCGGTAAGCTGATCCTCCAGACCGCCGAAAGCTTTATGCCGACGATCATTTTGTCCGTAGTCGTATCTTCGATTGTATCGTATTTTGCAGCAAATCCTTATATGAGTATGATGATGCGCAGCTTCGGTATGATGAAGTGTAACTTCCCGATCCCGATCCTCGGTGTCGTGATCATCGGTGTCGGCATGATCCTGATCGCCTTTATCTTCTCGATCCTGATGGCACGTCGGATCCGCAAGATCGAAGCCTATCACATGCTGGTGGAGGAGTGAGTTACTCGGGGTAACCCTCCTCACCGAAATACTGGAAGCAAAGCATCGTCAGGTCATCGAACTGCTCGGCATCGCCCGTAAACAGATAAACCTCTCGGTCAATCAGCATCAGGATATCCTCGGGATCTCCCTTGGACTCGGAGTTGACCGCCTGGAGCAAACGATCCATACCAAACTGGTTCTCATCCTTATCGTTTGCTTCGGGCACACCGTCCGTGTATACCAGAACCTTCGAGCCCGGCTCGAGCTGGATCTCATAGTTCGGAAATGAGAGACCCTTTTTCAGACCGACCGCTGCCCCGTGCTTGTCATTGACGATCTCGAACTGTCCTCCCCGATGCATCAAAAGAGGCTTTTCGTGACCGCCGTTGGCAGCCGAGAGTATGCCGGTTTTTGTATTCAGGATACCCAGCCAGATGGTGACAAACATCATCTCCGGGTTGTTGGAACAGATCATGTTATTGACATCCTGCAGGATCGTGCCCGGATCCCCGCCGGACAGGACACGGCTTTTGAGGATGCTCTTTGCCATCATCATAAACATGGCGGCTGGTATCCCCTTACCGGATACATCGGCTATGATGATCGCCAGATGATCGTAATCGATAAAGAAGAAATCATAGAAGTCACCACCGACTTCCTTTGCAGGCGTCATGTCCGCGTAGATCAAAAGCTCGTTGCGATCCGGGAAGGCCGGATACTTGCTCGGAAGACTATCTGCCTGGAGCTTGGTTGCTAAGTTCAGCTCCGTATTCACACGCTGTTTCTCCATCAAAATACGTGTATTTTCTTCGATGTATTCACGGAGCTTCTGGTCCATGTTCTCAAAGGAACGGGCCAGCGTCTCGATCTCATCCCCCGTATGGATATCGACGATCAGTTCACTGTGGTCGCCCGGATTCTCCGCCATCTCGATCGCAGCGACATTCAGCTTTTGGAGAGGACCTATGATCCGTCGTCGTACAAAGGAATAAAAGATGATCATCGTGATCACTATAAGGCCAAACAGATACAGTAGCACAAAGAATACGATCCGCACCGCGCTGGATCGGACATGCGGCATGAGAATATCGGACTCGACAACCGCTATCACCTTTCCATCTTTGTCGATAATCGGAGAGATTGCCGCTGCCAGATCGTTATCTCCGTAGCTGTAGATAGCGAACTGATCAACCCCTTTATTATAAGCCTCGAAAACCTCGTCCTTAGGATAGTCCCCGGTGTACAACCACTTATCTCCCAGCGGTCGGGAGTCGTCGTCGGCCTGCGCATCCCAGATATAACGAATCCCATCCTCCTCGGGAACAAAAACATAGAGATAACGGAGCCCACCCAGATCGACCATCCCCTGCATCGAGGTCTGGATCCGACCGTAGTAAGCATCTTTTTTCCCGGTTTCCAAATACTCCTTGACTTTTTCCGGCTGCAGTCTTTTTGCAAGCAAATCCGTGTATGATTTTGAGAAGTCCTGATAGATATTCAGCACCTCTCGATTTAGCATCATCCAAACCGTAAAGTCAATCAAAACAAGCAGCGATACAAAAAAAATCGCCAGTCGGATCAAGGTAACGGTAGCCAGCTTGCGTTTTCTGGTCGTATATTGAGTCTGTTTCACGTTATCCCCCTATCAGACAATCGTAAGCATGTTGTCAAATCCGGTCATCTCAAAGATATCCATGATATCTCTCGTAACATTTTTCACATTCAGCACACCGCCGTTTGCCTCCATCTGCTGATCTGCCATAACGAATACGCGTAAGCCGGCACTCGAAACATAGTCCAGCTTCTCGAGGTCAAGGATGACCTTTTCGGCAGATCCGAGATACTTTGAGATCTCCTCTGTCAACTGCGGGGAAGAGTTGGTGTCCAGTTTTCCCTCTACAAGGATAACGACTTCTTTTTCGTTTTCTTCTGCACTTAAGTTCAGCATATGTACTACCTCCCTGTTTTCAGATGTTTCAAAGCGTATCGATATGGTTCTATACTACCACAATAGGGAGGAATCTTCAACCAAAAAATAGCAGCTTAGGCCGAAATCTCACTACACGATATGGTTTGAGCCGCTGCCTCGGTCGCCACCCGCTCCGTTTCTCTGACACTTTTGATCCGCAGGAGCAGCAGGGAAATCAGCACGAGCAGGATACCCGAGGCCTCTACCACCAGCGCTGCACCGCGTCCGACACCAATGTTCAGCGTCTTTCCGAGAAAGTCGGACAGCAGTCCCGAGCAGCCAAAGGCAACCACATATCCAATCTGCGATAAAAATCCGATCAGGCCCCAGGCGCGTCCCTGGAGCTCATCGGGGATGTTCGTCCGCACGAGATAATCCAGACAGTTGTTCGCAAACGGCAACATCAGGAAAAAGCCAAAGCCGAACACCGCCATCAGCGGGATGTTTTCCCATATCCCAAAGCCGAAGATCGCGACGCCCGACAGGGCAAGTGAGATCGACAGCACACGGACGAAGTGCTTTTTGATCCCGCGGATCCCGAGATAGACACTCGATACCAGCATACCGCTCGCACAGATCGTCTCCGTGATCCCGAGCGTCTTGGCGTCCGAAAACGCGAGTACCATCGGCTCAGCCAGGATCTGGAAGACTCCCATGAAAAGCGTGATCGCTGAGGATACCAGGATCAGGACGAAGACACCTCGACGGCTGTGCACCGCCTGCCAGCCGACCTTGAAGCTCTCAAGAAAGGACTCCTTGACCTCGGTTTCTTTTTTTGCGATTCCCTTTTTCACCACCGCTGTTGAGGCGAAGGTCAGGAAAAAGGTACAGATATCGATAATCATCAAAAGTTTAACATCGCTGACGCTCAAAAGGAAGCCCGCGATCATCGGTGAGATCAGGTAACGGGAGCTGCCGGCAATGTTCACCAGTCCGCTGGCGCGCGAGTACTCCTCCGCCGTGAGGAGGTCCGTGATCGTGGCGTTGTACGCCGGTGCCAACAGAGCCTGAAAGGTCGCGCTGACAAACACACCTACACCGATCTGCCAGGTCGCACAGTCTCCCTGCATCATACAGAAAAGAATATACAGGATACCGAGCGCGGAGCATCCGTCCCCGATCATCATCAGGAGGCGACGATCATAGCGGTCCGCGAGGACACCGGCCGGTACGCTGAAAAGGAAGGTCGGGAGGAAGCCAAGCAATGTGATCAGCGCCATTCCGGCTGCACTTCCGGTCTGCGCAAAGACATATACCCCCAGGCCGAAGCTGGTGAGGCCGCCTCCGATCGAGGAGACAAGCTCGCCTGTCCACAGCAGCATAAACTTTCCGAAATTGCTTTTATTCTCCATAATTCTCAACCTCCGTACAAAAAATCAAGGAAACACATCTCCCCCGTGCTTCCTTGATTATAGTACAAGAATTATTAAGTATTCCTTAACTCGTATATTATTTTATTCTTTTACATAATCTGCTTGTCGTCCGGCAGGATTTTGTTGTTAATTCGTTTCTTTAACTGAGCAGCGGTATACGGCTCATAGTACAGATCATCCTGATCGTAGGAGGAGTCATTAAAGTAAAAATACTCCTTTGTCTGATCGATCTTTGATACAAACTCCTTGGGAACCTTGTACTTATAAACCTTGATAAAGGACTGCGTCGAGAAAATTTCGCCCGGTGCAAACGTGACGAACAAGCCACGGTGATACCCACTGTAGGCGTCCTCCTCGTCATCCATATCCTCCTCTTCGTCAGGATCCTCGGGGTCAACCGGATCTTCTGCATCTGCCGGATCGTCCGGTGTCTGGGGATCGTCCGTGGCCACCGGCTCATCCGGTGTCTGAGGCTCATCGGTAGTTGCCGGCTCATCCGGTGTTTCCGGGTCGTCCGGTGTGTCGGTGTCATCCGGCACCTCCATGTCGTCGACATAGTACGCTACCTTCGTCCCGGCTTCCTCGGCCTTGCTCGCGGTTGTCGTATCGAAGTATACAATGCGATTCTTTTTCGAAACGACGATCTTATCCACGACTTCCATGTTGATGCCTGTCTCTGCCTCATCGACCTGTTTGGTTTCGTAATTGTAACCATACATGGTCCCGTTTACAAACAAATCGTCGATGCCGTCGCCGTTCAGATCGGCGAAAAAAACAAATTTATCATCCGTTGTTTTACCGAGTTCCTGGAGCGTTTTATTCAGCGCTTTTTTCGCAGCGGTCTTAACGGTTTTTTTCTTGTGCACGGTCACCGTACACACATACTTTGTGCTCTTGCCGGTCTTTACCGTAACCTTTGTTTTGCCTGCTTTTTTACCGGTCACATACACGCCGTACAGACTCACATAATCCGAATGAGGATTTAAATAGGTCAGATTCGACACCGGTTTTTTAACCTGCTTTACGATCTTTTTATTCTTGATCGTTACTGTCCGTTTGGTCGTCCCGATCATATCGGTATCCGGGATCATCTTCATCGATCCGACAACAACATGGCAGGTGCTCTTGTAGGTCTTCGTCTTTGCCTCCGCAGTCACCGTCAGGCACAGTACCATCAGACACAGCGCGAAGCCGGCGAGCGTCACGCCTCCCATCAGTTTTCTCAAAAACCCTTTCATACGTCTCCTCCTTTATTCACATCGGCAAGTATCGCCAACTCCCATTATACTAGATACAAATCCGAAATGCAAGCGTTTTAACCGGCATCACCGATCGGTGTTTACTCTGTTTTACCAGCTATCTTATGTAAAAATGTCAGGAAAAACGGTAGCGTGATAATAGCCGTCAACGCATCCGATATCGGCTGCGCGATCTGGATCCCAAGCAGTCCTATCATCGGCACCAGCAAAAACAGAACCGGGATGTAGCAGATCCCGTTTCGCAGGCACGATAGGAACAGTGCACGACCGCTCTTTCCGATACTCTGAAAAAGCATATTGCCGATAAAGCTGATCGGTACCAGCACAAGCGATAACAGTTGATAGTGCATCGCCGGCACTCCGATCCGAACGACATCCGGGTCATCGCGAAAAAGTCCGATCAGATCCGGCGTGAAAAACCACACGATCGCGGATACCGCTGCCATCATACCAGCCGCGAAAAACAAGGTAAAATATGCCGCCCCGCGCACACGGTCATACCGCTTGGCACCGTAGTTAAACCCGCACACAGGCTGGAAACCCTGCCCGATGCCCAGGCCGATCGCAAACATCATAAAGGAAATCCGCATCACGATACTCATCGCCGCGATGGCTGCATCTCCGTACGGCTTTGCCAGGATATTCATGGACAGCGTCCCCGCTGCCGACATTCCCTGACGCGCCAGGCTCGGGAGTCCGGTCAGGATGATCCGACCGACACGTTTACCAGCATCGTGAAGTCGGCGCAGCTGCAGTCGCGTGATCGTCTTTTTCCGGAGAAACATGGACAGCAGCAGTCCCATACTAACATAGTTAGAGAGCATCGTCGAGATCCCGACGCCCTCGATCCCGGTGCCGAGCACGGAGATCGTGAACCAGTCACCGACGACATTCAGAAGTCCGCCAAGCACGAGTCCGATCATCGCTAGGCTCGCACGTCCCTCAAACCGCAGGATATTATTCATCACAAAGCTTGTCATCATCGCCGGGATCCCACACAGGATAAAGATCCCGTAGGTTCTCGCATACGGCAGAATCGTCTCGGAACTACCGAGCAGGCGCATCAGCGGATCGGTAAAAACCAGGCCCAGCATGGACATCACCAGGCCGCAGCCCAGCGCTATGAAAAATGCCGTCGACGCAAAGTCGCTGGCCTGATCATTTTCCTTGGCTCCGAGAAGTCTCGAGATGAAGCTCCCACATCCGTGACCAAACATAAATCCGATCGCCTGGATGATCCCCATCAGAGGAAAAACAACACCGATCGCACCGGTTGCGCTGGTACCGAGTTTCCCGACGAAAAACGTATCGGCCATACTGTAAAAGGTCGTGACCATCATACTGATCGTCGTCGGGAGTCCAAGCTGCAGCACAAGCCGAGAGACCGGCATCTGTGTCATTTTATCGTATTGCGTTTTGTATTGCATTCTTATCAATCCTACCTCTCTGAGACCCTATTCTACTCCTTCTGTGATAGGCTGTCAACTTTTCATAATACAAACGACGACGCCCTTTCGAGCGCCGCCGCCTGCTGGAATATGGATAATAGATGTGACCTAGAATAAATAGGGCTTGTCCCACAGATTGAGCTTGGTTCCGATACCGAGCTCCTTTGCCTTTTCGTAGCACTGCTTGCCCCATGATACATCCTCGACAGGCATACCGCCCACCGAGTAGATGATGACCTCATCATCTGACTTTCTTCCCTCTGCCTTGCCGGCGAGGATGGCGCCGAGGTTGATGATCTTGTCCTTGGAAAGCTTTCCGTCGTGGACCAGATCCAACCACAGACAACCCGGAATATAAATCGTATTATAGGTTGGGTACGGATACTCCTCCGCCCATGCCTCATACAGCTTGATATTATCGCAGACCAGCTTTGCCTTACCACTGCAGACATACTCATCGGAAAAATCACCCGAGCCCGGGATGCAGAACAGCGCACCCGGCTTGATCCATTCTTCCTCGATAAAAGGATACTGGCTTCTGTCCATACCCATCGAGGTGGAGGTAGCAAAACTCAGGATATCCGAATCCCTCACGCACTCCTCGAGAGTGTCGACAACCGTGATGGTTGTAAACTGTGGCAGATGTTCCTTAACAAACGCGATACAACGATCGATGGACTCCCTACCACGTCCCTTGATCTTCAGCGTATCCAGTGTCGGACGCAGCGCCGCGAAGGTTTCAATCGCGGTGATATTGATAACACCGGGCCCGACGATACCGAGTACCTTGGCATCCTTTACGGCCAGGTTCTTTACACCTGCACCCGGGATACCTGAGGTACGATACGCGGACAGCAGGTTCGCTGACATCAGAGCCAACGGAGCACCGGTGTCCTTATCGTTCAGCATAACCATCAGGATGGAACGCGGCAATCCCTTATCCCTATTCTCGACATTCGAACCATACCACTTCATACCGGCCATATCGGTCTGACCGCCGACGTACGCCGGCATCGCCATGAAGCGTCGGTCCGGTCCGTTTTTCGGCATGTTCGGGAACGGCGGATCATCCGGGAAAGTAACCATGGTTCCGTGAGAGTTTCCGTTCTCACCACCCATGAGGTAATCCCCCTTATCCATGGTGATCAAAAGCTCCTCCATACATTCGGTACAGGCAACGACATCATTGACGCCGGCCTTTAACATATCTTCCTCACTCAGATACAGAAAATCAATCTTTGAATCAGCCATACTCATACCCTCCTTTTTTTTATTTTTTATCGTTTTGTTTTGTGATACTTTTCGTATAATTCATTCTCCATCGCCATGACTTCTTTTACCGGGAAAGGCTTGAAAAACGGCCGTTTCACTCGGAACTTCAACCAGAAAAATGCGAACACGGCAAGGGCTAAAACAAGGATTCCGCAAACCAAATACAACTGCCCCTTTACCGCCCAATCCGGATCGATATTATAGATCATCCATCCGGTTCCGATCATACCGATCAGAGGAAAGACCGGTCCCAGCGGAACCTTAAAGTTTCTCGGTGCATTCGGTAATCGTCTTCTCAGTAACAGCACATTCAGATTCGATACGATATAGCTTAACATCCACAGGAGTGCAAGTACCGAGATCAAAAATGACAGCGAGTCCGTCGTGGACAATCCGGTAATATTGATCAGGCAGAAAGCCGCTGCTTCGAACAGGATACCCACGAACGGGGCATTTTTCTTGTTTGTTTTGTTAAAGAACTTCGGCAGCAGACCGATCTTCGACATACCCATCAGGATGTAGGACAGCGAAGACATGATCGTGTTCACCGAACTGATCACGGCCAGGAGTGAAACGATAACCATCCAGTATTTTCCGAGTGGTCCGAGTAACATCTGACCGAAAAGAATATGCGGTGTTGTGCTCTCTCCGAGTGCTCCCCATTCGGTATAATTTGAAAATCCGAAGGTCAGGAAGATCTGCATCAGAAGGATGATGATCATACTGAGGATCATACCCAGCGGGATATCCCTCTTTGCATTTTTACACTCCTTAGTGAGCGGTACGACATACTCGCCTCCGATAAAAAGGAAGAATGCCAGTCCGCATAGTCCCGTGATACTCGAGAAGTCCGAAGCCAGCACGGAAGGCTGCTGTACGACCTCTCCGGTTCCGATCCCGAGCGCTCCCATGATACCCATGATCGCCAGAGACGCGATCAGCGCATACGCAACGAAATCCTGAATCTTGATAAACACATCCACACCGTTTAAGTTGGCGATCATCAGCAGTAAGACTAAGATCACACAGAACACCCACGGCGGGATAGAAGTTCCCTCAAAAAGCCCCGCGATCGTGTTACCGAACATCGCGCCCTCGACCGATCCGGCGATCGTGTTACATAGCACGTATCCACCCACAGTACAAATGATCGTGATAAATGGTCCCACGCACGCCAGCGAATACTGTGCCAGTCCACCCGTCAGGTCGGGCATGAGCGAGTTTAGCTCCGCGATCGACATCAACGTTACAATATTTAAGATACAGGCAATCACCATCGAAATGATGAAGGTAGTACCGATCGCCGAAGATCCGATACCGATGGACAGCAGGCAGCTCGACGCTACGACCAGTCCGACACCTGTTGCAATGACACTTCCGAGGCCCAGTTTTTTTGCTCCCATAAAAGCCTCCTTTCTACTCTCCTATGGATCAATTGTTAATCAAAATCTCCTTCCACCAGGGCATCCATACCCTCCTCACCGGTACGTACACGAACTGCGTTTGTAATCGGTGAAACAAAAATCTTTCCGTCTCCGATATGACCGGTGTATAGCTGCTTCTCGACAAACTCCAGGAAATCATCTACCTTTGCCGACGGAAGCACGACCATCACCACCTGCTTGGAAAGGAGAGTCGGCTCTTCATTTTTCTCGACCTCATACTCCTGTGTACCGAGCTGAACACCGCATCCCTTGGCATCGTAGATCGTCATGCCGGTGATCCCAAACTTTCCGAACTCTCTGGTCAACTCGGATACCTTTGCTTCATTTGTAATAATTTCAATTTTTGATAACTCTTCGATTGCAACTTTCATACTCTCTTCACCTCCTAGATCTTTGCTTTAAACCTACCATAACGCAACCCGCTGATATCCACTGAGGTCTTACCATCGATCATCAGCATCGCCAGCTGCTCACCCACTGCAGGTCCTATTCCAAACCCATGACCGCTGAAACCACACGCGATCACGAGCCCCGGCGCTTCATCTGCAAATCCCAGTACCGGCACGCCATCCTGACAGATGTCCAGGAATCCTGCCCAGGTGCGGACGATCTTTGCGTCCTCCAACTCGGGGAAATACTTCATGATACCCCGGCAAATACACGGCGCTGTGATCGCCGTATTACTCGGCGAGTTCAGAGGACCATGGTCTCTGTTGTTTAACTCGATGCCGGAGGATCCACCGAATACAAAGGATCCGTGATCCGACTGATGTCCGTAGAAATCCGCTTCCGCGGTACCGAGCATCTGATCAAACATCGGCGGCTCCGCCTCGGTTACCAGACACTCCATCAACTCGGTATGCATCGGGACATCGATCCCGACGGTCTCCAGGATGTCACGGGACTCATATCCCGCTGCCACCATCACATATTCACCCTCGTAGACGGCACCGGACTTACCATACACACGGCTCACACGCCCCTGATATTTTTTCAGGCCGATGACCGGCTCACCGGTGATATAGTGCACGCCCATCTCTCGGGACTTTTTATAAAACGCCAATGTTGTTTTCATCGGATTCGCATGTCCGTCGGTCGGACACCAGCTGGCGCCGATCACCTCATCGGACAGATGCGGGTTGATCTCCTTGACCTCCTTGGCGTCGATCATCCGGACGTCCAGTCCGCAGGCCTTGGCCCGCTCCGTCAGACCCTCTAGGATCTTCAGATGCTCCTCGGTCTTGCCGAGACGCAGGTTTCCGTCCTTATGATACTCACAGTCCACACCGAGCTCCTCAGAGAGACCCGGCCACAGATACTCGATC
>JAZASH010000008.1:0-44564 GCA_036343395.1 Eubacterium sp. | reverse complement strand
GTCCCTTTTTGTTTTTCTCTCGCTCCGGCATCGATGCCCGGATGATGTCGACGAGCTCTCCGGTGGTCTGAATCTGTCTGTCTTCCCGAGTCCTCACGATACGACCGGCGATCGCACCGGCATATCGTTCTTCACCGTATTCTTTAAATATCCTTGTCAGCTCGTCTTTGGAGTACGTATTCACGATATCCGCCGCTGTAATCGGCCCCTCCCGGTCCATCCTCATGTCGAGAGGCGCGTCTTCGCGGTAGGAAAATCCTCTCTCCGGCTCGTCAAACTGATACGAGGAAACGCCCAGATCCAGCAGTATCCCGTCGACCTTATCGATTGAAAGTCCGTCGAGTACCGACCGCATATTACGGAAATTACTCTTTACGATTGTGACACGCTCATCTCCCTGCAAACGTAGTCCGGCTGCCGCAATCGCATCCTCGTCCTGGTCGATCCCGATCAGTCGTCCCCGCTCGGACAGATGCTTCAGGATCTCTGACGAATGTCCGGCACCACCCAGTGTGCCGTCCACGTATATGCCGTCCTCCCGGATAGCCAGCTGCTCGATCGTCTCATCAAGCAACACGGATTTATGTTTGAACTCCACTGTGCTCTCCTATGCTCATCGATGTCCTGCCGCGTCCGGATGTCCGGATCAGAAGCTCAGACCAAACTCGGACATATGATCCGCGATCGTGTCGATATCCGCCACCTCGTCGCCGCTCTCGTAGCGCTCCTTGCTCCAGATCTCGACCTTTCCGAGGACTCCGATGAATACCACATCTTTATCAATCCCGACACGCTCACGTAAGCCGGCCGGTATCAGGGTACGTCCCTGTTTATCACACTCACAGGCTGCTGCGTTTGCCATAAAGGTACGCTGCAGCGCTCTGGCCTCCTTGGTTCCCGGAAGCTCTTTCAGCTTGGTGAGGAACTCCTCCCACTCGTTCATCGGGTATGCATACAGGCAACCGTCCAGGCCGACCGTGACAACAAAAGACTCGCCGAGACCGTCCCGCAGCTTCGCCGGGATGATCACGCGCCCCTTCGCGTCTATGCCGTGTTCGTATGTACCCATGAACATGCGCTGTACCTCTGCCTTACCAATAGTCCCGGGAACGATTTCTCGTTCCCGGTTGGGAACGATGTCTCGTTCCCGGTTATCCAATGAACAAACCACTTTGTGGGGTATTCCCTCCACTTTTCACCACTACGGTTATATTTTACTCCACTTTGAGGCAAAATGCAAGCCTTTTTTTAAAAAAAATCAATAAAAAAAGCCCGAAAACCGTATGTTTTCAGGCTTTCACCATATATTCTGTTTCAAAAATATCAAGGCACTATATCTTGTGATACGGGCCGGCTTTTCTCACGATTTCGCTCACTTCTCAGCCGCTGCTTTCCGCCTGGCTTTGTGCTCACTTCTCAGCCGCTGCTTTCCACTTCTCAGCCTCGGCTTTTTGCTTGGCTTTGTGCTCACTTCTTGGCCTCGGCTTTTTGCTTGGCTTCCTCAGCATCCTCCTCGTTGATCGCCGCGATCACATTGTTCAAAAAGTCAGTCATCCCCTCGGGCTCTCCCGCAGAGCTTTTATCGTCATTTCGCCCCTTCTTCGCCTTGTCTTTCTTGGGCTTGTCCTTCTTTGGCTTATCCGGATTGACATAGTCCGCCGACATCCGCTCCGGGATGACAGGCGCCTCCTTGGTCCTCATACGCGCGATGATCCATACGATGATACCACCGACCACCAGCACACCGGATAAAAGCTGCGATACGGCAATACCGGTCGAACCGATCTGCAGCTGATCCGTCCGCAGTCCCTCGATCCATACACGTCCGGCACCGTAGCCCACGAGGTATAAAAGCGAGATCTCGCCGTGGAACTTCTTTTTCTTGGTAAAGAAAATCATCAAAAGCAGGACCATCAGGTTCCATAACGACTCATACAAAAATGTCGGATGAACCTGGATAAACTCCTTACCGTCGATCGTCTGAATATGCGCCCGCATCGAATCCGTGATATACGACGGATTGACATTGGCGGTATTCAGTCGCATCGCAAGGAAACTGTTGGTATAGTCGCCGAAGGCCTCCTGATTAGTGAAGTTCCCCCAGCGGCCGATGCACTGTCCCAGGATCAACCCGCACAGCGCCGTATCAGCAAACAGGAAAAAGTTAAACTTGCGGATCCTGCAGTAGATAAAGGCCGACAAAAAGGCCGCGATCACACCACCGTAGATCGCCAGTCCGCCGTTACGGATATTAAAGATCGACCACAGGTTATCCTTGTACTTATCCCAGGCAAAGATCACATAATAAATCCTCGCCCCGATCAGGGAAAACACAATACCGATGATCACATAATCGGTGTAAATCTCCTTTTTCTGCCCGGTCACCTTCGCCTGCCGACACGCAATCAAAAGCCCGGCCAGCATCCCCACCGCGATAATGACCCCGTACAACGCGATCACGCCGATCTTCTTCGGCAGATAATCGATATAAATCCCTATGTTAGGAAATGCTACATCCGCTGAATTCATAGTATCCCCTTTCAAAAACTCACTCGAACCACAGAGCAGTGATCTGCAAACACTGCGACGTGGTCTGGTTATACGTTAAATCGGAACAGTACTACATCTCCGTCCTTCATAACATACTCTTTTCCCTCAGACCTCACGAGCCCCTTCTCCTTGGCCCCGTTCATTCCGTTATTCGCGATCAGATTGTCATACGACACGACCTCCGCACGGATAAAGCCCCTCTCAAAATCCGTATGGATCTTACCGGCCGCCTGAGGCGCCTTGGTCCCCTCGGTGATCGTCCACGCGCGCGTCTCATCCGGACCGGTCGTCAGAAAACTGATCAATCCGAGCAGACGATAGCTGGCACGGATCAGTTTCTGCAGACCCGACTCCGTCAGTCCCAGATCCTCGAGAAACTCCTTGGTCTCATCCTCATCCAGCTCCGCGATCTCCTGCTCGATCTGCGCACAGATTACAAATACCTCGGAGTTCTCCTCCTTGGCAAACTCTCTGACCTTCGCCACCTGATCGTTCGACGCACCGTCATCCGCCAGGTCATCCTCGGCAACATTCGCCGCATAGATCACCGGCTTCGCGGTTAACAGATTGTACTCCTTAAACCACGCGATCTCATCGTCATCCTCGCTCAGCTCGAAGTTCTTAGCGAGCTTATTCTCCTCTAAAAATGCCTTGATGCGCTGTACAAACTCAAGCTCCTTTTTCAGCTTTTTATCGTTGTTGGCACCACGTCCCACCTTGGCGATCCGTCGCTCCAGGATCTCGATATCCGAAAAGATCAGCTCGAGGTTGATCGTCTCGATATCACGCAGCGGATCGATACTGCCGTCGACATGGACGATATTATCGTCCTCAAAGCAACGAACCACATGGACAATCGCATCCACCTCACGGATATTGGAAAGAAACTGGTTACCGAGTCCCTCACCCTTTGACGCTCCCTTCACCAGACCGGCGATATCGACAAACTCGATCACAGCCGGAACCTTTTTCGCTGAGCTGTGCATCTCTGCCAGCACATCCACTCTCTCATCCGGCACAGGCACGACGCCGACATTCGGGTCGATCGTACAGAAGGGATAGTTGGCACTCTCCGCTCCTGCCTTGGTCAACGAGTTAAACAAGGTACTCTTTCCTACATTCGGTAAACCGACAATTCCCAGTTTCATTTTTACTTCCTCCATTACCTGTATTCTTAGCACAGCCACACCGCAGGGGCAAGACTGCTTATTTGATCAACTGATTAAAGCGATGAACATTATCTGCTATGTCGCCCTCAAACACACTTGTCCCGGCGACAAAAATGTTAGCGCCGACATCACGCACCGTCTTGACGTTATCCAGCGTAATCCCGCCGTCCACCTCGATATCGATCGACAGATTTCTTTCATCGAGGATACTGCGCAGTTTTTTGATCTTAACGAAGGTATCCGTGATGATCTCCTGTCCGCCGTACCCCGGGTACACCGTCATCACGAGTACCATGGACAGCTTTTCGAGTACCGGCAACACCGGATCGATCGGCGTATCCGGTCGGATCGAGACCGCCGCGCGCACACCGTGGCTGAGGATCTCATCGATCGTTTCTGACAGCTTATCCCCACAGGCCTCCGCGTGTACGGTAATACCGTCAGCTCCCGCCTCGGCGAAATCTTTTATATGCTTGATCGGATCTACGATCATCAGGTGCACGTCGTAAAAGAGATCGGTGCATGGCTTTAACCCCTTAACAACCGGGATCCCAAAGGACAGGTTCGGAACAAAAACGCCGTCCATCACATCAATATGTACATAATCCGCGCCTGCTTTCTCTATGATTTTTAACTGGTCTCCCAAGCATGAAACATCCGCCGCCAGTATCGACGGAGCCAGCTTACATGTTGCGTTCACCTCTTGCTCCTTCCCTGCTTCACTGCGATCTGATTTAACTCTTCAAACATCTGTCGGTAGGACTCGTAGCGCTCCTCGTCGATCGCCACACCTACCGCCTCACGAACCGCGCAGTCCGGCTCATGGATATGGGTGCATGTCGGAAACCGACACTTACCCAGATACGGCTCAAACTCCGGGATATAGGCCGACAGATCCTCCGGAAGAAAGTCCGGCAGACCCAGGGCCGAAAAGCCCGGTGTATCAAATAAAAAGGTATCCTCTTCGATATAAAACAGTTCACTGTGTCTGGTCGTGTGCTTGCCGCGCTGTGTTTTTTTACTGACGCTCCCGACCTCCGGCGCGATATCCGGACAGATGTGATGCACCAGTGACGACTTACCTACACCGGACGGTCCGGCCAGAACAGTCGTCTTCTCACGCATCGCCTGACGTACGGCTCGGATCCCGCTCCCGTTCAGATTGCTGACCGGCAGCACCCCCGAGGTGCACGGCTCATACGCACGGACAAAACTCTCCACTGTCGACTCCGACACGAGGTCCGTCTTGGTCAGGACCACATAGGTCGGCACCTCCTCCCGCTCCATCATCAGCAGAAACCGATCCAGAAGGCCACGATTCGGCTTGGGAGATTTGAGTGAAAACACGACCATCGCCTGATCGACATTTGCCACCGCCGGCCGTGTCAGGGCATTTTTCCTGGGGAGAATCTCGTCGATGTTACCGAGCTTTTTCTCCTCATCCAGGATCGTCAGACACGTGTCATCGCCGACGAGCGGACGGATATCCTCCTTACGGAAGATCCCTTTTGCCTTGCATTCATAGATAGTGGCATCGTGGGTTACTACATAGTAGAACCCGCCGACGCCACGAATAATCTTTCCCATCAATTTCGGATCCGAACTCATTATGCCTGCTCTTTCTTAAACGAGATCGGATACTGTGCGACATCCTCCCCGGACTTGTAAACATGGATCGTACCGCTTTCCGCGCTCTTTCCGATGACACGTGAAAGCGTGTATGGGAAGTCGTCATAGCTGAGCGTTACCGACTCAACCGTTACTTTATAGTTGCCCTGTACGAGGACGAAACGGATCTTCGCCGGATCATCGGTATCGTACTCAAAGACATTGTCGATCGTTACCGAGCCGACATAGGTGTAACTCGGCTCCTCGCCCTTGCTGACAGTGATATTGACCTTAGTACCCTCCGGTACTTCTTTATTTGCAGACGGTGACTGAACACAGATCTCACCTTCCTCATAGGAGCTGGAGTAAGCCTTGGTCGTCTTACCCAGTACCAGGTTCGCGCTCTCGATCAACTCCTTCGCCTCTTCACGCGTCTTTCCGAGCAGAGACGGAATCTTAACCTTTTTCTCTTCCTTACCCTTGCTGACATGGAGTGTGATCAACGCACCGGCCTCAGTCTGTGACCCGGCCTTCGGTGTTGTCTCTGCCACCTTGCCCTTCTCGATCGTGTCGCTGAACACCTCAGAACCGACCTCAACCTTATAGCCGGCCATCTCCAGATCGGAGGTCGCCTGCTCGACAGTCTCACCGAGCACGGAGATCAGACCGGACTTGCTCGGTCCCTTACTGATCAAAAGCTTCACCTCGGAACCCTCCGGTACGGTCGTGCCGGACTCCGGATCGGTACCGGCTGCATAGCCCTTCTGTACCTCGTTATTGTCAACTTCCTCGATCTTATATTTCAGCTTCGCGTTCTCGAGGATCTCCTGTGCATCCTCCAGACTCTCGTTGAAGACATCCGGTACGAGGATCATACCCTCAGGAACGGTTGCCGGATCGATCGTCGGTGTTGCAACCGGTGTCGGAGTCGCACCGACCTCTTCCGGACTGCTGCTGCCCCACAGACCGATAAACCGGCCAAGCAGGAAAATCAGGATGATAAAAATGATCGCAGCGACGGCAACACTACCGATAATCAGAGCCTTTTCCAGCTTCGGATCGACATCCTCATCATCATCGTCGTCCTCGGGAGGTGCTACGTTAACCTCGTTATGCGGCGTAGCTGCCTTGAGCTTATCCACGTCGTTATTAGAGATAAATATCGTCTCGGAGTCCGCATAGATCGGGCGGAGGATCCCATAATCTCCACTCGGATCCTGCAAAAACATTTTCATGTCGGCGATCAGATCGGCAGCCGACGCATAGCGCAGCTCCGTCTTTTTCTGCATACATTTTCCGACGATGTTACTGAGTCCCTTCGGGATCGTCGCATCGATTGCTGCCAGCGGTGTCGCATCCTCCTGGATATGAGCCAGTGCGACAGCGACAGCACTCTCGCCGGTGAAAGGCAGGGTACCGCTGAGCATCTCATAGAGAGTTACACCCAGCGAATAAATATCGCTCTTTTCATCCGAAAACCCACCACGTGCCTGCTCCGGTGAGATATAGTGGACCGATCCCATCGCGTTCGCGGTGATCGTGTTGGAGCTGGCTGCCTTGGCGATACCGAAATCCGAAACCTTGGCAGTACCGTCACGGGAGATCAGGATATTTTGCGGCTTGATATCACGGTGGATGATGTTATGGGCATGAGCCGCATCCAGACCGGCTGCGATCTGCAGGGCGATCCCTACGGCTTCCTTGACCTTAAGCTTTCCCTTCTGCTCGATATAGCGCTTCAGCGTGATGCCATCGACAAACTCCATAACGATGTAGTGCATCCCCTCTTCTTCGCCGACATCATATACGCTCACGATGTTCGGATGCGTGATGGCAGCGACCGCCTGTGCCTCCTGACGGAACTTGGATACAAACTTGGTATCCTCACTGTACTCCGTCTTCAGAACTTTCAGCGCGATAAACCGGTTTAACCGATGATCCTTGGCGCGGTATACATCAGCCATCCCGCCGGTGCCTACCTTCTCCAGAATCTCATAGCGATTACCGATCATAGTTCCGATATTTACGATCATAACGTCCTCCTATCCGTCTTTCTGTCTAGCTTATATCCTGACCAGAACGGCGCTGATATTATCCTTGCCGCCGGCCTCATTTGCTCTGTTGATCAGATCCAATCCGATATCGGAAAGCGATCTCTCCTCCTCCAGGATCAGTGCCTCGATCTCCTTGTCGTCGAGCATGTTGGAAAGCCCGTCCGAGCAAAGCAGATACACATCTCCCTCCCTCGCCTGAACATCAAAAAAATCAGGTCTCGGATTCGGCGTTGTCCCCAACGCCCGTGTGATGATATTTTTATTCGGATGTGTCCGCATCTGATCTTTACCGATCTCACCGGACATCACCATCTCCTCTACCAATGAGTGATCCGTCGTGATCTGCTCGATGGCACCACGGATCCGATACAATCTGGAGTCACCGATATTAACGATGTACACCGTGTTATCCTCGATCATCATACCAACCAGCGTCGTACCCATCCCGCTGTAATGAGGGTTCTCAAAGGACTTGTTAAGAATAGCCCGATTGGCTGTCTCCACAGCATCCTCCATCGCACTGACCGGCGTGCGCCGATGCGACTCACGAATACTCTCCACAAAAGCTTCAATACCGGTTTTTGACGCAAGATCACCGGCATTGTGACCTCCCATACCATCCGCTACCAAAAACAGATTCGGGAAAGAACCAATCGCATTCTCATCACAGAAAACGCTGTCCTGATTGCTGTCGCGCATCCGCCCTGTATCTGTTATCGAAAACGATTCCACAGTCTTACCTCCTTCTGTATCATTTGGGACTCTTTATCGGCGTTCCCCTGCCGCATGTCTCCGGCGAAGCTGACCGCATGCTGCATCGATCTCGCTTCCCATCTCCCTTCTTATAGTAACATTTATTCGATTTTTTTCAAGTATTTTTTGAAAAGATTCGATATCTTCTTTCACCGCTCGCGCATGCCCCCGCTCCTTAACTTCATTAAGCGGGATCAGGTTGATATGCACGGGCATCCCGTTTTTCTGCAGATTCCGACAGATACCGGCCAGCTCCTCCGCGTGTGCGGTGCTGTCGTTCACACCGCGGATCATGCTGTATTCGAACGTGATCCGTCGGCCTGTTTTTTTGAAAAAATCCCCGCAGGCATCGAAGACCTCACGGAGCGGATACCGCCTTGCGATCGGCATGATCTGTTGACGGAGTTCGTCGTTCGGTGCATGCAGACTCAGCGCCAGGGTGACCGGTAAACCCTCATCCGCCAGACGCCGTATCCCATCCGGCAGACCGCAGGTAGAAACCGTAATATGACGGGCACTCAGATCCCGTCCGTCCGCATCGGTCAGCAGTCGGAAAAAGGCGATCAGGTTGTCATAATTATCAAAGGGCTCGCCCATCCCCATCACAATGATGCTGTTGATGTGGCCCGACGTCGTTCCGGCGGCATCTCTCTCTGTCCCCGTCTGAGCAGCATCTGTCTTTGTCCGTGTCCCGGCGGCATCTGCATGGTACATCTCGCGCTCGATATCATACACCTGACTGAGCATCTCACCCGGTGTCAGGTTCCGCACCAATCCGTCTATCGTCGACGCACAAAAGCTGCAACCCATCCGACAGCCAACCTGCGACGACACGCAAACACTGTCGCCGTGTTTATAACGCATCCAGACGCTCTCGATTCTCTCACCGTCCGGCAGTTCAAACAGAAACTTCGCAGTGCTCCCATCCGCCGCCCGCTGCTGATCGACCACCGTCAGCGGATCCAGCACAAACGCCCCGTCGAGTCTCTCCCTAAGCCCCGCCGACAGATTCGTCATCTCCTCGAACGAGTCCACTCTCTTCCCGTGCACCCACTCGTACAGCTGCTTCCCCCGAAACGGTTTCTCACCCATCTCCTCAACCTTATTGATCATCTTATCACGGTCAAAATCCCGGAGGTTAATGCGTGTTTCCATAATCAAACCACTTTCTTTGTATCAGTATCAGATTCCCCTTCAAATCTTCCTAAACCTCGCCACGAAGAAGCCATCCATCTGCTGCACTCCCGGCAGCACCTGCAACCGTCCCCTCGCCGTCTGCTGCGAAATCAACGACGCCGACAAAAACGGATCCAGACTCTCCGGCATGAGCCCCAGCTCCTCCTCGATCCACAGCGCATTCTCTTCATTCTCCGCCGGGTGGATCGTACACGTACTGTAAATCAGCACGCCGCCATCCTTCAGCATCGACACCGATGCCCTCACGATATCCCGCTGGATCTGCACCAGCTCGCCCACCTGCGTCGGCGAACGGAACCGCAGCTCCGGCTTGCGCCCGATGATCCCGTACCCCGAGCAGGGCACATCACATAAAACAACATCGGCCTTCCCGCGCCAGGACGGATCCTCCTCACGCCCGTCCCAGAGCTTGATCTCCGCATTCATAAACCGCATCCGTGCCATATTCTCACGAATCCGCGACAGCTTCCTCTCGCTCAGATCCCGGATGCTGACAACACCGTCCCCCTTCAGGCACATCAACGCATGCACCGACTTGCCGCCCGGCGCACCGCAGACATCGACAACCTGATCGCCGGGACGGATCCCCGCTACCGCGACCGGCAGCTGCGAGCCCTCATCCTGGACGTAAAAATATCCTTCCTCATATCCCGGCAGCGAAGCGATATCCGGACTGCCGTGAAGGATCAGCGTATCCTTCATGTAGCGCCCCGGCTCATATGGAACCGAAAGCAGGGCTGCATACTCACTGACCGAAATCTTATTGGGGTCGATATGGAGCGTCACCTCTCCCTGTCGTTCCAAAAAATACCGCGCCATCCGCGCCGTGGTCTTTTTCCCGTAACCGTTAACCAGCACATCCCAGAGGTCCCTCGGGATGGCATATTTTTCATGCGGCTCCAAACGCTTCCACGGATCCTCCAGAGGCGGATTCTCCTGCTCTCTGACATAGCCGCGCATCACCGCGTTAATAAACCCTCGTTTCCCGCTATCCTCCGTCAGCGACTGGATCTCGTCGCAGGAAGCGTAAACCGGGATACTGTCCATAAATTCGAGCTCATAAAACCCGATCCGAAGGAGCGTCCTGACATCGGCATCCATCTTGCGTACCGGCCGGTCCGAAAACCGACGGATCATCGCATCCAAAAACACCGTCCGCTCGATCGTGCCATACGCCTCGCGCTTGATCGCGGCGGCCTCCTGCCCGGAAAGACGGTCTCTTTCGAGGATACTGTGATAAATCGCGTCGCTGTGCTTACCCTCTTCCATTACGGCATAAACCAGCTCATAGATCTGCTCACGCATAGAACCCTGTCCTTCTCAGCGATCCGGTACGACCGTACCCGATCTGCCCCTTCACTCAAACTTTGACTCTCCCGCTACCAGCGGATTACCATTCAAAAAGCTCGCTGCATCCATCCGTTTCTTCCCTTCCGGCTGGACCTCCAGGAGCTCCAACTGTCCCTGACCGGTCTGGATCCGAAAGCTCTTTTTGCTGACCATGCTCACGATACCCGGTGCCATCGCGCTGTCCTCATCGATCACACGCGCTCTCCATACCTTTAAGGTCTTCCCTTTCCAGGTACAGTATACGTTCGGCCAGTTGCTGAGTCCGCGGATATATCGCTCGATCGTCGCGGCCTCCCAGGAGAAATCAATGCGCCCCAGTTCCTTTTTCAGCAACTTGGCATAGGTCGTCACACTGTCGTCCTGCTTCTCCGGACGGATCGTGCCAGCCTCCAGACCATCCAGCGTCTCGAGCAGCAACTCACGCCCCAGCGGGGCCATTTTTTCAAAAAGACTCTCATCGGTCTCATCCGGCTCGATCGGGACAACACTCTTCAGCAGCATATCCCCGGTATCCAGCCCCTCATCCATCTGCATCGTCGTCACACCGGTCTCCGTATCTCCGCTGATGATGGCCCACTGCATCGGAGCCGCACCGCGCCACCGCGGCAGGAGCGACGCATGGACATTCACACAGCCATACGGCGGCAGGTCCAGGATTTCCTTTGACAAAATCTGTCCAAACGCGATCACGACGATCACATCGCAGGGGATGGTCGAAAGGATATCGATGAACTCCGGATCCTTGACACGAGCCGGGGTATACACCGGGATATCATGTGCCAGTGCCACCTCCTTAACCGGCGTCGGTGTCAGCTTACCGCTGCGTCCTCTGGCCTTGTCCGGCTGTGTGACCACCGCGGTCACCGTGTGCTTCGGTGAGTCGATCAGACCCTGAAGCACCGGGATCGAGAAATCCGGCGTCCCCATAAAAATGACATTCATTGTAACCCTTCCCTCTCAATCACTTCTTTTACTTCATCGGGATCGTAGAGCTTGCCCTCCTCGGCGACCTCTACATACATATGGCCATCCAGATGCTCGATCTCGTGGATCAGTGCGCGAGCCAAAAGCTCCTCGCCCTCGAGGATGACCTCCTCCATATTTTCGTTATAAGCCTTCACCTTTACATAGTTCGGTCGTGTCACGATACCGGCCTTCTCCGGCACGCTGAGGCACCCCTCCAGACCGCGCTGCTCACCGGACGTCTCGAGGATCTCCGGATTGATCATCACGATCGGCTGGTCCTGCTCCTCAGATACATCGACGACGGCCAGACGCTTCAGGATCCCGACCTGCGGGGCCGCCAGTCCGACGCCATCCGCATGATACATCGTGTCGAACATATCCTGTATGAGAAGCTTCAGCTTATCGTTGACCTCCTTTACTTTCTTACACGGTTTCCTCAGGATCTCATCCGGGTAAACACGAATATTTCTGATTGCCATGGTGTTGCTCCTTTCCTTACCTCGGACTGCGTCCGTAGCTGATATAACAATTCCGCTTCAGCGGCTCTAATTCCTCATCTTCTTCGATCGTGCGGATGATCGTGTCGATGTACGTCGGATCACCGCTTTTGATAAACAACGACATCCGATACCGATCCTTGATAAACGACAGTCGGTCCGGTGCCGGTCCGATGCGTGTCACATCCGGCAGTGCCAGCCGGTCAATCCGTGCCGCGACCGCCTCCACCAGTTCCCGCGCCCGATCCTGATTCTCCGAGGAGATGAGGATCTTTAGCAACGAACGAAACGGCGGATAGCCGCTCATCCGGCGAAACATAAACTCCTGCTCGTAAAACGCGTCCGGATCATTTTTCCGTATCGCCTCGATGCAGTAGCTCTCCGGCTGATAGGTCTGGATGACAAACTCGCCGGGCAGATCCGCCCGTCCGGCGCGCCCGCCGGCCTGCATCAACAGCTCAAAGGTCTTTTCATAGCTCTGGAAATCGCTCTGAAACAAACTCATATCCGCAGCGATCGCACCGACCAGGGTTACCTTCGGCAGGTCGTGTCCCTTGACGATCATCTGCGTCCCTACGAGGATATCGGCCTGTTCTTTACGAAACGGTGCCAGTACCCGCTCATGTCCGCCTTTATTCTTTGTGGTGTCCGCATCCATCCGGAGGACTCTCGCCGACGGAAACCGCTGCGCCACCATCTCGCAAACCTGCTCCGTCCCCAGTCCAAAGGATGCGATATAGCCCGATCCGCAGGAGGGACAGGTCTTCGGCATCCGCTCCACATGGCCGCAATAATGGCAGACCAGGTGGGGATTATTCTTCCTCCCGTGCTCGGTCATCGACACGTCACAATGAGGACATTTTATCACATATCCGCAGCTTCGGCAAGAAACAAAACCTGCGTAGCCTCTGCGGTTGATAAAGAGCATCGTCTGCTCGTGTTTTTCGATCCGTTTTTCGATCTTCTCCGCCAGCAAACGCGAAAAGATCGAGTAGTTTTTCGCCTCTAATTCCTTGCGCAGATCTACGACATGCACCTGCGGGAGACTCGCTCCCGTCGCGCGGCGCATCAGTCGCAGCGTCTTATAGCGACCTTCCTTTGCCGCCAGATACGTCTCCACCGACGGCGTGGCACTACCCAGCACGACAGCGGCACCGGCACGCGCCGCCCTCTCGATCGCCACCTCTCTCGCGTGGTAGGTCGGCGATTTATCGCTCTGATAGCTGCCGTCATGCTCCTCGTCCATCACGATCAGTCCCAGCCGATCAAACGGGACAAACAGCGCCGAGCGCGGCCCGACGACGATATCGACCTCGTGATTCTTGGCCCGCATAAACTGGTCATACCGCTCCCCCGCCGACATCCGGCTGTGGATCACCGTCACCCGATCCCCGAACTGCGCCGCAAAACGGTCCACCGTCTGATGCGTCAGCGAAATCTCCGGGATCAGCACGATCGCCTGCCGGCCGTCGTCGATCACCCGTCGGAGCATCTCCATATAGACCTCAGTCTTGCCGGAGCCTGTCACCCCGTACAGCAGGTAGGTATGCCTCTCTCCGGCCGTATAGTCAGATAAAAATGTCTGCACCGCCGCATCCTGCTCCTCGGTCAGCTCGACCGCAGCCAGACTGCGATGGTGATACCCGGCGACCTCTTCCGGTCGCCTCTCGATCCGCTCGTCGACCACCTCGATCACACCGGCCTCAACCAAACTGTCAACGACCGCCTTGGTCGCCTTATAGCGGTCTCTGGCCACACGCGTCGAGAGTACCTTATCCTGGAGCAGCCCGCGGATCAACCTGGCCTTGGCGATATGGTGCTTGGCCTCAGCCTCCTCGGCGTAGCGCTCCGCCTCATCCTCGGAAATAACAAAATTAAGCCAGTGTTCCTCCACTGACTTAACCTTTTCCCGGATCGGCAGCACCGTACGGATCGCCTCATTCATCGTAGATCCGTAGTGTTCACGGATCCAGGCCGCCAAAGAAAGCAACTGCCCCTCTACGGGTATATCTCCCTCCTGAACGCGGAGGATATCCTTCATCTTATCCCGATCCCACTCGCTCTCTTCCTTGATCGCGACCACGTAGCCGGTCAGTTCACGATTGCCCCGTCCAAAAGGAATGGCAACCGGTGTTCCCTCCGTGATACGACCCTGAAGTGCTTCCGGGATCCGGTATTCAAACGCTCGATCAAGAGCATCCACAGAGATATTGACGATGACCTCAGCGATATCTCTGTTCATACATGGTTTCCTCCGTCGATCAGTTTCCTGTTTGTCCTGCGATCACATCGCTCATATCGTAGCGCCCCGGCGCCTTGCCCGTCATAAACTTAGCCGCTGACAGAGCCCCCTTGCCGAACACCGCCTTGGAGTAGGCTCGATGCGAAAAGGTGATCACCTCATCACTTCCGGCGAAGATCACATCATGGTCACCGACGATCGTACCGCCGCGAACAGCGGAAATCCCGAGTTCCTTTTTATCTCTCTTCTCGCGTTTATCCGAACGATCATAGACATAATGATACGCATCCCCGGCTGCCTCGTTCACGGCATCTGCCAGTGCCAAAGCCGTACCGGACGGCGCATCCACCTTTTGGTTGTGATGCTTCTCTACGATCTCGATATCGAAGCCCTCCGTGCCGAACACCTTGGTCGCATCCTGCAAAAGCTTCATCAAAACATTGATCCCCAGCGACATATTGGCCGAGCGAAGGATCGGCGCACGCTTTGCTGCATCCTCGATATCCGCTACCTGCTCGTCCGTATAACCGGTCGTACAGAGCACGGCTCCGATCTGTCTTTCTTCACAATAATTCAGGATGTCCGATAAGAGCTCCGGACGGGAAAAATCGATCACCACATCCGCCTCAATATCGCAGTCTGCAATCGAAGCAAAAATCGGATATTTAACATCGCGATCTGCCCGTACATCGACGCCGGCCACGATCTCCGTATCCGGATCCTCCTCCGCGAGTCCGGTGATCATGCGGCCCATCGCCCCCAGGCATCCGCACATAATAATTCGTGTCATAGGTATCCTCCTTACTGAACCTTGATTCCGACCTTCTCCATCTCAGCACGAAGCAGAGCTGTATGCGCATCCTCCATCTCCGTAAGCGGGAGACGCAGCGGACCGACCTGCAGCCCCATCAGGTTCATCGCCTTTTTCACCGGAATCGGGTTCACCTCACAAAACAGCGCCTGGATCAGATCATAATACTTGAGCTGAGCCTTGCTCGCTGTCGCATAATCGCCATCCAGACAAGCCTTTACCATATCGTGTGTTTCCTTCGGAAGGATGTTTGAAAGAACGGAAATCACACCCTTACTGCCGACACTCATCATCGGCACGGTAATATCATCGTTACCGGAATACACATCGACACCGCCGTCAGACAGAGAAAGCACCTTAACGGTCTCTGCCACATCTCCGGTCGCGTCCTTAACAGCAACGATATTCGGTACATTTTTCCAAAGTTCTACAAGAGTCTCCGCCTGGATTTTTAAACCGGTACGTCCCGGGATATTATACAGGATGATCGGTACATCCACCTCATCGGCCACCGAGCAAAAATGCGCCTTCAGCCCCCCCTGAGTGGACTTGTTGTAGTACGGCGTCACCAAAAGCAGACCGTCTGCGCCTGCCTCTACGGCCTCCTTGGAGAGCTGCACTGCGGTATGTGTCGAGTTCGATCCCGTGCCGGCGATCACCGGAACACGTCCGGCCACCTTCTCACAGGTAAACTTAATACACTCGATATGCTCCGACTCCGAAAGCGTTGACGCCTCCCCTGTCGTTCCACAACTGATGATCGCGTCCGTACCGCCCGCGATCTGCATCTCGAGGATCTCTTCCAGCTTTTCATAATTGACGCTGCCATCCTCACGCATCGGTGTGACCAGCGCTACGCCGGCTCCTTCAAAAATCGCCATACTATCGTCCTTTCTGCCCTATACGGCTATCTGTATTAATTGACCGTTTCGTCTTTTTTCAGATCAATCTCACTAATCACGTTGAAATACGGTGTCAGCTCCTCCGGAAGATTGTTTCCGGTGACATAGAGCTTTCGGTAATCGCCCTCCATCGTGAGGAGTTCCTTTACCTGCTCCAGATCAAGGATTCCCAGATCCACCACGCCGAGCAGCTCATCCAGTACGATGATGTTGCTCTCGCCGGTCTCGATGACCTTGCGCGCATAGTGAACACCGTTTAAGATGTTTTGTTTTTCTTCTTCTTTCTCCTCGATCGAAAGATCACGGTAGACGCTCTCCGACTTATCAAACCGGAAAAACTGCACCTCCGGCTCCAGTCGCTCCAACAACCGGAAGTCATCACCGCTTTTGCCTTTTAAAAACTGGATGATCGTCACACGTTCTCCATCGCCTACATCGCGAAGTGCCTGTCCCAGTGCGGCAGAGGTCTTACCCTTTCCTTTGCCGAAGAAGGCATGTATGATTTTCGTTTCCATGGATCTAAATTCCTTTCGTTTCCCTCGTGGATTTCTCATACCCGGCAAGGCCGGTTCTTATTACACTGACTATACATTATACTACACTTCTAAATATTTTTCAAGACCTGTAACACACCATCCTCTTCCATCGGTGCACAAATCTGATCCGCCGCCTGTTTTACCTCTTCCCTGGCGCCCGCCACTGCGTAAGAGACCCCGGCGTGGGCAAACATCTCGATATCGTTCTGGTTGTCTCCGAAAACGATGGTCTCCTCCCGGGTCACGCCCAGGTGGTTTTGTAAAAATGCCACGGCAGAGCCCTTTCCGGACTCCTTGGACACGCAGTCCAGCCACTGGATACCGGCTAAGACCGTTTTTACCCGGTTCTCCCACTTCGGGACAAAGCTGTCCTTCGTCAGTGCCTCGACGGCATTTCTGTGATACAGAGAAACCTTCAGGACCTCGTCGTCGATATGCTGATCGATATCCGCATGTGCCTCGATATCAAAGCCGTAGTCGTTGACCATCCAGCGATAGAGCTCGGAGTCTGCCGACCGACAGTAGCTGCGCTTGATCCCTGCCACCATGATATCCAGCTGAGGGATCTGTCTGGCGTCCCGGATGAGCTCATACGCCACATCGAGAGGGATCGCCGCGCTGTGCAGGACATCCCGATTTCCATTGCTGACAAAGCCGCCGCCCTCGCAGATAAAAAAGATCTGATCCGCTACCGGCTCAAACACCTTGTACACGCTGACGTACTGACGTCCGGAGCATGCGACAAACGTGATCCCTCTGGCGGCCAGATCACGGATGACGGAAAAATACGCCGGATTCATCACACCGGCTCCGCTCCCATCCGGGACAAGCGTACCGTCGATATCGGAAACGATCAGTTTAACCATGGGCTTACCTTTCCCCGAGTCGATACAGTGATCGATGTACACTGCCCTGTTTCACCGTGCGGCTAAAAACAGAAGTCAGCACACAGACGACAAGCAAGCTTGCCACTGTGTGCTGATTCCGTTTCAGGTATGCTTCGCATACTTGTACATCGATTTTATGCCACTCGCTTTTAAACGCGTCAGTTGTTGATGAGCTTATCCTCTGAGCTCCAGCTGTACAGCTTACGGATGCTCTCGCCGACAATCTCCGACGGATGCTCAGATGCCTTTTTACGCATAGCCTTGAAGTGAACCTGGCCACCTGCGTTTGACATATCGAGGAGGAAATCCTTAGCAAAGGTACCATCCTGGATATCAGCAAGAACCTTCTTCATAGCCTTCTTGGTATCCTCAGTGATGATTTTCGGTCCGGTGATATAGTCACCGTACTCAGCAGTATTGGAGATGGAGTAACGCATGCCTGCGAAACCACTCTGATAGATGAGGTCGACGATCAGCTTCATCTCGTGGATACACTCGAAGTATGCATTTCTCGGATCATAACCAGCCTCACACAGAGTCTCAAAGCCTGCCTGCATCAGCGCGCAAACACCACCGCAAAGGACTGCCTGCTCACCGAAAAGGTCGGTCTCAGTCTCGGTACGGAAGGTTGTCTCAAGGACACCGGCACGTGCACCACCGATTGCCAGAGCGTAAGCCAGAGCCTTCTGCTGAGCCTTACCGGTAGCATCCTGGTGTACGGCGATCAGACACGGAGTACCCTTACCTGCCTGATACTCGCTGCGGACGGTGTGGCCCGGAGCCTTCGGTGCGATCATCGTAACATCGACATCTGCCGGCGGTACGATCTGACCGAAATGGATATTAAAGCCGTGTGAGAACATCAGCATATTGCCTGCCTCAAGATTCGGCTCGATAGACTCTTTGTACAGAGCAGCCTGCTTCTCATCGTTGATCAGGATCATGATGACATCTGCCTGCTTAGCAGCCTCTGCTGCCGTATATACCTTAAATCCCTGCTCTTCGGCACGCTTCCAGGACTTCGAACCCTCATAAAGACCGATGATGACGTTGCATCCGGACTCCTTTGCGTTCAGCGCCTGCGCATGACCCTGACTTCCATAACCGATAACGGCGATTGTCTGGCCGTCGAGAGCCGAGAGATCACAATCGCTCTCATAAAAAATTTTTGCGTCTGACATGATACATTACCTCCTAAAAAGATCTTAAGTTTATTCTATAGCCTATCCGGTTTTCCGGCGGTTATCAGTTTATCGCCCTCTCGCCATACCGGTGATACCGGTCCTCACGAGCTCGAGCACCT
Organism: Eubacterium sp.; assembly: GCA_036343395.1. Classification (GTDB taxonomy): domain Bacteria; phylum Bacillota; class Clostridia; order Lachnospirales; family Lachnospiraceae; genus Eubacterium_F. The sequence goes on along the minus strand of JAZASH010000008.1, from coordinate 25,739 downwards.
CGATCCCGTAACCCTCCATACGCTCGATCAGAACATCGACCTTGGCCTGGTTACCGGTGATCTCGATGATCATCGAGTCATCCGACACATCGATGATCTTCCCTCTGAAAATATCCGCAATCGCATTGATCGTCTGCAGGTCATCTCTGGTAGCACGTACCTTGACCAGCGCCAGCTCACGGTATACCGAGCGGTCTCCTGCCAGCTCTACGACGGATTTGACATCCTCGAGCTTGCGCACCTGCTTTTTGATCTGATCCAGGATGATATCGTCTCCGGTCACAGCGACCGTCAGGCGGGAATACTTCGGATCCTCCGTCTCACCGGCCGTCACGGAATCGATGTTATAGCCACGTCGGGAAAAAAGCCCCACCACCCGGCTCAGAACACCGGAGGTATTGTTTACCAGAATGGCTAAAACGACCTTGCTCATTGCGTTCACCTCTCAGTCACGATAGCCGTTACCACTGACCAATCAAAAACCCCGCCGATTGTGAACGGTAACAACAGATACCATTCTACCAATCTGCGGGGCAGATGTCAAGAATTATGTCAAGAATTATGTCAAGAATTAAATATGAACTTTTTCAAGGCAGCCTTATTCCGTGTGATGTCCGGCACCAAAACCGACTGTCCGCCGATCGTCTGGTTGGTATAGCTGCCGTCCTGCGGGAGGACGAACTGGTGCAGCTTGGTCGTACCCATCGTCGCGATGGTAACCAGATAGCTGTAGATATCATCCTGAGAGATATCCGTCGTTACACTCGGCAGGATATCCGCTGCGAGATCCAGGATCTGCATCGGTGACATTTTCTTCACCTTGGCCACCAGCGCCTGGATGATCAGTCGCTGTCTCTCCACACGTCCGAAATCATCGCCCTTACCGCTGGCCGTGTAGACACCCGGATAGCGGCCGTTTGCCTGTTTCTTACCATGTCGGATACGGCAGTACCCCAGCGCCTGATAGCCGTTCAGAATCTGCTTGCCGACCTTGGTGTTGCGGTATTTTTTACGCTTGATATAGTTGGTCGAGTTCAGGTTGTCCGACTCGGACTGGGTGAGCTTTGCCTCGACGCCGCCGAGCTTATCGATGACGTTGACAAAGGCGTCGAAGTTCACCTCTGCATAGCCGTCCATCCGGATCCCGAAGTTCTGCGCGATCGTCTCATACAGGAGACTGATCCCTCCAAACGAATACGCCGCGTTCAGCTTTTGGTTACCGTAGCCCGGGATGGCCACATACATATCACGCATCAGAGAGGTAAGCTTGAGCTTGCCGTGCTTGATATCCATCGTCGCGATCATCATCGAGTCGGAGCGCCGCTCCGCTCCCTTGGCATCCTGCTCATCGAGGTTCTTATCCGCGCCGACCAGGAGCACATTGACCACCTGTGTGTCCGCAGACAGCTTGTATTTGGAAAGATCGACCTTCTCCAGGGTCTTATTGGTATCGTAGTTGATCATGCCCAGCGCCTTGTCACCCTTGTGCTTGACATTGGCCACCATAAAGCCGGCGACCGCTGACAGCATGATTCCGAAAACTAAAAATACACGAAAAACAATCTTGCGCGCACGCTTTCTTTTCGCCTTCTTTCTCGCCAGCGCCTTGCTCTGCGCTGCGGTATCCTGCTCATTGGTTCGGTTTGCCATACCATCCTCCTACACTTTCACATTACTTTCACTGTATCCTGTAATACGGATCACATCAGGAAAAATAACCCGATGTTGCGGATCCATCCACTCTTCTTAAAGCCATAACGGAACATCCGTACACGTCGTCCGAAAAAGGACGCCCGCTCCATCCCTGCAAACGCCTCCGCCACCCGGCGAGTCTCCTCCGGGAGCTCTGCCATAAACAGCTTATAAAACGCTGCCCCCTGGCGGTAGGTCGTGCGGACCACCTCACGCTGCGCGCCGATCGCGCCCAGACGCTTTTTCACATAGCCGGAATACTCTGTTCCTCCGATCTCGTTATGATCGTGCTGACGGTAATACAACGTCATCTCATCCCGATACACGATCCGTCCGAAACCGGCAGCGATCAGTGCCAGCCACCAGTCATGCACGCGGATCACCTTCGGCAGATGCTCCAGATGTCCGAGCAAAGCGCGGTTTACCATCACCGTACAGCCTATACATTTATTTTCCATCAAAACGCTACCTAAGTCAACCTTTTTCGTGTTTAGATGCGTCGTTTTATGAAAACTGCGGTTTCCTGTGGTTCTACCGTCGTAGATCTCCGCGTCTGTAAAGACCAGAATCGGTGTTTCTTTGTCCTCTTTCTCGGCCTCAACCATCGTTTTCAGTGTTTTTTCGACCTTATCCGGCTTCCAGATGTCATCCTGGTCGCACAGCATCACATAGTCCGCCTTCGTCGTTCGGAGGCCATGCAAAAAGTTCATCGTGTAACCACGGTTGCGTTCATTTTTATGCCAGACGATGTTATCATGCCGGTCGATATACTCTCTTACGATCGCCTCCGTCCCGTCGGTCGAGCCGTCGTCAAAAACGAGGATCCGCAGTGCGCTGTGGGTCTGCTGCAGCAACGAATCCAGCTGTTCGCCGATAAAACGCTCGCCGTTATAGGTGGTCAGTACGATCTCCACGAGTGGTTCCATAGGTTTACCGTTCGGGTGGCGTCGCAGGGCGCCCGCCCTCTCCTTTGTCAGTATTATTTCCAGTAGGCTTTGTTCATCGAGATCCGCTTTACCAGCCCCTTTGGCAGGCGACGGTACCGTTTCCCGAGAAAGTATCCCATATACTTAAATCCGCTCTGGAAAACGAGGTCCGGCAGCAGATACCACCGTCCGGTTTTCAGCAAATGCTTTGCCGTCATTTTTACCAGGCGCTTGCCCTCGGACTCCGACGGCACCGCGTCAAAAATCTCCCGATACTGGCGCTGCGATACGGCCAGGTCAAAGTTTCTCGAGAGCTGCTGACGATAGGTGTACTTGTGCGCGTGCACCACCGTCGCCTCGGCGACATAAGCGATCTTATAGCCGGCGCCGATCGTGCCGGCCGCCATGATGCTGTCCTCATTAAAAATGGTATGACGGACAAATCCGCCGAGCTCATCGTATACACTGTGCCGGTACAGCGCGCAGACGTTGGAGCAAAAATACGTTTTTATCCCGAGCGTCTCGAGGTCGTCCTTGGACTTGATCCGGCTCTCCGGCGGGTAGTTAAACTCCCTGGTGTAGGTCTCGATCGGTCCCACCTCATCACTTGGAAGCTGTCTCGCATAGGCCGTCGCCACGCTCTCGTCCTCCATCGCCTTCAACAGGTTTTCGATCAGGTACTCATCGGTCGGCACCGCATCCTGCGTCATAAAGAGCACGTACTCGGCCTCCGACATGGACGCGCCTTTGTTTCGCGTCCCGCCGTGATCATACGCCGTCCGCGGCAGCGTCGTCACTACCGCCTGCGGGATCGCGAGGAGCCGTTTGGTCAGCTTCTCATCCACGGCCTCATCCCCGGTCAACGTCTGCATCAAAAAGATCCGCCCCGGCCTCACGGTCTGTTCGCCGATCCGCGCGACCAGCCGCTCAAATTTTTCATCCGGCCGATACACGGGTATCACTAGATCAACACTCTTATCTACCATAGTTCCTCACTTATCTAACAATCGATTTACTAACCGAACAGCATCGCCGGCGTCCTCCGAATACCCATCCGCGCCGATCTCCACCGCGTAATCCTCCGTGACGCACGCCCCGCCGATCACCACCTTGGCGGCAAGCCCCCTCTCATTGCGAAGCTTCACCACCTCCGGCATCGCCGTCATCGTCGTCGTCATCAGCGCCGAAAGTCCGATCACGGCTGCGTTATGCTTCTCAGCCGTATCGATGATCACATCCGCCGGGACATCCTTCCCCAGATCGATCACGTCGTAGCCGTAATTCTTCAACATCAAAACGACCAGATTTTTCCCGATATCGTGCACATCGCCCTCGACTGTCGCCATCACGATGGTCTCCAGCTTTCTCCGGCTCCCCTCGGCCGCGATCTTTGGCTCGAGATACGCCACTGCCTGCTCCATCGTCTCCGCCGCTGAAATCAGCTGCGGCAGGAAAAATACCTTCTTCTCATACAGCTCTCCGACCTTGTTGATCGCCGGGATCAGGTCATCACTGATGATCCCTCCCGGATGACGTCCCGATGCGAGCAGCTTATCGATTTCCTCGGTCAGGCCGGCATTTTTACCCTTGAGGACACCCATGAAAACCGCACTCTCATTGCCGGTCAGCTCGTACGCTGCCGGGCTGTTTTTCGCATCCTTTTTCTCACCGGTCACCGGCGCCGTCTCCAGCGCCCGTACGCCCTCGATATAGGCCGTATCCGACCCCTCCTTCATCAGGAGCAGATCCGAAGCCAGCGCGGCGTTCGTCAGCATCGTCTGACCCGGGTTGGCGATCGCCATCGTCAGTCCCTCACGGATCGCCATCGTCAGAAACGCCGTATTAACAAAGCTCCTCTCCGGGAGGCCGAAAGAAATATTCGACAGTCCGCAGATCGTAGCCAGGTTCTTTTCATTTTTGCAATATGAAATCGTGTTCAGCACGTCGAGCGCCGCCTGACGGTTTGCCCCCACAGTCGCCACCAGTCCGTCCACGACGATATCCACGTCGGTCAGCCCCTCGTCGTACGCCATCTGAGACAGTCGCTCGATCGCGTCGTGCTTCTCGGCAATATCCTTGGGCAGGCCTTCCTCCGTCAACGGCAGCAGGATGAACATAGCACCGTATTTTTTCGCGATCGGGAGGAGCTTCTCCGGCTTGCCGGGCTCGAGAGAGATGGAGTTGATCAGCGCACGCCCCGGATAGACACGCAGCGCCGTCTCGATCACACTCGGATCACTCGAGTCGATACATAACGGCAGATCCACCGCCAGCTGGAGCTCATCGATCACACGCAGCATCATCGCCTTTTCATCGATTCCGCTCATCCCCATATTCACATCGAGCACACGCGCACCGCGCTCCGCCTGATCCTCGGCAAAGGAAAGCACCATATCGGTATTGCCCTCGCGCAGCTCCGCCTGCAGGGCCTTTTTCCCGGTCGGATTGATCCGCTCTCCGACGATGGTAAACCGTCCGTCGGTATCGATCTCGATCAGGTTTCGCTCTGTACTGAGCACCCGCTTCGCGGGCTTTTTCTCCCGCTCATCAAAGCCGGGCTGAGGGTGATTATCTAAAAAGGTACGCAAACCCCGGATATACCGCTCATCTGTACCGCAGCACCCGCCGACTACGCAGGCACCCGCCTCGATCAGCGGCGCCATCTGACTGGCGAAGTCCTCCGGTCCGAGGTCATACTGCGTCTTGCCGTCGATCAGCGTCGGTACACCGGCGTTCGGCTTAACGACAACCGGCACCGTCGCGTACTCCATCATCCGATCGACCAGAGACACCATCGTATCCGGTCCCATACTGCAGTTCAGGCCGACCGCATCCGCACCCATCGCCTGGAGCACACTGATCGCCGTCCCCGGCTCAGTGCCGAAAAGCGACCGTCCGCTCGACTCATAGGTCATCGTCACGAGTACCGGCTTATCGGAGTTTTCCTTCACCGCCAACAGCGCCGCACGGCACTCCTGCAGGCTCATCATCGTCTCAATCGCATACCCGTCGACGCCGGCCTCCTCCATGGCGAGGACCGTTTCTTTATAGATCTCGACCAACTCCTCGAACTGCATATCGCCGATCGGTACAAGCTGTTTGCCCGTCATGGAGATATCGCCCAGCACAAAAATATCCCGATCCGGCTTTGCCTCGCGGATCGCCCGCCTGCTTAACGCCACCAGATCGATGATCATCTCACGCTGTTTATTTTCCAGTCCGTACTCAGAAAGCTTTATGCGGTTACAGGAAAAAGACATCGAGTACAGCGCATCACTTCCCGCCTCGATGTAACGCTTCTGGAGGTCGACAAAGGCATCCGGATTCTCCAGCACCCACTGCTCGGGACAGACACCGGTCGGCATACCGGCCTTTTGGAGATTGGATCCGGTCGCACCATCCAGGATCACCACGCGTTCATGTATTAACTCTCGAAACCCCATACTCTCCTCCATACCGGGCAAACGCCCGGCCCACACGTGGATTCCGATCCACGTGCCGTATCTTGTGCACACACAGTATTAACGATACCACAAATTGTTTTTTTTTGCAAGAAAAAACCTGCCGGATATTGTCCGACAGGTTTCACCATTCATACATTCCCGGGGAACGACCCCGGCTATTAGGGAATATAACGGGTGGGGGTTAGTTCAAAGCATTGACAGCTTTGGTCAGGCGCGACACTTTACGAGCCGTGGTATTCTTGTGATAAATACCCTTTTTGGTCGCCTTGTCAAGCTCGGATACAGCAGCACGCAGAGCATCTGTGGCAGCTGCCTTATCACCGGCCTCGATCGCAACTTCTACCTTTTTAACGGCAGTCTTGATGCGAGAACGTACGGACTTATTGCGGTCAGCACGCTTCTTCGATACCAGGATACGCTTCTTTGCGGACTTGATATTAGCCAATTCTAACACCTCCATCTCATAATAGTTATAAACAGATACTCTCGTATTCTATCTTACAAACGCCCTTATGTCAAGCATTTTTTCAAAAATGATAGAAAGGAACCGGGACAGAAGGCTCAATGCTTCCCGAGCAGATTTCGGATCGGATCCAGATCCTCATCCTCCATCTCCGTGATGTTCTTTGATTTCAGCAGTCCTATGATCTGATATAAGGCCTCCAGAAGCTTCGCCGGGATCGCCTCCAGCTGGCCGGTCCAGCGCTTCCTCGTCTTCTCGTAGACCTTTCGGTTTCGGAAGAATCGACGCATCAGCTTGGGATTCTTATCCAGCAGCTCCATTTCCACCCGCCGCAGGATATCCGACGGAAAGACACCGATCCCGTACGCGATCAGGATCAGATGGACCATCCCAAAGTGGCTGAACATCTGCGTATTTTCGATGTAACTGATCATGCGTTGTGACAGATGACACTGTTCTCCGAACTCCAGTTGAGACTTCCCCAGGCGTTTGACCCGATACCGTCTCAGTCTTCCCGACATGCACGAAGAATACTCTCCGATCACCTGGTTGATTGTCTGATTGTTTTCATGCTGCATCATACCATACCTCCATTTCTTTGATAAAAACAGATGAATTGTTACAGCATTATTTTATCAGAATTTACCGTGCTTTATGTCCATAGATAGAACAAATTGTTCTGAAAAACAGGGCATTTAGATCGATACGGAATTGAAGATGTCAGATAATTTTTATAGAATAGTAACGCTACTTTTTATCATCGAAAACGGATCCGAAACGGATCGGAAAGGAGTAACCTTATGGATTATGAAACATTGAATCAGCGAATCGGAGCCCGCTTAAAAGAAGCACGTCTCCGGGGTGGCTACTCGGTCGAGCAAACGGCCGGTCTTTTTGACTGCTCACCGGAGAACTATCGTCGGATCGAAAAAGGAATCCACGTCCTGACACCGGATAAGTTTGTCCTGCTGCGTGAGTATATGAACATTGATCCGCTGTATCTGCTCACCGGCGAGACCCGTGAGGACGGGATCGCCACGATGGAGCATTCGATCGATGAGGACCAGTTTCGACTGATCCGCGAGCTGTTCAGCTATTGTCGTTCCTTTGTCGCAGCCGGATAAAGGAGGGTGGGATATATGTTAAAAGTTTTGATTTACGGATCTGTTCCCGAGAACGGATCCGTCTGTGCGCAGCACTTTACCGAACTCATCGTGACGAGAAATCTGAGTACCGTCCGCCGTCGTGTCAGTGTCGAGGACTATGCACTGATCATTATCGATCTGGACGGGTGCGATAAAAAGGGGATGAAACTGGCCTCCTATATCCGATCCATCCCGCGACAATGTATGACACCCATCCTATTTTTCTCGGACAATCACAAGCTCGAATGGGATGCTTTTCATCGCATCCACTGCTACGATTTTTTCATCAAACCGCTCACCACGCATAACGTACTGACCATCCTGTACCTGTATCTGCAGAAAACCGACGGACTCAGACCCGGGCGCACGATCACGTTTTCCTCCGGCGCCAAGCGGATCCCCATCAACATCGACGACATCGTCTACCTCGAAACCATCAACCGCAGCGTCGTCGTACACACGACCACCTCCGAGATCGATGTCTCCTCTCTCCGTCTCTCGGACTTTATCAAATCCTACCAGTCGGATTTTATTCAGATCCACCGCTCCACCATCGTCAATAAAAATCAGATCCGGTGTATCAACCCGGCGGAGGCTCTCATCGAACTCAAAAACAGTCAGGAGCAGTTATCCATCGGAAAGACCTTTATTCCGATCATTCGTAAAACATTTGACGGAATCTGATCCAGGCATTATAATAACTGGTATGATGAAAGAATTGTTTTTAATCCGACACGGCAGACAGGACAGCAAGCTCTGCAATGTCGACGTAGAATTAAGTACCGAGGGACGTGAGCAGGCGAGACTGGCCGGCGAAAGACTGCGTAACTACGGGATCGAGAAGGTCTACACCTCCGAGCTCCTACGTGCAAGGGAAACCGGGCAGATCATCGCGGATATCCTGTCGCTCCCGGTCGAGGCCCTGCCGGATATCGAGGAGATCCATTTTGGCGGGTTTACCGGCAAGACCGACGAGCAGATCCGCTCTCTCTATGGTGCATTTCAGAAAGAAAGAAGAAAACACGAGGCGGACATCCCCTTCCCCGTCGGCGGCGAATGCGGCGCCGATGTGGTGCGTCGGGCTATGCCCGTGATTCGGGATGTCTGCTCTCGTGCAGAGAACCGTGTCGTCATCGCGACGCACGGAGGTGTGATCCGTTCGATCTGCGCAGCCATACTGGGGGCGGATCAAAAGGATAAATTAAAATTCGGGATTGATATTGAAAACGGAAGCCTGACGGAGCTGATCTACGATCCGGAGCGAGACTTCTTCTTTTTAGAGCGCTTTAACGACTTCGCGCATCTCGAGGGCCACCCGGAGCTGTTGCGCAAAGGCTGGAAAACCTCGCTCGAGCGCGGCGTCTGACGCTGCCTGCGCGACAGACTCGAGCGGCTATGCGTATGCCGGCATCCTATAGTGGCTTTACTCTCTTACAGCTTGATCACGACATCGCGGTCGGCATTCTCGTATGCACGGTAAGTGATACCGGCGGATTTCATCATCTTCTTGGCAGCAACGACGGAAGCTGTGTCCGGATAGAGATCATCCTGATAGATGACCTCCTTAATTCCAACCTGGATTAGAGCCTTGGTGCACTCATTGCACGGAAAGAGCGTCGTATAGATCTTTGCGCCGCGGAGATTGGCTCCGGAGCCGGAGTAGTTCAGGATGGCGTTCAGCTCTGCATGGCAGACATAGATATACTTGGTCGCCAGCGGATCGTCACCGTCCCGGCCCCACGGGAACTCTTCGTCGGAGCACCCTCTCGGCATCCCGTTATAGCCCATCGAAAGAATCTTATTGTCTTCACCGACGATGCAGGCTCCCACCGAAGTGTGCGGGTCCTTGCTTCTCATCGCTGACATCTTGGCTATTCCCATGAAATACTGATCCCAAGTCAAATAATCCTGTTTCTTCATAATTACCTCCCTGATTTAATACGGGCGGGCGCTTGCATACGCGCAGCCGCTACTTCAACTCTTTCTTGGTCTTCTCCACACGCGCCTTCGCATCCTTTTTCAGCTGCTCCCACTTATCCTCGTGCTTCACATAATACTTCGGACACATCTTCCCCGTCACATCATAATGCCGTAAGATCTGCGTCTCCGGATCCAGCTCATACCGTATACACAAATACGTCAGCAGCTCCAACAGCGCCTCATACGTCGCATTCGTAAACTTCCCGCTCTTCGTCTTATGGCAGCACTCGATCGCCACCGTATCCGAATTCCGGTCGTTCGACGCATACGCCATCTCCGCCAGCGGGATACACTGGATGATATTCCCCTCCAGCCCCACGACAAAATGCGAGCTCGCAAACACCGGCGTCGACTTCGTCAGATTGATCGTCGGCAGATTATTAAAATAATCCCGATTATCCTTGGCATCCGCCCCCGGGTTCGCCGTATAGTGAACCACCACCGCATTGACCTCCTTTAAGGCCAGCTGCGGTCGGGAGTACTTATTCGGCGTCAGCAGATCCACATCAAAATTCAGCTTCGGAAGCAGCTTCTCCGCCCCGTGCTGATCCTCTGCATTTTTCACCTGCGTCTCCTGCGGCTTCTCCTTATCCGAGCCGGAACCCGCAATATGCAGGACCAAAAAAAGCACAAGGATAAAAACCGCTGCACCACCGAGAAGGATGATGCAGCGGATTACGGTACTCTTATTGACTCTCTTCCAAAAATCTTTACTCCACACTGTAATTCGGTGCCTCTTTCGTAATATGAATATCGTGAGGATGACTCTCCTTCAGCGAAGCCGCTGAAATCTTAACAAACCGCGCGGTCGTCTTCAACGTCTCGATATCCTTTGCGCCGCAGTAGCCCATACCGGAACGGATACCACCGATCAGCTGGAACACTGTATCCTCGACGGTTCCCTTGTATGCCACACGTCCCTCGACACCCTCCGGAACCAGCTTCTTGGCATCCTCCTGGAAATACCGATCCGCGCTGCCGCTCTCCATCGCAGCGATCGAACCCATACCGCGATACACCTTATATTTACGTCCCTGATAGAGCTCGAACGTTCCCGGGCTCTCATCACAGCCGGCAAACAGGCTACCCATCATACATACACTCGCTCCGGCCGCCAAAGCCTTGGTCATATCACCGGAGAACTGGATACCGCCGTCCGCGATAATCGGAACATCGTATTTCTTAGCTGCTTCATAACAATCCATGATCGCCGTGATCTGCGGAACACCGATACCGGCTACCACACGGGTGGTACAGATGGATCCCGGTCCGATACCGACCTTCACGCACGAAGCACCGGCCTTGATCAGCTCCTCGGTTGCCTCACCGGTTGCTACGTTACCGGCGATGATCGGCAGATCCGGATATGCGTCACGCACCATATGCACGCACTTGATAACATTCGCCGAATGTCCGTGAGCCGTATCGATAACGATCACATCGACCTTGGCGTTTACCAGCGCCTCGACACGATCCAGGATGTTTGCCGTCACACCGACGCCGGCGCCACAGAGCAGACGTCCCTGGGCATCCTTTGCGGAATTCGGATACTGGATTTGCTTCTCAATATCCTTGATGGTGATCAATCCGGAAAGATTGCCGTTCTCATCCACGATCGGAAGCTTCTCCTTGCGGGCCTTCGCCAGGATGTCCTTTGCCTCATCCAGCGTGATCCCCTTTTTCGCAGTGATCAGACCCTCACCGGTCATACTCTCACTGATCTTTTTATCAAAATCGGTCTCGAACTTCAGGTCACGGTTCGTGATGATACCGACCAACTTTTTCGTCCCCTTCTCCGTGATCGGCACACCGGAAATATGGAACTTCGCCATGAGTTCGTTGGCATCGCGGAGCGTATGCTCCGGTGACAGATAAAACGGATCAGAGATGACACCGTTCTCCGAACGCTTTACCTTGTCCACCTCATCAGCCTGCGCCTCGATGGACATATTTTTATGAATAATACCGATACCACCCTGTCTTGCCATCGCGATCGCCATACGGTACTCCGTTACCGTATCCATACCGGCACTCATCATCGGGATGTTTAACTCGATATCTTTGGTCAGATGTGTCTTCAGCGAAACCTCATTCGGAATCACCTCCGAATACGACGGAACCAGCAGAACATCATCAAATGTGATACCATCTCCTATAATCGTAGCCATTGTCTACCATCCTTTCCGCGCCTCTCGCGCTCCCACTTCAACACCTATCTAAAGAATAAATTTTAACTATGTTACCAAAAAAATGAGCAAAAGTCAAGGGATAATCCCCCGATAAAAAACGAAAAAAAGGAGCCTGCATCTCTGCAGACTCCTGTTCCTGCTATTTCTCTACCGTACGTGGACACTTTGCATACATCATATCCAGCATTTTATCACTCGGCTCAAACAGGATAACCGTTTTGGCATCACCGTCTGAAAGCTTCGTGGCGATCGCATAGACCTTTTTATCCGGGTCTCCCGAGGAAAAGTCCTTGACCGGGAGGTGCCGATACCCATCCAGTCTGGGTGAATCCTTAACAGCAACCACATCGGCATCCTCGATCTCGATCCGAAGAGCGGTTTTACGCTTCTCTCCGCCGAAAATCTGATCGAAATCCAGCTGACCGTCGCAATACACGTATTCGAGCATCACGTCAAACCGCGGCCAGTACCAGATCAGGAAGCCCGCAGCAGCCACACCCAGTATGGCGAACCAGGTAAACAGCATGGTAGAAAGGACCAGCCCGACCACGATCAGGATCGAAACGATCTTCAACACCGTAGTCATGACGGTCTTTCTCTTTTTCACGGACCACTCACAGTAGGCTTGTTCCATAGCTTACATCATACCTCCCATTCCTGCTCCTGCAGGCATAGCCGGTGTATCCTCTTTGATGTTGGCAACAACAGACTCGGTTGTCAGCAGGGTCGAAGCCACGCTGGTCGCGTTCTGAAGTGCACTTCTCGTAACCTTAGCCGGATCCAGAATACCGGACTGAACCATATTTACATAGGTCTCTGACAGAGCGTCGAAGCCGACACCCTTCTTCTCGTTGCGTACGCGATCTACGATCACGGAGCCCTCGAGACCGGCATTCTCTACGATACGACGAAGCGGTGCCTCCAGAGCAGCCAGGATGATATTAGCTCCGGTTCTCTCATCGCCCTCGAGCTTAGCGGTTGCTTTCTCAACATCGTTGATTGCATGTACATAAGCAGAACCACCACCTGCGATGATACCTTCCTCGACAGCGGCACGTGTAGCAGCCAGCGCATCCTCCATACGGAGCTTGGCTTCCTTCATCTCAGTCTCAGTAGCCGCACCGACACGGATAACGGCAACACCGCCGGCCAGCTTAGCCAGACGCTCCTGCAGCTTCTCACGATCAAAGTCAGAAGTGGTCTCCTCGATCTGTGTACGGATCTGAGCTACACGATCCTTGATATCCTTTTTCTTGCCCTCGCCGTCAACGATGATGGTGTTCTCTTTGGAAACCTTCACCGACTTCGCACGACCCAGCTGAGCCATCGTGGTCTCCTTGAGATCCAGTCCGAGCTCATCCGAGATCACCTCACCACCGGTCAGGATGGCGATATCCTTGAGCATCTCCTTGCGGCGATCTCCGTAACCCGGTGCCTTAACAGCAACCACGTTGAAGGTTCCGCGGAGCTTGTTGATAACGAGTGTAGAGAGTGCCTCGCCCTCGACATCCTCAGCGATGATAAGAAGTCTCGCACCCTGCTGTACCACCTGCTCGAGAAGCGGCAGGATCTCCTGGATGTTCGAGATCTTTTTATCGGTGATCAGGATGTACGGATCATCGAGCTCAGCCTCCATCTTATCCATGTTCGTGCACATATATGCGGATACATAACCGCGATCAAACTGCATACCCTCGACCAGCTCGAGCTCGGTCTTCATGGTCTTGCTCTCCTCGATGGTGATGACACCGTCGCCGGTTACCTTCTCCATCGCATCAGCAACCATCTGTCCAACCTCATCGTCACCGGCTGAGATTGCAGCCACCTTAGCGATCTGATCCTTACCGGAGAGCTTGGAGCTCATCTTCTTGATCGACTCAACAGCAGCATCGGTCGCCTTCTTCATACCCTTGCGGAGGATGATCGGGTTTGCACCTGCTGCGAGGTTTTTCATTCCCTCATTGATCATTGCCTGAGCGAGCACAGTCGCTGTCGTCGTACCGTCACCGGCAACATCGTTGGTCTTGGTTGCCACTTCCTTGACGAGCTGTGCGCCCATATTCTCAAACGCATCCTCGAGCTCGATCTCCTTAGCGATCGTCACACCGTCGTTTGTGATCAACGGTGCCCCGTAGGACTTATCCAAAACAACATTTCTACCCTTCGGTCCGAGTGTCACTCTGACGGTATCGGACAACTGGTTTACACCACTCTCAAGCGCTGCTCTCGCGTCAGCTCCGTACTTGATTTCCTTAGCCATTTTCATTTACCTCCCTTGTTATGTAAAAACAGGCTCACACAAATCTTATTTTACCACTGCCAGAATATCGCTCTGACGTACGATCACGTACTCCTCGCCGTCAAGCTTCACATCGGTACCGGCATAACGGGAATAGATCACCTGATCCCCCTTCTTTACGGACATAGCAACTTCCTTGCCGTCAACCATACCGCCCGGTCCGACAGCGACAACCTCAGCCTGCTGCGGCTTCTCCTGCGCGGTTCCCGGCAAAACGATACCGGACTTTGTCGTCTCCTCCGCATCGAGCTGCTTGAGCACTACACGATCTGCCAAAGGTACTAACTTCATAACTGATCCTTCCTTTCTTGAATCGTTAAACGATTTTATTTTTCATTTCTGTTAGCACTCCAAAGGTATGAGTGCTAAAATCCAATACCTATCATATCATTAAACGGAAAAAATGCAACATACAACCATCCATCATTTGGTTATTATTCTTTGTAATCCTAAATTTTTCTTTGATTTTCTTCTGTTTTCTCATTTTTTTACAAAAGCAACGCTTTTTTCTTTAATTTTTTCTCCGGATACGGTATAATATGAAAGTACGACACAAACACTTCAGGTTGCACACCTGCTGTTATAAAGGAGAGACCATATGAAACAGCTTTATAAAAAATTTTTATCACTCATTATCCTGATCGGGGCAATCCTCGTCATCCTGCAGTTTGTCTTTGCGTATGTCAATACCTTTTTATCGCTGGACAAAATGGTCACCTCGACAGCTACCAGCCTGCTCGCTTCGACCAACAGCGAGATCAAGGAGAATGTCAACCAGCACTTCGAGAGGATGATGCGCATCGGTAACCTGATCGCGACTGACGAGCAGTTCACCTCCTACAGCCGTACGGACAACTCTCTCAAGCGCGGTGATCAGGCAAATAAAGAGATCACCCTAGGGCGGCTGCTCGCCAGCTATACCGCACTGGATGACTTCTGCGACTGCGCGGTCGTCTTTAACGACGGCACCACACTCGGACAGGTTGACGCCAAAACCTCGGAGGCTTACTCCGGTATCGAACTCTATAAGACCTTTGCCGATCTGAACGACCGGGATGCGCAGAACTTCCGGATCAGTCAGGAGCAGGATTACTCGCGCATCTATTTTTCAAAAATGATCAACCCGAGTTCCATCGTACTGATCTCCATCCTGCGTGAGAGCCTCGAGCCGATCTTTTACGATGCGGAAGAAAACTTCAACCTGACGATGCATTTCAGCACACCGGATCAGTCGATCATCTACTCCGGAGACGAGAACGAAATGTCCTCCGGCAAGCTGAACGACGATCTCTCCCAGGTGATCGAGAGTTCCTCACATCTTTCGATCGAGCTGAAGGGGACGGTCATCTCCTCGGATGCCTGTGTCAATAACTGGCGCGTCACCTCGACGATCCCGGAGAATGCACTGAGCTCGGAGAACCACACCTTACGAACGATTTACCTTATCATATCCGTTTTTGTTATGATCGTTACCATCGTCTTAGTGACTCTTCTCTGTCTGCAGACGAAAAAACGACTGGAGGAGTTCAAGCGGATCGAAGAAAACCTGGATGAATACACCGATATCAAGGACATCAACTTAAACGGATGATGCGTACCAAGCTCTGGAGGAGACTATCGTGAAAGAAAACAACGAAAACAACCATTCTCTCATCGAGAACGACAGCTTTCTGAATCGTATACGCGGGCAGATACGCCTGCTTGGTTTTGCTGCCATCAGTTCGCTGATCTTTATCGGTACGATCGCCGTGCTGACTCTCTGGCGTTCCAGCATGAACAAAACCATCCTGAATCAGATGAATATCATCACGAGCAATCAATACGAGATCAATAATATGGACGAGAGCTACTACAGCTCCGAAAAGAGCTTTTCCAATATCGAAAGCAAGTTTAAATCCATGCGTGATGCCGCGGAAAACGCTTTGGATAATGTCTATACCGCCTCTACGGAAAACGATATCCAGAACCTGAAACGCGATATCGCCCGTCTGACGACCAACTACGAAAAGCTGCTTACCATCGGCAGTACCCGTGGTTACTCGACCGCCCACGGGCTGTATAAGGAGTATGCCGTCAACGACACCCTCCTGTACTCTGAGATCTCCTCTCTGTCCGCTGACTTATCGGATTACTTCCAGATTGCGGACTACTTAGAGATCCTCTACGGACAGACCAGTCATCTGTCGGACTACACCTCCGGCGTTCTCGAAGGCAAGGTGGACAGCTCCGCCAGCTGGCAGATCTACGGATCACTGCGTACTCTGCAACAGCGCATCGAGACGGACGTCGATACGATGTCGCATGATGCGCGTTGGAACGGCTCTAACTATAAAAATCGTATGAAAGCTCTCCTGCCGATGATCGATACCAGCCGTATCCTGATCACCAAAATGATCAGTCTGGACAAGGAGTTTATCACCGTTCACAACAACAATAAAAAACTGTTCGAGCATCTCCTCTCCACCACGGATCGTATCCGAAACACCGAGGAGTCCAACTCGTCCACGGAGCAAAACCTGATGCTGATGCTGATGATTTTTATGATCATCATCCTGGTCTCCTATCTCACCGTGCACACGCTTCTCCTGCGCCGCGACATGAGCCGGAGTATCTCTGTCTTTAACGAGCTCCTCGTCGCCAAGGCAGCGAACGATGCACAGAGTTCCTTTTTGTCGACCGTATCTCACGAGATCCGTACTCCGATCAATGCGATCATGGGTATGAACGAGATCATCATCCGCGAGTCAAACAACAAACAGATCGAGCACTACGCTCTCGAGATCAAGGATTCGAGCCGCACACTCCTGTCGCTGGTCAACGACCTTCTCGACAGCTCGCGTCTGGATGCCGATCGTCTGAAGATCATCCCGGTCGAGTACGACCTGTCCTCTGCGATCAGCGACCTCGCCAATATGATCTCCTCGCGTGTCAAGGAAAAGAACCTGAACTTCTTTATCAACGTCAATGAAGAATTACCGCACATGCTCTTCGGTGATGAGATCCGTATCAAGCAGTGCGTATTAAACCTTTTGACCAATGCCGTCAAGTATACCGAGAGCGGCTCCATTACCCTGAATGTCGACTTTGAGATCGTCAACCGCGGCAGTATCATCCTGCGCTTCCAGGTGATCGACACCGGTATCGGTATGAAGGAGGAGGATCTCGCGCATCTTTTCGAGCGCTTCTCCCGCTTCGACGAGAAGAAAAACCGCAACATCGAGGGAACCGGTCTCGGCATGAACATCGTCAACCGTCTCCTCGCTCTGATGGGAACCAATCTCGAGGTCCGCTCCATCTACGGGCGCGGCTCCGACTTTTCCTTTGGCGTACACCAGGGTGTCATCAACTGGGCACCGATCGGCGACTACAACTCCATGTACGAAAAGTCAATCCGTTCGGAGAAAAAATACCACGAGAAGCTGCGTGCGCCGGCGGCCCGCGTCCTGATCGTGGACGATATGCAGGTGAACCTGACCGTCTTCAAGGGACTCCTGAAAAAGACCGAGATCCAGATCGATGCCGCCCTGAGTGGCAAGACCGCCATCGAGATGATCAAAAAGAATTCCTACGACATCGTATTTTTGGATCACCGTATGCCGAAAATGGACGGTATCGAAACCCTGATCAATATCCGGGAGTTAAACAACAACCCCAATCACTCGATCCCGTACATCGCTCTCACAGCCAATGCGATCTCCGGAGCGCGTGAGCTCTATATCAACGCGGGCTTCACAGACTATCTCTCCAAGCCGATCGACAGTACCGAGCTGGAGAATCTCCTCATCGAGTACCTGCCTAAGGAGTTAGTCGAGCTCCGTTCCGAAAGGGAGGACGGTTCCTGGGATGATGAGTCGGACACTGCGACCGTGGATGATACGACGACACCGAATACCGACTCCGCTGAAAGCGACGAAAAAATGCATGAGCTCCTGCAGAACCTCGAGGGCATCGATTACTCTCTCGCCATCGAGAACTGTGTCGAGGACGAAACCCTGATTGAGGCGCTGAACGACTTCCTGCAGTCACTGGAAACCAAGCCGGCCGAGATCGAGCGCTACTGGCTGGATAAAGACTACCGAAACTACACGGTACAGGTACACGCACTGAAGAGCACTGCGCGTCTGATCGGTGCAACCAAGCTCGCCGATGACGCTTACTATCTCGAGCAGTGCGGAGACGCCGAAAACGAGACCGCGATCGATGAGAAGACCGATGCTCTCCTCGACCTTTTCGAGAGCTACCAGGCCAAGTTGCAGCCCTTTGTCGATCTGCAAAAAGCCAATGAAAGCAATGCGAGCGGCGAAGAAATCCCGGAGGAGATGTTCCTCGACGCGCTGAACTCCGTCAAGGAGCTGGTTGACTCCTTTGACTTCGGAAACGCCGAGGAAGTTCTGAAAATGTTAAAAAATTATAAATTATCTTGTGAACAGCAGGCAAAGTATGATACAATGTATAAGATGGTCAGAAATGTGGACCGGGATGCCGTCCTGGAATGGTTTACAAATACGCTGCAATAATCGCGGATTTTTACTATAAGGAGAAACACTATGGACAAGGAAGTATTATTGATCGGAAACGTCAAAAGCTTTATGTATAATGCGATAGCAAACGGCCTCGAGCACGAGGGTTACACTACCCGTCGTGTACCCATGGTCGAAGACGAGATCCGTCGTGCCGGCGTACTTCAGCCGTTCTGGATCCTCTATCTCGATGAGGAGACCGTCGGCAAAGAGTTTCGCGACCAGTATTCCTTTGTCAAGGAAAATGTCCTGATGAACAACCCGCGTTTTCTGATCATCGGTCACGATGACGAGTTGCAGGACATCTATCAGTTTATACCGCAGGATATCATCACCAAGACCTATCCGCGCCCGATCAACGTGCAGCAGCTGGTCTCGGATATGAACCGCATCATCGCTGACGAAGAAGGCGACGAAGCAAAAAAGCGTATCCTCATCGTAGACGATACGCCCGCTTCTCTCCACTCTCTGCAGAAGTCTCTGCTCCAGCGGTATGATGTTTACATGTGTAATTCAGGAATGAGTGCGATCACTTTCCTCGTAAAAGAGCGTGTAGATCTGATCCTGCTTGATGTAGAGATGCCGATCGTAGACGGTATGCAGGTCCTCGAGATGCTCCGGAGTGAGCCGACGATCAAGGATATCCCCATCATGTTCCTGACCTCCAAGAGCGACAAGGAGCACGTGATGAAGGCTGCCAAGCTCAACATCGAGAGTTATCTTCTCAAGTCGATGTCACCGCGCCTTCTGGTCCGCTCCATCGACAACTTCTTTGAGAGCCCGAGCTACCAAAAGCGCTTCGGCAAAAAGGATATCTAATCGATTCTTTCTCTTATCTAATCGGTCTTATATCTCGGCAGATCATAGGTAAACTTCGCCTTCACCGAGTACACGCCTGCCATGGTAATCATATACCGTGCCAGATCCTCGGCGTAGGTCGGACCCGTTGCATACTGATGCCAGATCCTCTCTCGGAAGGAGAATCGGATCTTAAACGGTGTATTCTGTATGTATTCCCCATGAATATAATTGGACGCCAGATAAGCAGCCGCTCCCTCGATCGCCTTTGTCGGCGAAGTCCAGCCACTGTAATATGCATAGGACGTACCACCGGTCACCGGATCGGAGTCATAGGCCTTGATTCCGTACAGGTTATAGACGGTCGCAGGCTCCTTTAACTCTTTGGTTACAAACCGACCGTGATTGTCTCTCGGATAGCCCGGGACAGCCACGCGTGTGATCCGTATACCGGAAGCCAGGTGCGACGTTCCGTACGCCGACTCATGGAAGGTCTGCGTCGTCAGGAAGATCGGATCGATCTTATATTTCTTCGCCATCTTCAGGATGACATCCGCCTTACCGTAAAGCACACTGACGGACGGATCCCGCCCGGTCGCTTTGCAGTACGACTCGATCATCGACTGATACAGGTCGATAAATGCTTTTTCATTTACCGGTCGATATTCATCCACACGGAGGAACTTCATGTTCTTTGTCGTATCCTTGGCCGGATCCAACAGGGACAGATATTTCTCGACCGAAACACGTGGTACATTGCGATACTGGAGCTGTGCGTAATCCTCGAGAGAGTACGCATAATCCGTATAGATCGTCTTTCCCTTAAACAGTCGATCACCGGACATATCCGGAATCGCAGACGGATCCGAGGTCGGTGTCGGAGTCGGAAGCAGGCTACCGGGGAGATCCAGCTCGGTGCCGTACTCGTCACCGTCATCTCCCACCTCTTCGAGAACACCGTCCTGGTACTCCTCCATCAGAACCTGATCGTCGCTGATAGAAAGCAGGATAAAGTCATCGTCGGTCATGTTGACCGTCTGCAAAAACTGCTTGGTCCGACCGACCAGAATATCATAGGTGCCCGGTGCGAGATCCGCGTAAGTAAACACGCCCTGCGTATCGGTCAGGATCGTCTGCTCGTCATCGCCGCTTTTCAGCGTGATCTCCATATCGGAAACTGCCATCCCGCTCTCATTTTTCAAAATCCCCTGTAACGAACAAAATGCCACGGTCAGGTTGATCGTAGCATCGGTTCCGTTTAACCATACCGGATCCGAATGCGCGCCGAGAACGCCGCCCGATGCCAGACGATATACGCGGTAGCTCGCTACCGGAAGACGATACTCACCGTTTGCATCGGTGGTTGTCTCCCCGTAGGTCACCCACGCCGTCCGGATCTCATCGAAATCCGCATGGTACTGTATTTTCTTTTCTAACCGGACCTTCTGAGCGCCGGCCGGTCTGCCGTCTGACAGAGAAATACGACCGGTTATCACATGGTCCTTTTCCAGTGTATCTTCGCCCACATAAGGGGTCAGATTACTCGATCCGTAAGCGAGAGGATCCGTGCCGATGGTAGCGTGAACCACACATGGTGAAACCGGAAATCCGGCTACAACCATGGCTAACACCATACTGATTGCTATCATCCTCTGAACCCGTCGCATCGTATCGACTCCTGTCTTTTGGCGCTTATTCGTTGGATGTGAGCTTTTCCTTGAGGTCAAGCGCTTTGTTTTTAATTCTGGTATTGGCATCGCGTGCCGTCAGGACCTTTGAGCAATAGAACTTCGCATCCTGAGTGTTGTTCGTACGGTATGCCAGCTCGGCAAGCAGATACATCATCGTATGCTGATCCATACCACACATCGGGAAATCTTCCTTGCTGAAGGCATCCTTAAAGCCTGCAAACGCGTTCTCGAGACACTCCTTCTCCTCCTCAGCCAGAGAAGCGATCTCCTCCTTCAACGAGTCATCGCCCTTCATCAGGAGCTCTCTCTTTCCACGGCAAAGCCATCCGAGCTTCAGGCAGGTATATGCCTTCTCACTGCTTTTCCCGCGCTTAACCACGGTACAGGCCAGTGCCATCTTGTGACGCAGGATCGCGTCGTCGTAGTTGTAGATCTTGCCCTCTTCTGCCTTGTAGGTGAAGTTCGCGGAGATGTTCTCCTTGATTGCCTTTGCCTGAGCACTCATGACAAAGTTAAAATAACGGTTCAGTGCTGAGTATCCACATTTCGGGCAGAGTACGGCATCGTACTTGAGCGAATCCACATCCTGGTAGATCGGACGCAGATCATCGTCAGCACCGATCAGACGAACCTTACCGGTGCGGACCATCTTGCTGGTAAACTCGTGATCGCATACCGGGCAGGTGTAACTCTTGTCAAAAATGAAGTCTTCCTCGCGAGCTTCTTTTTCTTCCTCGGTCAGCTCACGGTTCGGATCCTTTTTTTCTTCTTCTTTCTTCTCTTCCTTGAAAACCTCTTCGGAATTCAGTCCATCCAATCCCAGGCTCTCAAGGCCTGCAAATAAGTTTGCCATAGATACGATTCCCTCCTGTAATCTATACTGATGCTGCAAAAGCATCATCACGCTTCGCAACTATATATTATACTACACTTCCCGCGGTTTAGCAAGGATAAGTTTTGGGATTTGCCCTGCCTCAGGCCTTATCCGGCCGGTAGGAGCTCTTCAGCGAAACAATCCGGTTAAACACGGGATGCTCCGGCGTCGTGTCCTTGGTATCCATGCAGAAGAATCCGGTCCGCATAAACTGGAACTTATCGCCCGGCTTCGCCTCGGCCAGCGCCGGCTCTACCGGACAGTCTGCGAGTACCGTCAGGGAGTTCGGGTTGACGTTGACGCTGCCGTCCTCGTTGTATACACCCTTCTCCTCGTCCACGATGTTTTCGTACAGGCGGATCTCCGCACGCTTGGCTGTCGTCGCCTCCACCCAGTGGATCGTGCCCTTGACCTTTCTCTCCGTGAAACCGGAACCGCTCTTCGTGGCCGGATCGTAGGTCACATGCACCTCGGTAACGTTGCCCGCATCGTCGGTCTTATAGTCCACACAGGTAACAAAGTAAGCGCTCATCAGGCGTACCTCGTTGCCCGGAAACAGACGGAAATACTTGCGCGGCGGCTCGATCATAAAGTCTCCCCGCTCGATATACAGCTCTCTTCCAAACGGTACCTGACGGGTCCCCAGATCCGGATTCTCCTGATTATTCGGGACATCCAGATACTCGATCTCGCCCTCCGGGTAGTTGTCGATGATCACCTTGATCGGGTCAAGGATTGCCATCATACGGCTCTCACTCATCTTGAGATCCTCGCGGATGCAGTACTCAAGCATCGCAAAATCGGAGGAAGAATTCGCCTTAGACACACCGGACAGCTCCATAAACTTCCGGATCGACGCAGCGGTATAGCCACGACGGCGCAGTGCCGTGATCGTCACCAGTCTCGGATCGTCCCATCCGTCTACGATACCGTCCTCGACCAGCTTTTTAATATAACGTTTACCGGTCACCACATTGGTGAGGTACATCTTGGCAAACTCGATCTGACGCGGCGGATTCTCAAACTCACACTCTCTGACCACCCAGTCATAGAGCGGACGATGGTCCTCAAACTCCAGCGTACAGATACTGTGGGTGACACCCTCCACCGCATCCTCGATCGGATGTGCAAAGTCATACATCGGATAGATGCACCACTTGTCTCCGGTGTTGTGATGATTCATATGAGCGACACGATAGATGATCGGATCACGCATATTGATGTTCGGTGATGCCATATCGATCTTGGCGCGCAGCACCTTCTCGCCGTCGGCATAGACACCGTTTTTCATGTTTTCAAAAAGCTCCAGATTTTCCTCGACCGAGCGGTCACGATACGGGCTGTTTTTACCCGGCTCCTTCAGCGTGCCGCGGTACTCACGGATCTCATCGGCACTCAGATCGCAGACATAGGCCTTTCCCTTTTTGATCAGGCGAACCGCACACTCATACATCTGCTCAAAGTAGTTGGACGCAAAGTATACCGGCGGCTTCTCTCCGCAGAGCCACTCGACATCCGCACGGATCGAGTCAACAAAGGAGGTGTCCTCCTTGCTGGGATTGGTATCGTCAAAACGGAGGTTAAATACCCCATTGTACTCCTTAGCCAGTCCCTCGTTCAGTACGATCGACTTGGCATGTCCGATATGAAGATAGCCGTTCGGCTCCGGCGGGAAACGTGTTACCACATGGTCATAGACGCCCTCAGCCAGATCCTTGTCGATCTCATTCTCTATAAAATTGCGGGAAACAACCTCCCCGCTCTCTTCTTTTTCTTTGATTTCAGTTTCAGACATAAAAAAAATCCTCCTTGCAATATGGTCTATCATATCACAAAGAGGATGGTTTGACAAGTTAATAATTAAGCAAAATCGTGTCCGCTGATACGGATCTTAGCGTTGCTCAGATGACCGTTAAAGTTGTGATACTTCTTCAGGTCGATCGTCTTTCCCTGATACTTTACCGTGTACTTTCCGGCGAGGATATCCTTTGCTGCCTGAAGGCTTCCCTTACGCTCCGGCTGATTGTACAGGCCCTTGTCGTAGTAACGAAGCTCTCTGGCCATCTTACCCTGACGGATCGGTCCGAACTGATACGGCTGCCACAGCACATCGTGGATCGTATTCGGGTAACCCTTGCTCTCAACACGGTTCATCACGACAGCAGCGACTGCCAGACGACCGGCATAGCACTGACCGCCTGCTTCACAGTAAACGATCGCAGCCAACAGGCGAAGTGCCTTTTTGTAATTCTTCTTTGCTGCCTTTTTCTGTGCAGCAATCTCTTTCTCAACTTCCTTATCCTTTTCAGCCTCTGCCTTCTGATCGGCAGCAATGCCGGACGCCGATGACAGCGGTACCTGATCCTCAGTAACCGTTGCCGTAGCCTCTTCTCCGTTAACCGAATCCGTGACCACACCGCCTACGATGCAACCAAGGCTGCTTGACGATGCTACCTGAGCCTTCGTCTCCTCTGCTGCTAATGCCGGAGTCCCTGCTCCGATCGAAGCCAGCGTTGCCAGTGTTAACAGACCTGCAAAAACCTTTTTAAAACTCATTGATCATAATCTCCTTAACCATCTCGTCCCCACGAGAATTTCGATCTCTGTAATAATTACGTAACATATTGTAACATATTTACGGAAAAATGCAAGTCTTTTTTCAAAAATCGCGTTATTTTTTCATAAAAACAGGCGCCCGCAGCAGCTGCAAGCGCCCGATTTTTCGCGTTTTTCAAGTTTTTGTAAAAAGTCGAAATTTATTAATACTACAGGCCCAATCTTCCCTCTACAACACCCTTCATCGCATTGACCTCACACACGGTATCATGGAGAACCGGTGCGGTCCGAATGGACTCGATCGCCTGCGGGATTTTGACGCCGCTGATGCGATTCAGCTCATCTACGAGCTCGAAATCTCCCATCGGCGCGTAGGTGTCATGATCGATCGCCTGCATCACACTACGTGTAAACTTATACGGACTTGCCGTCGATGCAACGATCGTTTTAACCTGATCCGCCTTCGCCTTGTTACGGCATACATACGAGGCTACCGCGGTATGCGGATCCAGTACATAACCCGTCTTTTTATATACCGAAGCGATCTCCTGCGCGGTCTGCTCCTCGGTCGCAAAACCGCCGACAAAGCCTTCCAGCTCGCGCTTCATCTCATCGGTGATCGTATACTCTCCCTCTCCGGTAAGCTGTGCCATAAAGGCCTTTGTCTTGTCCGCATCGTTACCGGCGATCTTATAGATCAGTCTCTCCAGATTGCTGGAGATCAGGATATCCATCGACGGTGAACTGGTCAGGATAAAGTCACGTTTTCTGTCATAGGTACCTGAACCGAAGAAATCAAACAATACCTTGTTTTCATTGGATGCACAGTACAGTGTGCCGATCGGAAGTCCGATCTGCTTTGCATAGTAAGCCGCTAAAATGTTTCCGAAGTTTCCGGTCGGAACCACGACATCCATCGTATCCCCCTCGGAAATCACGCCCTGTTTCAGAAGGCTTCCGTAAGCGTATACATAGTACACGATCTGCGGTACGAGACGTCCGATATTGATGGAGTTGGCAGAGGAAAACTGATAGCCCTTATCCGCCATCCGTGCCGCCAGCTCTTTATCACCGAAGATCTTTTTCACACCGGTCTGGCAGTCATCGAAGTTACCGTTAACACCGACGACCATCGTATTTTT
>JAZASH010000007.1:0-45888 GCA_036343395.1 Eubacterium sp. | reverse complement strand
GTCCTTTTCAAACTCACCCACCTCGGTGAAGTTGATATAGAGCACATACATTTTCTCCTCGCCGACATCCTCCATCATATCAAAGAGCGACATCTGACCGCTGAGACGGGTTTTCTTCTCCGCGTTGACGCTGTCGATCACCTGCATGTGGACGAACATCTTCTGCTTGCGGGTGCCGGGCAGCGAGTCGAGCGTGCCCGACTTGATCAGTGCCTCGATGGTCTTTTTGTTGACAACCGCCTGCGGCAGACGCATACAGAGATCCTTCAGGGACTCAAACGGCCCATTTTTCTCGCGCTCCGCCACGATCTCCGTCGCCACGGACTCACCGATACCCTTGAGCGCCATCAGTCCGTAACGCAGAGCCTCCTTCTCCTCGCCGGTTTCCGGATCAGTATAGGTCGTCGCGGAAAACCGGTAGCCGCTGTGGTTGACGTCCGGCGGGAGGATGCGGATTCCCTGGCGTTTGCAGTCCGCCAAATACTGCAGGAACTTATCCTTTGACCCCATGTAAGAGGTCATCATCGCCGCCATAAAGTGGAACGGATAATGGCAGCGCAGGTACGCGGTCTGGTACGTGATCATCGCGTACGCCGCCGCATGGGATTTGTTAAAGGCATACGCCGCAAAGCTCATCATCTGATCCCAGAGCTGGTTGGCGACGTCCTCCGAAATGCCGTTTTTCACACAGCCCGTGATGCCGTCCTTTTCGGAGCCGTGCACGAACTTCTCACGCTCGCGCTGCATCACCTCGAACTTCTTTTTGGACATCGCACGGCGGACATTATCACTCTCGCCGTACGAGTACCCCGCCAGATCACGCACGATCTGCATCACCTGCTCCTGGTATACGATACAGCCGTAGGTCGGCTTCAGGATCGGCTCGAGCTCCGGTGTCAGATACGTGATCTTGTCCTGGTTTCTCTTGCCCTCGATATACTGCGGGATAAAGTCCATCGGTCCCGGTCGGTACAGAGAAATACCCGCGATCAGATCCTCGATGCAGTCGGGCTTGAGCTGCTTCATGAAGTTCGTCATGCCCTCGCTCTCGAGCTGAAACACACCGGATGTCCCGCCGGCTCCGATCATCGCGAAGACCTCCGGGTCCTCGTAGCTGATCGCGCGCATATCCTCGACATTGCCCTCCGCGGCATCCTGGATCACCGTGAGGTTACGCAGTCCGAGGAAGTCCATTTTTAACAGGCCCTGCTCCTCGAGGAGCGGCGCCTCATACTCGGTAACGATAATCTTTTTATTCTCTTCTTTATCCTCGGTGCTGGCGAGCGGTACGTAGTTCAGCACCGACTCCGGCGTGATGAGAACACCCGCCGCATGCTTGCCCGTCTGCCGGGGGAGCTCCTCCAGCTGCAGGGCGTAGTCCACCACCTTTTTCACCATCTCGTCGCTCTCGCAAAAATCACGGAAGTCCGGACTTACCTGCAGGGCCTCCTTCAGACTCGTGTTCTGCGGGATCGTTTTGGTGATCTGTTTGCGATACATCGGTGCCAGGCCGAAAACGCGTCCGACATCATCCACCACCGCACGGCTTTTCAGCGTACCAAAGGTGATGATCTGTGCCACACGGTCGGCACCGTATTTTTGTCTGACATAATCGATGACCTCTTCGCGTCCGTCCGGCTCGAAGTCCACGTCGATATCCGGCATCGACACACGCTGCGGATTGAGGAAACGCTCGAAGATCAGCTGATACTTTAACGGGTCCACCAGATCCGTGATCCACAGGGTATAGGATACGAGCGAGCCCGCTGCCGAGCCACGTCCCGGGCCGACCGGGATCCCGTTCTCTCTGGCGTAGCGGATGTAGTCCCACACGATCAAAAAGTAATCGACAAAGCCCATCTGCTCGATCACCGCCAGCTCCGTCTCGAGCTGCTTGACGTACGCCTCGTCGGTGCGGTTGCCGATTCTCTTTTCCAGACCGTCATAGCAGAGCTCACGCAGGTACTCCGAGGAGGTCTTGCCGTCAGGCACATCGAACTTCGGGACCTTGTAGTTGCCGTCACCGATGTCGATCTTGACATCGCAGCGCTCCGCGATCTTGACGGTGTTTGCGAGAGCCTCCTTCGCATAAGGGAAGATCTCCTCCATCTGCTCCGGGCTCTTTAAGAAGAATTGCCGCGGCTCATACCGCATACGATCGGTATCGGTCACGAGCTTTCTGGTCTGCATACAGATCAGGACATCGTGCGCCTCGGCATCCTCCTCGCGGATGTAGTGGACGTCGTTGGTCGCGATCAGGTCGATCCCCAGTTCCTCGTGCAGGCGCAGGAGTCCCTGGTTGACCGTCTTTTGCTCCGGCATCCCGTGGTCCTGGAGCTCGAGAAAAAAGTTCCCCTGTCCGAAGATTTTTACAAAACGAAGGGCCTCCTCCTTGGCCTCCTCGTAGAGATCCCGACGCAGATACATCGGGATAATCCCGGCGAGGCAGGCACTGCAACAGATCAGCCCTTCGTGATATTTTTCCATCAATTCATAGTCGATACGCGGACGCGAATAAAAGCCCTCGGTAAAGCCGAGCGTTACGAGCTTCATCAGGTTTTTATAGCCTTCGTTCGTCTCCGCGAGGAGGATCAGGTGGTTGTAGCGGACGTGCTCCTCGCTCGCTTCCTTATCAAAGCGGGACGTGGGTGCGACATACACCTCACAGCCAATCACCGGATGGACACCCTGCGCGAGGCATTCCTTATAAAAATGGATCACGCCGTACATATTGCCGTGGTCGGTGATCGCCAGGTGCTCCATGCCGAGTTCCTTGGTGCGCGCGACCAGATCGCCGACTTTGCAGGCGCCGTCGAGAAGGCTATAGCCCGTATGTACATGCAGATGCGCAAACCCCATCGGTTATCCTCCTAAAAAAAAGGGGGCACGGGTTCAATCCCACTACCCTCTCAAAGCCAGTTCTCACAGGACAGCCTGTACAAACTGCCGCCGAACGTCGTTAATGCTACGCATTTCAGAGTGAGGCGAAGTTTTGTGTCAGGCTGTCCGTCAGATCACTTAGAAGTCAAAAACTCTTCGATGCACTTCATCGCCGCCTCTTCGTCCTCGCCATCGACCATAACATCGATCGGCTCGTCCGGATTCAGCCCGAAATTAAGCATCCCCATTATACTCTTTACATTTGCTGTCTTTTCTTTCTTTGTGAAGTGAATCCGACTCTGAAACCGACTCGCCGTCTGTACCAGCATCGGCACTACACGCTCCGCTTCCTTTTTAGGGACGAAATGGATCGTTTTGTTAATCATCGTTTCTTCCTCCATCCCGGAGATTACGCGCCATCTCGCACAGTCGCCGCAACCTGTGGTTCACGGCCGACTTCGCCAACGGCGGATCCATCAGCTCTCCGAGTTCCTTTATACTCGCCTCCGGATTTTCCAGACGCGCCTTTGCCATCTGCGCCAATCCATCCGAAAGCTGGGAAAAACCTATGGTCTCTCGCAAATACGTGATATCCTCGACCTGTTTGGCCGATGCCGAGATCGTCTTTTTGATGTTCGCAGTCTCACAGTTTACCTGACGGTTGATTCGTCCGCGAACCTCCTTGACGATACGGGCATTCTCAAACTCCATCAGCGCCACGTGCGCGCCGACGATCCCGAGAAAATCGACCACCTTCTGTCCTTCCTTCAGGTAGACGATCCGGTTTCCCTTGCGCTCGGTGATCTTTGCCTCGATATCAAACGACCTTAGGATTTCTTTCAGATTAGAAGCCTGCTCCTCTGTCCTCGCCACGATCTCCAGATGGTAGTGTCCCTCCGGATCCGTGACCGTCCCCGCTGCCAGAAACCACCCTCTGAGGTACGCCCTCTTGCAGCAGTCTCTCTCCAGGATCTGCTCCTGCATCAGGTCCTGGTATACCCGGGACCCTCCACTGGTGACGGAAACACGATTCTCGTGTCCGACCCGATCCTGCACCGGTTCCAGATGGTAGGCTTTGCGTAAAAGACTATAACATTTTTCGGGAATTGTCAAGCCTTCTGATAGAATAGAGAAGGGTTTTTCGTGGTGACATCCCTCATAGAGTGCCCGTAACTCTGCTTTCTGACAGTGTTTGCCTCGACTGATATGGGCCGCCAGCTCCTGACGCACCGACGCGGCAAAGGAAAGTTCCTCTGACATCTCACTCATCCAATCCGGAGCAACCTGCGATTTCTTACAGGTCTACTCCTGTATACTAACGTCCGTCTCTCACCGTGCCAGATCGCCGGCCTTACGAACTCTGTCCTTATCAATATCTCTGTGATCACGCTTGCATCCATAGTCACTACTCTTGTAGTAATCATACAGGGCGTTCGCCAATGTCACGGACCGATGCTTGCCGCCCGTGCAGCCCACCGCGATCACCAGGCCGGTCTTGCCCTCGATCCGGTAGTTCGGTACGAGAAAATCGATCATATCCGTCAGCTTATGTAAAAATGCCTGCGCGGTCTCCGAGCTCATCACAAACTCCGACACCGCCTCGTCGTTTCCGGTCAATGGCTTCAGCTCGTCCACATAGTAGGGATTCGGTAAAAACCGAACGTCGAAAACCAGATCCGCATCGGTCGGGATCCCATACTTATAGCCAAAGGAAACGAAGGTCAGGTAAAAATTGCAATATCCCTTGTCGCTGGCATACAGCCGGTCGATCTCCTGCTTGAGATCGCGAACCAGCAGAGATGACGTATCCAGGATAACATCCGCATTGTCGCGGAGCGGCTTCAAAAGAGTGATCTCCTCCTCGATCGCATCACCGACACGCTCGCCGCCTCCCTGCTCATCCACACCCATCCGGGTCAGCGGATGGAGACGTCTCGTCTCCTTATATCGCTTGATTAAGACAGCTGTAGAAGCCTCTAAATAAATGATATCGATCGTAAACCCGCGCGTCTTATACTCGCTGACTTCCGCCAGCGTCTGCTCCAGCGCCTCGGTCCCTTTCTTCAGTCCGCTGAACTCCATCCCGCGGACATCCAGTCCGATCGCCAGTCTCTGCAGCGGCTCACTGGCATCGTTCGCCAGCTGTAGAAACGTCGGCACCAAACTCGCCGGCAGATTATCCACACAGTAATACCCGTCATCTTCGAGTATTTTCATCACGGAACTCTTCCCTGCTCCGCTCAAGCCACTAACAATGATACACCTCATACAAACTCCCCTATCAAGCGTACTTCCGGCTCCAGTTCGACGCCGAACTTCTCCCTCACGACGCGCTGCACATCGCCGATCAGCGTATAGATCTCCGCCGCGGTCGCCTCGCCGCGATTCACCACAAAGCCACAGTGCTTCTCACTCACCTGCGCATCGCCAACACGATACCCGCGGAGCCCCGCATCCTCGATCAGCTTGCCGGCGAAATACCCCTCCGGCCTCTTAAACGTCGACCCCGCCGACGCATACTCCAGCGGCTGCTTCTCCCGCCGCTTCTCGTTCAGCTCGCGGATCTCGCCCTGGATCTCCTCCGGGTCGCCCTTCTCAAAAGCGAAGGTCCCCGACAGGACCACCCAGCCGTTCTCCTGCAGGATACTGTGACGATACGACAACTGTAGATCTTCTGCCTTGACCACCCGGATCTCTCCCTCCTCGGTGATCACGGTGACCTCTTTCAGGCAATCCTTGATCTCGCCGCCGTAGGCACCGGCGTTCATCGCGATACCGCCGCCGACCGTCCCCGGGATCCCACCGGCAAACGCAAACCCGGCCAGTCCCAGCTTCGCCAGGCGTGCCGCCATCGCCGTCAGACGCATCCCGGCCTCGACCGTCACCACGCCATCCTCCTGCGTAAACGCAGAAAAATGCTCGCCGATCTCGATCACCACGCCGTGGTAACCGCTATCCGCGAACAAAAGATTACTGCCGTTTCCGACAATCATAAAGGGGAGCTGTTTCGCTTTGGCAAACTCGAGTGCCTCGCGCACCTCCCCCTCTGTCTCAGGGATCAGATAATACGTCGCCGGTCCACCGACCTTGAAGGTCGTGTGGAGGCTCATCAATTCCTGCTCTTTCCTAATCATGGTTATCATCCGTTCCGGAGTACGCCCGATGAGGCATGCCCCCTATCTCACTACTCTAATACCAGTCTCGCCGCACCATAGATACCGGCATCGTTGCCCAACTCCGCCAGACGGAATTCTTTATTCTGCAAAGCAAACATAACATGATCGTTGTAATAGCGCTTGGTCACCTCCAGGATGATCTCTCCGGCCTTGGACACGCCACCGCCGACGACGAACGCCTCCGGATCCACAACCTGCGCCACATTAGCCAGCCCGTAGCCGAGGATCCGGCCGAACTCCTCGACCACTTCCTCGCAGTAATCATCCCCTGCCTTCGCGCCGTCAAAAATGTCCTTCGCTGTGATCTCGATCCCGTTCAGGCAGGAATCCTCGATCTTCGCTGAGCCCGGATGGAGTTTTTCCCTCGCCATCCGTACGATACCCGTCGCCGAGGTATACTGCTCGAGACAGCCCTTGCCACCGCAGTTGCAAGACTCCGTCTCATCCAGACGCACCTTCATATGACCGATCTCACCACCGGCTCCCATCGAACCGGTCAGGATCTTTCCACGCACGATGATACCACCGCCGACACCGGTTCCCAGTGTCACCATCACGATGGAGTCAAAGCCGCGACCGCCTCCCTTCCACATCTCGCCGAGCGCTGCGATGTTGGCATCGTTTGCCACCTCCACATTGCCGACGCCGGTGAGCGACGCGAGTTCATTTTTCGCAGAGAAAACGCCCCAGCCGAGGTTCGCGCACTTCAGTACGACACCGTCATCCGTGACCGGACCCGGTACACCCATGCCGATCCCCTTGATATGGCCGCCGATCGCTTCTCTCTTTTTCTCGATACTCTCCACGATATCCGGGAGGATATTTTTACCGTTTTCCTCTGTTCGTGTCGGGATCTCCCACTTTTCCTCGAGCTCACCTGCCTCGGAAAAAAGTCCCATCTTGACGGTCGTACCGCCGACGTCAACACCAATGTAATAGTTTGCCATGTCATATCCTCCTTATCAAAATACAAGCATGCGGTGGTCGCGCGCAACCGTGACATCCTCGCGCTTAGTCCGCGAAAAACTGACTTCCCATGTTATTTGCCAACCGCTTATAGAGCTCCTCAGCGGCGTTATATCCCATCTTCTTCTGGCGGAAGTTGACCGCTGCCGACTCACAGATGATCGCCCCGTTACGTCCCGGGCGGATCGGGATATTGTGGATCGGAACCTTGTTCCCGAGGTACTCGATGTAGTTATCCTGCAGGCCCATCCGGTCGTATTCCTTTTCGCGGTTCCACTCCTCGAGCTGCAGCACCAGGTCGATCGTCATCGTATCCTTGACACTCTCGACACCGAAAAGTGTTTTCGCATCGATGATACCGATCCCTCGGAGCTCGATAAAATGCCGCGTGATATCCGGAGCCTGACCGATCAGCGTCTCATCACTGACACGACGGATCTCCACCACATCGTCCGAAACCAGACGGTGTCCGCGGTGGATCAGCTCCAGCGCCACCTCCGATTTACCGATACCGCTCTCACCGGTGAGCAGCACGCCCTCGCCGAAAATATCGACCAATACGCCGTGCACACTGATCATCGGTGCCAGCTCCACGTGGAGCCATCTTGTCACCTCCGCTGAGAAAGCCGAGGTCTCCTTACCCGTCTGCAGGATCGGGACACCGTGCTTCTCCGACAGGTCCAAAAACTCCTGCGCCACCGGGATATTTCTACAAAAAACGATGCAAGGAACCTTGTACGACATGATCTGTTCCATCATCTCCGTACTCTTCTCGATCCCCTGCTTCTCCATATACGTGTACTCCACCTGTCCGATGATCTGTACACGATGATGATCAAAATAGTCGAAAAATCCGGCCAGCTGCAGCGCCGGTCGGTTAATATCCGTCTGCGTGATCTTGATGTCATCCATCCGCTCCTCACAGGTGAGGATTTTTAACTCCTGATGATCCACCAGACGTCTGATCGAAACTGTATCCATCCCTCGTTCTCCTTGTCATAAAAATGAGCCGAACTCTAGTGACATAGTAACATAAATACAATCGTTTGACAAGATTATCATCGCCGGCCGCTCACGCGTAGTGATACAAAACGGCAATGGATCCCTTGGTACAGGAGACGACCGCTCGCTTGCCGGTAAACTCGTTGCTGACACCGATCGGGTTGGAGTTGTACCAGTCCGCACCGGTCACCTCGTATTTGAGTCCCTGTATGGTCACGTTGTGACAGTGACGATCCAGCGCAAAAACGGAGCAGAGATTGCCTGCCACGTTAAAGGCCGTATCCTTGCCGAGCACGATACTGCCGGCATTCACCGCCTGCACTGCATAGTCATCACAGTAAAGGGTGCCGGTCGCGCCTTTTTTAGACAGATAGATAAGAAGCTGTATATTTGCCAGCGTATGATCCAGCCGTCCGCCGAGACCGCCGTAGATCTCAAACACGGTATATCCCTTTTCCAGACCGAGCTTCACGGCGATCATCATGTCGGTATCGTCCTTGTCCCTCGGATACCGGATCGCGTCCGTCGGCAAGTCATACGAGATCACGGAGTCAAAGTCACCCAGCACGATATCCGCGCGGATCCCGATCTCCTCGAGGTAGTCAAAGCCACCGTCCGCTGCGATCACGAGGTCATACGGATGCAGCTCGATCGTGTGACGACTCCGGTCACCGGCCCCAAAAATATAACAGACTCTATCCATACCATCACCTACCAAAGGATGGCGCTATGCGCATCCCGTATTATTTGATAATCTCTATCGCTTTATCAATCTCACCGATCACGGTCTCATTTGCATATGACTCGATCGCACCCACGTCGACGGCAGAGGTCAGATTCGGATCGATCGGAAGCTTTGCCAGTACCGGCAGATCGTACTCAGCCGCCACCTCATCTACCTTGCTCTCACCGAAAATTGCGATCTTCTCGCCGCATCCCGGACACGCTACATAGCTCATGTTCTCCACGAGACCGAGTACCGGGATATCCAGCAGTCC
Organism: Eubacterium sp.; assembly: GCA_036343395.1. Lineage (GTDB taxonomy): Bacteria > Bacillota > Clostridia > Lachnospirales > Lachnospiraceae > Eubacterium_F. The sequence continues at coordinate 36,866 of JAZASH010000007.1, read as the reverse complement.
GGCCATTTTTATCGCCTTACCGACGATCATCGAAACGAGATCCTGCGGCGTCGTAACCACGACGATCCCGTCGAGCGGGATACTCTGGAAAACAGTCAATGCCACATCGCCCGTACCCGGTGGCATATCCACCAGGAGGTAATCGATATCCTTCCACAGGACATCCGTGTAAAACTGACGCACCGTCCCTCCGATCAGCGAGCCGCGCCATACGACCGGATCGCTCGGATCATCGAGGAGCAGGTTGATCGACATCACATCGATGTTCAGCTTTTTTGAAGCCACCGGATAGATGGTCGTCTCATCGCCCATCGCACGCTCCGTCAGGCCGAAAGCCTTCGGGATCGACGGTCCGGTGATATCCGCGTCGAGGATGCCGACATGATACCCGGCAGACGCCAGACGCACCGCCAGCAGCTCCGTCACCGCCGACTTACCGACGCCGCCCTTGCCGGACAGCACACCGATTACATTTTTGATCAGACTCCCCTCATGCGGGGTCGCGATCAGATCCGCCGGATCGTGTCTGCTACTGCAGTTGGCACCGCAGGACGAGCAGTCATGCGTGCAGTTTTCAGGATTCTGATTCTCTTTATCACTCATAAGGATGTACTCCCTTCCATTATTACTGATTGTATTACTTCGTATTCACCCAGATCATCGGGCGCACATACGCCCCCTCTTCATTCACCGGGAAACCGTTGTCGATCACCGTCCCCAGCACCGACACAAAGGCTGTCGTATCCTGCGTCATGCCCGGCGTACGGAGTCGCATATGCTTCACCATATCCCCGAGGGCTTCCTCATAGGTGTCCACGTCCTCCGTCGACGCGATAAATACCTTATCCATCGTCGTCGGGTCGTCCTTGGTATCGTAGCTCTCGTTTTCCGTCACCGGGAGATCCGTCTCCACGATCGCGTCGGTCTCCTTCGGGAAGAAGTTACGATCCAGATACTTTCCGTTTAAAAATGCCCGCAACGACGATCCCGACCATGTCACCGCCTCGTTTGTCTTATGATACTTGCGCTCCTTCATCGGCTCCCTGGCGATCAGAAGTGTCCGGTCCTCCTTGTGATCCAGGACCACCCAGTCGAGCTTACCGAACTTCACCTTTTTACCGATAGCAGCGGACGCGATGACCTTTTTCTCGGTCGCGAGTGCTTTATCCCAGCCTCCGTTCTCCTCACCGCTCACGCGGAAGGACTTGATCGCCAGGCTCTTCATCCCGATGAAATCCTCGACCTCACCGATCAGCCCGCGTGTCACGGGGATTTTGCGACAGACTGCGAGGGCGATCCCGAGTACCAGGATCCCGAGCAGGATCCAGCGGGCGATCCCCGGCTTGTTGTTGCCGCTTTCCTTGTCGTGCTGCTGACGCTGTCCCGCGCTCATCATCTCCGTACGAGAGTGGATTTCGACCTCCTCCGGGAGCTCCTTTTCCATCTCATCGGCGATCGTTTTGCACTCGTCGCGGTAGGTCGCGCACTCCTCCTGATATTGGAAATCTCCGGCCTCCTCCGGCTCCATATCGGCCAGATCACCGAACTCTGCCTCCATGCGGCGGTAGACGCGGTATTTATCCTCAATCTGAAGAATACAGCCCGTCCCTTCCCTTAACGCGAGCAACCAGGTATAGCGCTCCTGCGGTGTCCGATTCATCAGCTTTTTACGCGCACGATTCTGTCTGCGTTCTCCTGAAGCCATAGATTCCCTCCAAAAACTGTTTCCATACACAATGGGAGAAAAACAGCTGCCCGTTTTTCTCCCAGATGTTATCCTTTTATATTACGATAATCAGCTATTCTTACCCTTGTCTCTCTTGCGGTTTCTCGATCCGCCCTCAACACCCTTCTTGGTGTTCTGCTTGGAGTAAGTTTCTGCCTTCTTAGCCGTTGCCTTGCCGCGACCTGAGAACAGGTACCACAGCGGGGACGCCACGCAGATGGATGAATATGTACCGGCAACCACACCGACGATCAACGGGATCGCGAACTCACGGACGCTGGCAACACCCAGGATAGCCAGCATGAATACCATGATGAAGGTGGTCACGGAAGTATTGATCGAACGTGACAGTGTCTCGGAAATACTGCGGTTGATGATCTCTTTCAGATCGTCACGGCTGTTTGCCTTGTTGCGGTTCTCACGGATACGGTCGAATACGACGATGGTATCGTTGATGGAGTAACCGACGATGGTCAGCATAACCGCGATAAAGGTTGAACCAACCTGGATAAAGCTGCTGCATACGACATACACGGTGAATACCACCAGCACGTCGTGGCACAGAGCGAATACGGCCGCACCCGCTGTTGCGATGTGACGGAAACGGATCCAGATGTAAAGCAGCATACATGCAATCGCGATGATCGTTGCGATGATCGCATCAAGCTTCATCTCATCGGATACCGATGCCGAGATCGTCTCGGACTCGACCTGATCCTCTGAGGTGCTGAACTTCTTAGCGAGCTCGGTGCGGACATTCGCTGCCTGATCCTCGCTGAGTGCCGTCGTACGGATCGTGATCTTCTTTACGCCCTGATCATCGGAGGAAGAAATCTCTCCGTTCAGGCCGGTCACGTCCTTGACAACCGCTGCCACATCTTCCTTGAGCTGATCGGTGATCTCGGTGTTTTCATCTACCGATACCGATGTCGATGTACCACCGACGAAGTCAAGGCTGTAGTTCAGGATGGAATCCTTGGTGCTGGCGTTGAAGATCAAACCGCCTGCACAGAGGACAACCAGTACGCCGAATACGGCGATGTAAATCTTTGAGTGACCGACGAAGTCGATTGTCTTTCTCTGCTTCTGTACACCGTAGAGTTTTACGTTCTCAGCACCGAAGCCTGCGAAAGCATACATCAGCCATCTGGTTACGAAGATCGCTGTTACCATGGAGAGGATGATACCGATTGCCAGTGTCTGAGCGAAGCCCTTCACCGTACCGGATCCTCTCAAATATAATACGAAAGCTGCGATCAGGGTCGTTACGTTACCGTCGATGATCGCGGAGAGTGCATTTTTAAATCCGTTCTTGATTGCGGAGTTGATGGTCTGTCCTTTACCCAACTCCTCGCGGATACGTGTAAAGATGATACAGTTGGCATCGACCGCCATACCGATACTCAGGATGATACCTGCGATACCCGGCAGGGTCAATGTTACGTTCAGTACGTTCAGTACGACGAGAACCATCAGGATGTAGAATACCAGCGCGATCGATGCTGCCAGACCCGGCAGACGATACATCACGATCATGAAAAGGATCACGAGGATGAAACCGATCAGGCCGGCCCACAGGGAAGTATCCAGCGCGGTGGATCCCAGTGTCGCACCTACGACGTTATCATGGATGTTCTCGAGCTCGAGCGGAAGGGCACCGATACGAAGTGTCGATGCGAGGTGCTCTGCCTCGGAGAAGTCTTCGAAGCCACCGGAGATCTGGCACTTGCCGCCGGTGATCGCCTCTTTGATGTTCGGAGCGGATACCAGCTTGTCATCGTATACGATTGCCATACGCTCGCCTACGTGATCGGAAGTGATATCGCCGAACTTCTTTCCACCCTTACCGGTGAAGGTGATATCTACGACGTTCTCGGTCTTACCGGAAGTCGAAGTCTCGGTCGTTGCGACTGCTTCCTTGATGGTCGAACCATCCATTAGCAGGTCATCCTTATTAAACTCGACCGCATCTCCCTCGTCCGGTGTCGTCGCTACGGCAGAGCCGGAAGCAACGTCTGCTGCGTCAGCCTTAGCCGTCAGCTTATCTAACATGACGAAATACAGCGCGCCGGCCTTACCCAGCTGCTGCAGGATTTCCTTTGAGTTGGTGGCACCCGGAATATCGATCGTGATCCGGTTCTCACCCTCTTTGTATACGGCAGCCTCGGTGGAATAGCTCTCCACACGTTTCTGCATCTTGTAGACCGTGTCATCCATCTCCTGCTGAGTCGGATTATCCTTCACGGACTGATAGGTTACGCTGACACCGCCCTTCAGGTCGAGTCCCAGACGGATGTTCTGAGCGCTACCCTTGTGCGCTTTGCCGACGCCGACAAATGCTACGAAAGCAAATGCTCCAATCAGGATCAGCACCAACAGAATCTGCAATGCGCCTCTAAGTTTGCTGTTCATCTTTCTTCTCTCCTTTGCTTCTTTTCTTTCATATAAAAATGTGTTCGTGTATATTACAAACACCTAATCACGAATTATATCACAGAAAACAAAAGAAAACAAGCATTTTTTTCAAGATTATGATGAGATTGACTTTTTCCCTGAAATCGGGTATGATAGGGGTAGTTTTTTGGTACGTAAACTTAATAGGAAAGCGAGGTAAAAAAATGGCAAAATGGGTTTGTAGCGTATGCGGTTACGTTCATGAAGGGGATGAGCCGCCGGAGCAGTGTCCGGTTTGTAAAGCGCCTGCTGAGAAGTTCAAAAAGCAGGAGGGCGAGATGACATGGGCTGCCGAGCATGTAGTTGGCGTAGCAAAGGGTGTGCCTGAGGATATCATCAAGGATCTGCGTTCGAACTTCGAGGGCGAGTGCTCCGAGGTCGGCATGTATCTGGCGATGGCTCGTGTGGCGTTCCGCGAGGGCTATCCGGAGGTCGGCCTGTATTATGAGAAGGCTGCTTTTGAGGAGGCTGAGCATGCAGCGAAGTTTGCGGAGCTCCTCGGTGAGGTGGTGACGGATTCGACGAAGAAGAATCTCGAGATGCGTGTGGATGCCGAGAATGGCGCTACCGCAGGTAAGACGGATCTGGCGAAGCGCGCTAAAGCGCTGGATCTCGATGCGATCCATGACACGGTGCATGAGATGGCAAGAGATGAGGCACGGCACGGGAAGGCGTTTAAGGGGCTGCTTGACAGATATTTTGGTTAATTGACAATTATTCAGAATCTGATCAAAGGAATCTACTCGGGGCTTCGCTTCCGCCGGGAGGCCCCTCGTAGATTCCTGTTGACAGATTCCTGTAGGACTCAGGAAATGATAGCACTTTTAATCGCATTAGCAGATACACCTGACGAAAAGCGAAAAATAGAGCAACTCTACGAGCGGTACAACCGACTTTTGTACGTCGTGGCTTACCGGGTTCTCGGCAATCATGAGGATGCCGAGGATGCGGTCTTTTTTTCGTGGGAAAAGATCATCAAACACCTCGATCAGGTGCCGGATCTGCCAGCGGAGATACCGGATGGCCGAGCGCAGGAAGCCGACGGGGATGCCGCCGCGGCCAAAGATTGTCAAAAAGTTTGCAATAAAATCAAGGCCTTCCTCGTTACCATAGTTGAGAGGACCTCGATCGACATGTATCGCAAGAAAAAGCGGCATGCCGAGGTCGGGGTGGATGAGCTCGAGGAGACACCTTTTGTCGCGGTCAGGGAGAACGCCTACGATGATACCGAGGTGCGGCTCGTCCTCGAGAAGCTACCCAAGAAGTACGCCGAGGTTATGCTCCTCTACTTCGTTTACGAGATGAGTTATCAGGAGATCGCAGATGCCCTGAGCCTGTCGATGTCCGCCGTGGCATCGCGTGTGATGCGGGGCAAGGAGAAGCTGAGGGAGATACTCAGCTAGAGTCCGGAGCGGCCACAGTGCGTGGCACGGCCCGGCGGTGACATCAATTTTATCGGAAAGGTGGTGATCGCATGCAGCAGGATGCACTTCAGAATGACATGGATGACGAGCAGATCCGTCTGCTCCTGTCGGCCTGCGCGGATGCTGCCATGGATTCTCTGGATGAAGAGTCCATGGACGGTTTTGATCACCATTTTTCGGATAAATTTGACAAAAAGATGAATCGAATGCTATGGAGCGAGCGCTATTTCGGAAGAAAGATACATATTGGTTATGTCGTACGACGCGCGGCCGTGTTCCTGATCATCGCAGCCAGCCTCGCGACAGCCGGCACGGTCAGCGCCAAAGTCTTTGATTTTCGTCCCTGGGAGTACATCCCGATCTACTCGTGGTTTGTCGATGACGATCCGACCGACGAGGATGCTGCTGACTGGGCAGGCAAGGACACTACGGTGGAGAACCAGCAGTCACAGCCTGTCGCTCCGACACCGAAGCCGACACCGGAGCCTTTTTCTGTTCAGATGGGCACCGAGGCCCGCTACGCTCTGAGCGGTGACGGCTCGACGGACTACTTCCCGCTGAAGGTGCTCGGCTACGAAAACGGCTATGAGATCACGCTCGAGAGTGCGCCGGATATGGAGAAGTTCTATATCGACGGCAACAGCATCGCCGTATCGCCGGATGCCGAGCCGGGCGAGTATACCCTGGGTTACCGTGTGAAGGACGGCAACGGCCATGAGATCTATCAGAATGTCACGATCACCGTGGAGAAAGCGGTCAAGGTCACCGGTAAGCTGCGAAACAGCGATGGCACCGAGATCCGAAACGGTTACCTCCAGTTCAAGCTGACCGAGGAGGATCATTCATATACCGACCACTATTTCTTCGCCGATGTCGACGAGACGATGGGCACCTATACGGTGTACCTCCCGCCGAATCGCACCTACGAGGCGTATATTGCAGAGGGGGATAAGGAAAAACGGTTTATCGTCGAGACCGGAAGTGATGAGATGATGTCCCACGACTTCGACGTCGATGCGTGGGGTGTTGATGAAGACGTCCCGCCGGACGAGCTGCAGACACCGAACCCGGACGGTGATGAAGACGGTCCGAGCGCCGACGAGGATGACCCGTACGATCCGGGCCCGCAGAAACAAGAGGGCGGCCACGAGCGTGACCCCGATGAAATCGAAAACCCGATCCGCGAGGACGGCAGCCACGCAGATCCATACGAGGACTGATCGTGGCAGCCGGCCTGCCGGTCGGGTTACCTGTCGTATATGCTGAGCACACTGCCCTGCGCTGGCTGCCTGCGCTGGCTGCACTGCACTGGCTGCGCTGACTGCTCTGACTGCCCGGCTCTGAGCCGGGCAGTTTTTTTACATGTCTTCTGTTGTTACACTGGCGTCGCCGTCAATGCCCGAGGCTTTCAGCATCTCGTCCATCGTGTGCCAGCCGAGCACGGCGCACTTGACACGCGCCGGCATGTGCGAGATATCGCGGAGCGCCTGGGACTCCTCGAGCTCGTCGAGCTCACTCTCGTCCACCTCACCGCGGATCATCCGCATAAAAATGTCTCCGAGGCGTCTCGCCTCATCTTCGGTCTTACCGATGATCAGATCGAGCATCATATCCGCCGATGCCTGCGAGATTGCGCAGCCGTCGCCGGTGAAGCCGCCATCGGTGATCACACCGTCCTCGACCTTGAGGCTCAGGATGATGTCGTCACCGCAGGAGGGGTTGATCCCCTCGAGCGTCAGGTTGGCCCCCTCGATCTCATGCTTATTCGCCGGGCGCAAATTATGCTCGGTCAGTATCTCATTATAAAAGCTACGATTTTCCATGATCACTCTCCAAAGTTGTTAGTCACAGCCCATCCGGCACACCGCCATGCACCACACCCCGCGGCCACGCACCGGCGCACTGCCATGCCACCATGCTGTGCACCATCCTGCTGCGCCTCTGTGTTTAAGCGAAGCCTAACTGCGCTCGCATGCCTGCCACGCAGTCACACAGCTTGTCGATCTCAGCCTCGGTGTTGTAGAAGCAGAGCGACGCGCGGGCTGTCGACGGCGTCCCCAGGTACTTCAGCAGCGGCTGCGCACAGTGATGCCCGGCGCGGATCGCCACCTGCGCCTGCTCATCCAGGATGTACGCGATATCGTGCGGATGCACATCCTGCAACGTAAAGGTCAGGATCCCATGATGCTCCGCCGGATCGGTACTGCCGATGATCCGGATCCCCTCGATCGCGCTCAGCTTATCGTACGCGTACCGCGTCAGCTCCGTCTCTCTGGCCACGATGTTTTCCAGGCCGATCTTTTCATAATAGTCGATCGCGGCAGCCAGTCCCACCGCGCCGCCGGCATTCACCGTGCCGGCCTCGAACTTATGCGGGATCTCCGCATAGGTCACCCGATCCAAAGTCACCAGCTCGATCATCTCACCGCCCGTCAAAAACGGCGGGATCTTTTCGAGCCACTCATACTTGCCATACAGGACGCCGATTCCCATCGGTCCGCACATCTTATGCCCGGAAAACACGAGGAAATCCACATCCAGCTCCGTCACATCGACCGAACCGTGCGGCACCGACTGTGACCCGTCCGCCACGATCACGATCCCGCGCTCATGACAGATCTTGGCAAACGCCTGTATATCGTTCTCGCGGCCGAACACATTGGAAACCTGCGTGATCGCCACGATCTTTGTCTTCTCGGTCAGCGCCTCCGCGAGCATCTCCGGCGTAATAAGTCCCTCCTCACCGGGCTCGTCCGCATACGGCGTCCCCGCCTCATCCATCGACGTGTTGCCGACATCGGCACGCTTCTTCGGCTTCAGGTAGCGCACACTCGCACCGCGTCGCTCCGCCGCCGCCCGCCAGGGAAGCATGTTGGAGTGGTGCTCGAGGATACCGACGAGGATCTCATCGCCCTCCTGCAGCACCGCCTCAGACAGACTGAAAGCCACGAGATTCAGAGACTCCGTGGCATTTTTAGTAAAAATAATCTCTTCCGGACGACCGGTGCCGATGAAGCCCGCCACCTTGGCGCGCGCCTGCTCATACGCCTCCGTCGCTGCGAGGCTGATCTTGTAGAGGCCGCGGAGCGGATTGGAGTTGACGGTCCGGTAGAAGTCCTCGACGGCATCGAGAACACACTGCGGCCGTTGCGTCGTCGCCGCGTTATCGAGGTAGGAAACCTCGGGATTATTCGCAAAAAAAGGAAAGTTATTACGAACTGTATCTAACATAAAAAACTCTTTCCGGGGCTGCCATGTTACAAAGATATGTAAAACGCCAGCCTCTGCTATGGTATCTGTCAGAGATTCTCTTCCTCTCTGATCTTTTCTATCATCGCGCTTGCCTCAGCAGGTGCCTTCCGCAACAAGGCATCCAGGTAAGCAGTCTTGAGCATCTCGCGGATGGAGTCTTCGTCCAGGCCGCGGGACTGCATGTAGTAGAGCATGTCCTCATCGAGACGACCGATCGTCGCGCCGTGGTTACCCTCGACATCCTCCTCCTCGCAGAGGATGATCGGTACCGTCTGGTTGATGACGCCTTCATCGAGAAGCAGGACATTTTCGATCTCATTTCCCTTGGCGCCGACTGCACCGTGACGGAAATCGATCGTCCCGCGGAAACGCTTGATCGACTCCTCGCACATCACGCCCATCACAGAGATGTCAGACATAGAGGACTCGCCTATATGCGCCGCTTCATAGTTTATATCCAAAACATGTTTCCCAGTTGTCAGATAGGCAGTATCCACACGCAGCGAGCTCTTCCTCGCCCTCAGATCACTATGCAGATCCGCGTAAATCTCACAGCCACGGATGAACACATGCAGCAGATGGAAATCTGCCTTCTCATCCACATCGGCATCGATCCGATTCACAAAGCGGAACGCCTCACCCAGGCGATGCACCTGCACGAGCGTCAACTTCGCCTTCTTCGCCAGCGAAATGCGTGTCGTCACCGACGCGAAGCCATCGCCCGATCCACCACTTTCGCTCTTAAAATCCATTACAACCGTATGATTTGCATCCGGATCCACCGAAATCTCCACTGATCCCTCGGTCTTCCCGTCCGCCTCAAACACAAACGGCAGCTCACTGACCTCACCGCTCGATGCCGCATGGATCTCAATCGGTTCCGCCGCATCCATATTATCAGGGACATCAACACTCGCCCCATTTACCTTCAGCCAGTTCCAAGTCTTAACCGGCATCTGATTAATCTCTCTTGTCATATAGAATCCTCTATTATTATTCTGTTCCCCAGGGATTTGTCAACCAATACTACCCTTCATCTCCAACCGTATAAGATTATTCATCTCCAACGCATACTCCAGCGGAAGCTCCTTCGACACCGAATCCGCAAAACCGCTCACGATCATCGACCGCGCTTCCTCCTCCTTGATGCCCCTCGACATCAGATAAAAAATCGCGTCATCGCTGATCTTACCGATCTTCGCCTCGTGACCGATATCCGCGTCATTCGTCCTCACATCGATCGCCGGGATCGTATCCGATCGTGAAATCCGATCCAGCATCAGCGACGCACAGGACACCGTCGACTTCGCCTTGCGGGCATTTTTACCGACCACCACGGCCGAGCGGAAGGTCGAGATACCACCGTCCTTCGAGATCGACTTCGTGCTGACCGCCGACGACGTCTCCTCGCCGATATGCGTCACCTTCATACCGGTATCGAGATTCTGTCCCTTACCGGCAAAGGTAATCCCCGTAAACTCCATGCGCGAGCGGTCGCCCTTCAGCACCGTCATCGGATAGAGATAGGACACATGCGAGCCAAAGGACCCCGATACCCACTCCATCACGCCGCCCTCCTCGACGGTCGCGCGCTTCGTGTTCAGATTGTACATATTTTTTGACCAGTTCTCGATCGTCGAGTACCGGAGCTTTGCATTTTTCCCGACATAGAGCTCCACACAGCCCGCGTGGAGATTCGCGATGTTGTACTTCGGTGCCGAGCACCCCTCGATGAAGTGCAGATCCGCGCCCTCATCCACGAGGATCAGTGTATGCTCAAACTGCCCCGCCCCCGGTGCATTCAACCGGAAATACGACTGCAGCGGGATCTCCACAGAGACACCCGGCGGTACGTACACATACGACCCCCCCGACCATACCGCGCCGTGCAACGCCGCGAACTTGTGATCCGTCGGTGGCACCAGCTTCATAAAATGAGACCGGATCCGCTCCGCATGCTCCTCCGTATGCATCGCGCTCTCAAGATCGGTATACACGACGCCGAGCGCCGCCACCTCATCCTTGACATTGTGATACACGAGCTCCGAGTCATACTGCGCGCCGACACCGGCGAGACTCTCACGCTCCGCCTTCGGGATACCGAGCCGCTCAAAGGTATCCTTGATCTCCTCCGGCACCTCATCCCACTCGGCATGCATCTTCGTCTTTGGCTTGACATAGGTCGCGATGTTGTCCATGTTCAGGCCATCGATCGGCGGCCCCCACTCCGGGACCTCCAGCTGATTATATATCTCGAGAGAGTGTAACCGAAACTCCCGCATCCACTCGGGATCCCCCTTCTCCGATGAGATCTTCTCCACGATCTCCGGCGTCAGGCCCTCGTCGAAGCGGACCGAGTTATCCTCGGTCTCTTCATTTTTAAAATCATACAGATTTCGGTCAATATCCTCGACGTAAGTCTTTTCTTCCATAATTCCCTCTATTTATAAGTACTTTTCAAAGCCATTCTCATTGATATCGTCCACGAGCGAGCCGTCACCCTCAGCGACGATCCGACCGTTGACCAGCACGTGCGTCCGATCGATATGCAACGACTCCAGGATCCTCGTGCTGTGCGTGATGATGAGGAGCGCGCCGTCCTGCTCCTTCTGGTAGGTCTCCACGCCCTTTGACACCGTGCGCACCGCATCGACATCGAGCCCCGAGTCCGTCTCATCGAGGATCGCCAGTCTGGGCTTCAGCATCAAAAGCTGCAGAATCTCGGACTTTTTCTTCTCTCCGCCGGAGAAGCCCACATTCAGATCGCGGTCCATATAGGACTCGTCCATCTGGAGCACCTCCATCTTGGCCTTTAACTCCTTGCGGAAATCCCACAGCTTGATCCGCGCGTCCTCACGCTGCTCCTTCGCGCTGCGGATAAAGTTCGAAAGCGTGACACCCGGCACCTCCAGCGGATTCTGGAAGGATAAAAACAGCCCCGCCCTCGCTCTCTCATTCACATTCATGGCCAGCAGATCCTCGCCGTCAAAGCTCACCGAGCCACCGGTCACCTTGTATTTTTCATTTCCCATCAGGGTGTAACCCAGCGTCGACTTGCCCGCGCCGTTCGGCCCCATCAGGACATGTGTCTCACCGGCTCCGATCGACATCGAGATGCTCTCGAGTATCGTCAGATCGTCATCCGTCGCGCCGCCACTCTCGATCGCCACCGACAGATCGCGCACATCCAAAATTGAATCACTCATGTTCTATCTCCTCATGGTTGTTATTTTTTGCAATCCATACTCATTTACTATGTTTTACCACACGCAAGTATACCCTAAAAATACCCCCGCGTCAACCTCTCAGCTTCTTATATTTATCCGTCGCGAGCTGTTGCGTGTCGACGAGCACACCGTCCTTGTACTTATCCAGGAAGCTGTCCACCGTCAGACCGTCCTCACTCGTGGTGACGGAGCGCAGCTTGTAGGTAAAGCCCTTCTTGGCATTTTTATAAGAATAAATCGACACCCGGAGGTTGTTTCCCTTGACCCGCGCACGGATCAGGATCGGAGCATCGAGCGTGTTCTCGATCACGAGATCCTTGGAGCCGACCGCCAGCGCTGCGTCGAGCCCCGGCTTGGCGTAGCTGACCTTGCACGTGTGCGGGTGTCGCTCCGCCGGGACGATCCCTGCGAGCAAAAAGGAATCATAGGACGTCGTTGACACCTGGCAGATGCCGCCTCCCTCGACCTGGACCACCTTGTTATTTAAAAAGCCACCCGACTTTCCGTACTTTTTGCCGTCTGAATCATCGTAGAGCACCTCCAGGAAAGAAAGTCTCTCCTTCGGCTTCAGATATTTGCCGTCGACACGGGACGCCGCGAGGATGATATTCTTCCCTCGGGTATTGGTCGAGATGAAATTCGTGGAAAACCGGCTGATCTCGGTATTGATCTTCTCAAGATAGGAGGCTTTCACCGTCGCTTTTACTTTAGTTGTCTGATAATTCTTCGAGAAGTTCTCCAATTCATTCGAGTCCAGATACGCGGTTAATTCCCGCGCGATCCGGGTGGTATCCAGCATCCGGCCGTTCTTTTCCTTGGTGATGATCAGACCGCTCGGTGATTTCGAGCTTGATTTGATCGTAGCATTTTTCGGAGCCTTATCAAACTTTTTGGAATATTTTTTTACTAACGACGTAATCTCCTGCTTATTTGCCTCGCAGCGGATGGTGATATTGACCTTCTTGGTCTGGCGTTTTCCGGCCAGGATATCATCCTGATCCTTGAGCGAAAGGTCCTTGTCGATCATGACGATATGCTTTGCCAGCGCCGCCTCGCGACCGACCGGATAGACGGTCTCCTCACCGCCCTCATTGCAGACAAAGGAGATGGTCTCCTTTAGATCCTCCATCTTGTAGACACGACGATGCTTTTTATTGATCCGGATCGTCGCCGTCCGACCCTGATACGTCTCGAGGATCTCCGTCAGGCGCTCGCGGATATAGTGCTCATCGCGATCCACCAACTCCTCATCACCGAGCCACTTGTTGGGAAACGCCGTGTCCCGATGCGCCTCGACACGCTCGGTCATCGCCTGCGTCTCCAACTCCGCCGCCTTGTCCGCCCGCGTCGTCAGCACGATCACGGTCACGCCGAGCGCAACCACAACCGCCATCAACCCGAGCAAAAACCCGGCGCGTTTTCGACTCCTATCTTCTTTCATACTCCCCTCATCCTTTCAAGCAAATACGGTGTTTCTATTATACGATACCCCCGACAAATATGCAAGAAAAACTCTTGACGCATTTGCTTCCGGCAACACCGTCCGCGACTCCCACCAACAGCTCACTGTCATAGGACGAGTTCGCCTCCGCTCAGATCGAGTGTCACGGTCTGACCGCTGTGCACCTCGTCCGCGAGGATCTTTTTCGCGAGGAGGGTCTCGACGTGCTTCTGCAGGTACCGCTTGAGCGGTCTTGCACCGAAGCTCGGATCGTACGCCTCCTCCGCGATGAAGTCCGCCGCCGCATCCGTCACGCTCAGACAGAGTTCACGATCTGCGATGCGGCGGTTGATATCCGCTACCTGCAGGTCGATGATCCGACGGATATCGTCCTTACGCAGTGGCTTAAACATCACAATCTCATCCAACCGGTTCAAAAACTCCGGACGGAACTTCGTCTTCAGCAGTCCCTCGACTGCTTCCTCCACACCGGGCGCGACCGCGCCGTCTTCATCAATCCCCTCGAGCAGGAAATCCGCACCGAGATTCGACGTCATGATCAGGATCGTATTCTTAAAGTCGACCGTCCGACCGTGCGAATCCGTCACACGCCCGTCATCCAAAATCTGTAAAAACACATTAAACACATCCGGATGTGCCTTCTCCACCTCATCAAAAAGCACGACGGAGTAGGGCTTGCGCCGTACCGCCTCGGTCAGCTGACCGCCCTCCTCGTAGCCGACGTATCCCGGAGGCGCCCCAATCAGGCGCGATACCGAGAACTCCGACATATACTCGCTCATATCGATCCGCACCATCGCATTTTCATCATCAAAAAGACACGCCGCCAGGCTCCGCGCAAGCTCGGTCTTCCCCACGCCGGTCGGTCCGAGGAACAAAAATGACCCGATGGGCTTTTTCGGATCCTTGATCCCGGCCCGCGAGCGGATGATCGCCTCGGTGACCTTCGTCACGCCCTCGTCCTGGCCGATGACACGCTGATGCAGCTCCTCATCGAGATGGAGGGTTTTATTCCTCTCGCTCTCCGTGAGCTTCGCCACCGGAATCCCGGTCCAGCGCGAGATGATCCGCGCGATCTCCTCATCCGTCACCGCCTCGGACACCATCCGATCCTCATCGTCCTCCGCCTGCACCGCTGCCTCCGCGGTCTCGAGCTCCGTCGTCAGCGCCGGCAGTGTCCCGTACTGGAGCTGTGCCGCCTTGTCGAGATCGTAATGACTCTTCGCCATCTCGATCTGCGCATTGACATCCTCGATCTGTGCCTTTACCTCACGGATATGGTCGAGACCGACCTTCTCCTCATCCCACTTCGCGATTTGCGCCGTGTAGGCATCCCGATCCTCCGCCAGCTCCTTTTGCAGCTCAACGAGTCTCTCGCGCGAAAGGTTGTCGGTTTCTTTTTTCAGGGCCGCCTCCTCGATCTCGAGCTGCATGATATGACGACGCAGCTCATCGAGCTCGGTCGGCATCGAGTCGAGTTCCGTTTTGATCAGGGCGCACGCCTCATCCACGAGATCGATCGCCTTATCGGGCAAAAACCGATCCGAGATGTACCGATCCGACAGCACCGCTGCCGAGACCAGCGCCCCGTCCGTGATCTTCACTCCGTGGAACACCTCATACCGATCCTTCAGTCCACGCAGGATCGAGATCGTATCCTCGACATCCGGCTCCTCCACGCGTACCGGCTGAAAACGCCTCTCCAGCGCGGCATCCTTCTCGATATACTCCCGATACTCATCGAGCGTCGTCGCACCGATACAGTGCAGCTCGCCGCGCGCCAGCATCGGCTTTAAGAGGTTACCGGCATCCATCGCGCCGTCGGTCTTGCCCGCGCCCACGATGGTGTGCAGCTCATCGATAAAAAGGATGATCTGTCCGTCGCTCTCCTTGACCTCCTCGAGGACGGCCTTCAGCCTCTCCTCAAACTCACCGCGGTACTTCGCTCCGGCGATCAGCGCCCCCATATCGAGCGCAAAAACCTGTTTATCCTTCAGCGCCTGCGGCACGTCCCCACGTACGATCCGCTGCGCGAGTCCCTCGACCACAGCCGTCTTTCCGACACCGGGCTCGCCGATGAGCACCGGGTTATTTTTCGTCTTCCGCGAGAGGATCTGGATCATGTTGCGGATCTCACTGTCGCGGCCGATCACCGGATCGAGCTTCTGCTCTCTCGCCCGCTCCACGAGGTTATAGCCGTACTTATCCAGGCTGTCGTAGACCGCCTCCGGATTGTCGCTCGTGACCTTCTGGTTGCCGCGGACCTCCTGCAGCGCCGCGAGGAAACGCTCGCGGTCGATCCGGAACTCCTTAAACAGCGCTTTGATTTCCGATGAAGGACGCTTCAGCATACTCAAAAAAAGGTGCTCGACCGAGACGTACTCGTCCCCCATGCCCTTCGCCTCATCCTCGGCGTAGATCAGCACTTTATTCAGGCCGTCGCCCATATAGACCTGACCGCCCTCGACCTTGGGCCTCTTGGCGATCAGTCCCTCCACCTGCGCGGTGAAAACCTTGGGATCGATCTCCATCTTTTCGAGCAGTCGCCGCAGCAGACTCTCCTCGATGGTCAGCATACTGTAGAGCAGATGCTCCTGCACCAGCTCCTGATTCCCGAAGTCATAGGCGATCTTCTCGACGCCGTTCACGACCTCGATGCTTTTTTGTGTAAACTTGGATACGTTCATAGCAATCACCTCCCGTCGTAACTACACTATAGCACAAAAATTAGCACTCGTCAAGCGAGAGTGCTAATATCTTTAAAAATCCACAGAATATAGACACCAATCAACCATAAAACTACAATATAAGTTGACTTTTCCCCACCTGTGAGCTATAATTGTAATGTCAGTCAACCGTCTTTACAGACGATCATTTATTTAAAAGGAGGAATTTCCTATGAAGTACCCCAATGCCGCTAACGGCGTAAAAAAGATTTTCACTTCTGAGATCCTGGCTCTGATCGCAACTCTCAGTGCAGGTATCTCCCTGCTGATGGGTCTGCTCGTCGTAGAGAGTGCAGAGAACATCTCCGGAGGAGTCGTGACCGATGTCAACGCAACCGGTGTTCTCGCAGGCGGAGCCGGATTTGTCATCTTTGCTCTCGGAGCTGCCGTATTGATTATCATCGCGTTAATCATCAATCTCGTCGGCCTGAACAAAGCATCCAAGGACGAGGAAAACAGCAGCAACTTTAAAACCGCCCTGTTTCTGATCGTGGTTTCCATCGCGCTCTCCATAGCCGGTTCAGCCCTTTCAACGTCCAACCCGGGTCTTTACAAATGGCTGAGCGTCGGCTCCGAGCTCGCTAACCTGATCGCAACCTACTTCACCCTCGAAGGTGTCGCTGTGATCTCGGATCAGATCGGCAACGCCGAGCTCGCAGGCAAGGCAAGAAAGCTGATCATCGCTATCATGTGCCTGCACCTTTTCGGTCTCATCGCAGAGAGAATCCCGGACTTATTGTCAGCCGGCACACTGGGAAAGGCACTCGCGGTCGGACTTGCCGTTGTCGGCCTCTTCCTGACAATCGTATCCTTTGTGATCTACATCTCCATACTGTCCAAAGCAAAGAAAGCCTTTGCCGAGGCGTAACCGGAATCATAAAAATAAGCCTCCGTCGTGCACTGACCGACGGAGGCATTTTTTATCCAAGATGTACCGTTTTATAGGTAAAATAAAAATTGTAGACCTTTTTCTTTGGTTGATAGTCATCCAGCTCGTGCTCAAACGAGACCGCTGCATCCACCAGGGTCAAGAAAAAATGGGATGAGTTTTCACACTTCCTCTTGAAAAACGCCCCGATTTTCGATATACTTAAATTGAGTTTTTGCGCGATGGAGACAGATCGATGTCGCGCATCGGAGTAATAAGTGATATTGGATGGGGAACTGTGTTGATGGATGACCTTTATGTAAAAAAACACTTTGTTTTACAGATCGAAGGCCGCTACCGCCAGTGGGACGTGATCGCCCGGCTGGAGGATGGTTATATTGCTCTGTCCCATGAGATCATGCATCACGTGTCCTTCGGCGATACCAACCGCTGGAAGGACTGCTTTATCCGTAACTACCTCCACGACGTGTGGCTCCGGCCGATCCGGGAGGCCCTGGAGCTAAAGTCCGTCGATCCCGGCTCGATCCTGAACTATAAAACCGAGTCGACCAGCGATCGGATCTTCATCCTCTCCAAGGAAGAGCACACCGACTGGAAAGCCAACATCCCGTTAAAAACGACGCCGTACTGGCTGAGATCCAGCTATGGTCACCTGCACACGCCCTATGTGTGGATCGTCTCACCGGACGGACATCATATCGGGGAGGCGGTGCACGCAAACCAGATCGGCGTCACGCCGGCACTCTACCTGAGCACCGATGCGGTCCACCAGCTGGTCGGCCCGGTCCACGAGTTGCCGCCCGAGCCGGAGAAGGCACCTCCGGAGCCAAAGATCCGCAAGATCAAGCACCGTTTCTGATGCAAGCGCTACTGCCGTCCGGTCCGCCGGGGCGGTTGACAATTTCAATAACGACAAAAACAGGGGGCTTTATCGCCCCCTGCTTTTGTTGTTCACATGTATTATATGTTCGCGTGTATTACTTCTTCACGGTTACCTTGATCTTTTTGGTCTTTCCGTTTGCCTTTACGGTAACGGTTGCCTTACCCTTTTTGACACCCTTGATGGTAACCTTTCCGTTCTTGTAGGTCGCCTTTGCGATCTTTTTGGAAGAAGAGGATACGCTCACCTTGTCGCCGCTGAACATCGTCGTTACCTTAACGGTTGTGCTCTTCTTTTTCTTTACCTTGACTGAGGTCTTGGCAACCGTAAGAGCGGTAGTGTTAAAGCTCGAAGCAAACAGCATGCTGAACTCTCCGGCGTTGTCGTTAAAGCCGGCGATCTCCTCCTTTTTGCTGTAATCGGTCTTGTATTCCGTGTCACCGATCTTGATGGAGGCATTTGCCACGGCATATTTAAAATCTCTGACACGATCGGAACCTACCATAAACTGCGGGCAGGCATCTCCTGTAGCCGGGATCGGATCATCCCACTCATACATGAAGCCTGTGTCCGGGTTATAATCGTCTTTTTTGAAGGCCGGGTTAACCGGTGCATCCACGATCTCAACACGGATCATGTCATCGATCTCCTCGATATTCTTCACATACGAAAGCTCCTCGATCTCCTCGTCCGTCCCACGCTGCAAGCCTTTGTAGAAACCGGTTTTGTGTTCAAAATCATATCCGACACGGACTGTGACATCATTCTCCAGATAGCCGTTGACGGAGAGATCCGCAAACCAGAACTGAACTCGCGGGTCGATAAAGAACGAACCGCCATCATCCTTAAAGGCAGACACGGGAATATAGATATCCGCGCTTACCCGATACGAGTCAAAATCTATAGAAAAAATATTCGGCACATTCCAGCTGGTAAGAGCCGTTCCGCCTCCTCCCTCATCTGCGAATACAACCTGTGGGGAGACAACACCCTTTACCGACTTTGCCTCTGCCGGCACCGCACTGAGGCTCAGAGCGAGCGAAAGCACAAGCGCAAAAGCAGCAACCTGTTTCAACATCTTCTTCATAAGCATTACCCTCCTGACTTTGTTTTCGTTTCTTCAGAAAAAGGATTCCGCGCGCTTTCTCATGCCGCGGAACTTCTTTAATTGTACTACAATTTGGCAAATCTGTCAAATTGATCTCTCCCGGCATCTTATCTTGAAACGAGTGCTGATATGGGGAATCTGTGGGCTATGAAGAAGCTTGCTGAACGATATCTATGTGATAGTTCTCAGTCAAGGACGGGTGGGTCGAAAAGCCCCGATCTTCTATTGATCGGGGCTTTTAAGTCATGACGGGGTCGGGGTCGGTGATTGTGAGGTCGGTGGTGTGGTCGGTGCTGAGGTCGGTGCTGTGGTCGGTGCTGCGGTCGGTGCTGTGCTGGAATCAGGATCCGGTGTTACCGGTGGATAGTACGGTATCGGATCCGGTGTTGGTGTTGGTGTCGGCGTCGGCTTGATCTTCTGCTCCCAAACCGCATAGAGCTTCGTATTTCTCTTCACTTCGTCGGTTGAATTGACATTCGGGGTTTCCGCGTCGGGTGTTGTTGCCCAACCCTTGAACTCATAGATATATGGGTCATCTGCGGCAGCTTCACGTTTCACTCCGGAGAAATACGTGGACATACCAAACGTATTCTTAAGAATGAACTTTTCTTCCTTTGTTGTCGCGCCGTCTGAGTAGGCTCCGCCGTTCGCGTCAAAGGTTACGTTCATCGTTGCGTCCAGAGTGACGGTGAATACTTGGGTAAATAAAGACGATTCGGTGAAGAAGGGTTCCTCCCCGTCCTCTACCGTCTGACGGTATGTAAGTTTGCAATAGTAGTAGTGCGTACCGGCTTTTTCGGCGATGACGCGTTCGAGTGCCTCCTCGGATTCTTTGTCGGAGCGATCAGCCAATGGGTAAAAATCAGAATGCACACCGTCAGTTTCAACATACTTCGGATCGACCGGCGTATCGGAAGCGGTGATACTACCGGTTTCGGTTTCATACCACTGAGCCGTGATCTTGCCCTCCTCCAAAGCTTCTTTGTTATCAAATTCAAAAAATATAACTCTTGTATCGGGATCTATAGGAGCTGTGCATACTCGTGCTGATTTCGTACGTCTGTTGCGTACATCCTCCACGGAATAAGTCCTACTTTCATAACCCTGGTGATAATGGAAGCCAAATCTCGTCTCCCTGTCGCCAACGATAACCTTGCAGGTCGTAGTCTTATTGTTTTTATTGGAATTGGCTGTCGCCTTGGTTGCCTTGGCATAGACATTGATGGTTGTTATCCCTTTTCCTTTAGCGATGATCTTCCCGCTGCTCGCGCCCACGGTAGCAATCTTATTATTGCTGCTTGTGAAACGGATCACATCCGTGGATGTGTTAGGAGATTTTGAAGCCGATAAAATATACGTATCACCCGGAGTCAGATAAATCTTCTTACAGCAGGAAACAGACTTGGAACGTTGAAGAATCGTGAAGGTTTTGGATGCGACGATCTTTCCGCTCTTGGCGTTCTTCGCGGTGATCTTGACATTTCCCGGTGCGACAGCCTTCATCTTTCCTGTGGATGCACCGATGGTGGCTACCCTTTTATTCGATGTGGCGAACTTTACCCTTGCGCCGGCAACCTTAAGGTTGTACGAGTGACCTGCGTAAATCGTTGATGGGGCCGCTTTCCCGGATTTGAGTGTGATCTTTGCCGCGGCCAACGCTTCCTCCGGCTGGCGGTAGCCGTCTATCAGACTGATCATCATCGTCATCACCAGCAATGCGGTAACCAGCGTCCTCTTTCTGAAATGATGTCTTGTGTGTTGCATAGAATCCTCCTTAATGTATAGTTCGCCCCTTTCGAAGAGCGATTAACAATCTCGTACATGATAAGAACACGGTATCCCTCCGTTTCAAAAATCCAAAAGAGATAAAGCCTTTTAAAATCAGCATTTATTGTACTACATAGTCGGGAATTTGTCAAACTTGCCCGGAAGTTGCCCGTAAGGGGTTGACAAACACTGAAAAGTGTAGTAAAATAGGCAAAGTTTTGATAGGGGACTAGTTCATCGGTAGAATAAGAGTCTCCAAAACTCCAGAGCCGGGTTCGATTCCTGGGTCCCCTGTATATTCAGCGTTTGCGAGGTGTTTGTGATAGAATCACTCACACCTCGTTTGCGTATTATCCCAACATTTCTACTATATTTCCGTTCATTTTAACTGTACAATTGGAATCCACAACTTCCATATCCTCTCTGCCAAACAGCAAACCCTTGTCCAGCCCGGTCTCGATATCAAGCTTGATCTCCGAGCCGTTCAGATCCGCCCAGTTTTCTCCATCTCCACCGAGGAATCTCGCATTCTTTCCGGATATATTGACAACTGCCTGGATGTTGTCAAGACGTATATCACTGCTTCCTTTGATCGCTCCGATAAATGAAGCAACATCCGACCGGATCGTAACTTCGCTTCTTATCCCCCAGATATCTGCATTGAGCTTTTCACCGGATAACGAACCAATAAATACAAACTCGCCGGCTTCACCCCGGCCATCCAGCAAAGCATTCTCTGAAACAATATTCGCAGCTCCTCCGCTTACGGTCCCGAAGCAAGCCCCTTTGACTACAGACATATTGGCTTCAACCTTGCAATCATGGACATCGATATTCACATCGCCGGCGATGGATCCGACACCGACACCTGTATCCGAAGACACCTCCAGAACAACCTTGCCCTCACGAAGCTCGACAGAGCCTCCGAGACCGGAACCGATACATACACCCGTTCTGCCTGCCGCAGTTATCTTTATCTCACCGGTCCCGGCAAGCGTAACAGAACCGTTTGCCGCTTTAGGTGTGTTGCCGATACCGTAAAACTCGTCTACGCCTTCAAAATCTATCGCCAGGTTACCTTTTCCTTCGATTTCGAGCTCCGAAAACTCCGGAACACGTATCCCGCCATTTTTAAGAGCGTTCTCGCCTTTTATGATCAGCTTGATGGTTGTATCCTCACCGATATCGATGGCAGGACCGCCATCTCCACGTCCCGAGAGTGCAGCATTCTCAAGCGTGATCTCTCCTTTAAACCCATCGGCTACACTTATCGAGATCCCCGTCTGTACACCCGGTGTTCCGACTATCGTCACGTCACGATAAACCGGGTTGTCCTCCCCGATGACGATCTCTCCGAAGCCTTCGCGTACAAGGCCGTTTAATGAAACCCTGTTAGAACGTCCGGCTACATAACGACGCGTCTTCCCCTCATCAGACTCACGACCGCATATCTCATCCACCAACTCAGGAGCTATGGATTCTATCAGCTTCGGACTGGGCTTTGCCGTATAATATCCCTGTATCAGATCGATCCCCAGATCGATCACGGTTTTCAGCTCTTCAGAAGTCTCAACCCCCTCTGCTAATGCAAGCATGTTATTCTCATGACAGAAGCTGATGATCTCACGTACAAAGAACTGCTTCTGAGGCTTGTCGTGAATATCTGAGATCAGGGATCTGTCGATCTTGACATAATCAGGCATATACTGGATCAGATTGCTGACATTGGAGTATCCACTCCCGTAATCATCAACCGCTATCTGTATACCGAGTCTTTCATACCGCTTCTTCATCTCATCTATTCCTTCGGAGGTAAGATTGGTTTCCTCGGTCATCTCTATGACAACTGCTTTGGAATTGGCAAGAAGCAAAGACTCTACCAGGTCGTAAACATCATCATCCAACTTTGTTCCCGGTATAGAGTTTATAAAAATCTTATGTTGCGGAAAGAGCTCCGGATTGGCATCTATATAAGCAAGCACATTTAAAAATGTATGCTTCTCAACATCAACAAGTCTGTCCATCATGTTTGCATACTTGATTATGGTGAGCGGCGATACCATCGGATCAGTCGTCGACCTCATCAACGCCTCATAAGCAAATACAGAACCGTCCGACACCTTTATCAAAGGCTGGAAATAATAAGTAAAAAGATTGTCATCAAGGATCTTCTCGACAAGCTTCATCTCCTCCTTTTCCTCTTCCGAAAGAGTATCAATAACAGGAGTAGCAGTTGTCATGATCTTGTGTCCGGCCATACGACCGAGCTCCTCGGCGCGAAGCACAAGATTTCTTCTGAGTCCCTCAAATCCGCGGCCGATATCCTCCATCCAATCGCGAAACAGTGCTCCGTAGGTACAGCTCTGATCCCCGTAATCTACTACAGCATAGCCGAAGTTCTCATCCTCAAAGAATATCGGCGTGATAAAGTAGGAAGCCGGCTCCTCTCTGTCATCGTCAAGCCCCGGAAGGATCTGCTTTGTATCAAACAACTCTTCAAGCGTTACCCTGCCGCCGACACCACCGGCATCGTACTTCAGAGCATGGATCATCATTGCTTCATAACCATTATTCTCAAGATGAGTACTGCCCACCTTTTCATAATCAGGCACCGATCGTTGCATACAGATATGAAAACTCTTTGCTCCCTTGAGCTGATAAGAGCTCTCATAGATCAACCCGAGAAAACCGATAAGTGAATCCTGTTTTAAAAGGTTATCCGAAAATTTGTTAAAAATAGAATAATACCCTTCCTCCGAATTATCCGTAGCCCACTCCCTACGCAGTGCAGACTCGGATATCGTAGTACCTTCCGTACATCCGCAGCTTTTACCGATCAAGACCTCGTCCTTGGCATCAAATGCAGGGATAGTTTCGCCTCTTAAAGCTGCCGACAAAAAACGAAAAGCATACTTACCGCAATCCCTTGCAGCAAGCATGGTAGATGTAAGAGTACACGGACTGGTTCGACCCTCATATACGGAGTCAAATCCGACCACCGCTACATCCTCCGGGATCCGATATCCTCTTGCTGTCAACTCTTCACAAGCGCCGATCGCCATCTGGTCATTGGCACAGGCGATCGCCTGCGGCAGACTTCCGGTACCCAAAAGCTGCTCAACACAGACTCCCCCGCTCTTGTAATTGAAATCACCATACAAAACATGATCTTCCGGAACTTTGACACCATGTGACTCCATCGTATCAAGAAACGCCTTCAGTCTCAGTTGTGAATGCGGATGCCATTTCTTTCCCGTGATATAAGCGATATCACTGAATCCGTGAGCCTCGATCAGATGCGTGATCACTGAAACTACAGATGTATACCCATCAGTACATACCGAGGGGAAATACTCACTTTCCTTCTCAATAGATATCACCGGTCCGTCAAAAGAATCATGTATCTCTTTCTCCAGTCGGTCGATCACCCCTGTCGTCTGTATAGTATCCTTCATCAACACAAGAGCATCGAACATCGAATAGTTTACCAGATTGAAAACATTGGAATCTCCGCGCTCTCTCTCCGGAGTTCCCTGATACTTATAATACATGGAGAATGTAAAAACATCAAAATCCTCCTTATGCGCCAAGTCGAGAAATCCACTGATAAACCTGTCCTGATATCCTTCATCAGCCTGTCCTACAAGAATAGCAATTCGTTTTCTATTGTTCATATCCGTCTCCCGAAATCTATAATGATTAAGTTTGCCGTAACATCAACTACATATGCGGTCTCTTGTCAACATGTCAAAAGCGCCGTTTCTACACGCCCTTATACTTCACCCTCAGATAACATACAAAACCGACCATCCCGAGCGTCTGCAACACGTGGAAGATCACGGACGTCCAGACGATCCCGATCGACACATCAAACACGCGGAGCATTGTCATATCCAGCAGCGAGAACGCCAGTAAAAAGATCCCCGCTACGATGACTACCGTGACCAAAAGCCTCTTATCCTCCAGCAGGATTGCCGTGATCACCATCCCCAGGAGCAGGGCGACGAGCATCGCCAGATACTTAAATCCATGGGTACTGTTGTAACTCTCGACCAGTGCTCTTTTCCTGGTAAACAACCCGGAGCGTAAAAAGTCAACCAGATCCGATGCAAACCGGCGATACAGGATCGCCACGATCTCCTGCACGATCCCGACACCGACCAGGATAGCGCCCCAGACCGCCACCAGCTTGTAGATCAGATCCGCCGGGAGCTCCGACAGGTTTTTACCGAAGGTATCCTCCTGCAGTCTCCGCATCATGATCTTATCATCCTCGGCCACGGAGCCCGTGACCGCCTTTATCTTTTTTAAAGCAAGGATCACCGTCACCGCGATCAGCACCAGCGCCACGGCATCCACGGCGATCGTCATCCACCAGATCTTATTATCCAGCATGTCCGGCAACCCGTTACTCTTGCGGCTAAGCAGACGAAACGACATCTGAAACAGGCTCGCCAGCACCTGTATGAGTGTCGTCACGATCAGTGTCTGCGTGAGCGGACGGTACTTTTGGCTCAGATACATATGACTTCTCCCTTCTTAGAGCTTAACTCCTCGTTGTCAATCAAAAATCGCCTTCGCGATCTCGACTTTATTCATCGAGTACAGGTGGATCCCGTTCACGCCGTGCGCGAGCAGCTCACTCATCTGCTTGCGGATAAACTCGATACTGCACTTTTTCACATCCTCATCAGAGTCCTTGTACTTCTCGAGATCTGCCATAAACGCCGGCGGGATCTGCGTCCCGGACAGCCGGATGATATTCGCGATCTGCTTATACGAGGTCACCGGCATCAGCCCGGCCAGCACCGGCACCGTGATCCCGGCTGCTCTCACCTTCTCCATAAAGCGGAAAAATACCTCGTTGTCGTAGAAAAGCTGCGTCGTCAAAAAGTCGACGCCCTCATCCACCTTGAGCTTCAGGTTGCGGATATCCTCGTCGATCGAGGACGCCTCCGGATGCACCTCCGGATAGCACGCACCCGCCACGCAAAAATCGTAGGCCTCTCTCACATCATGGATCAGATCGGACGCGTGCGCATAGTGACGCGCCGCGAAATCCTCATCGCTCATCCCGATCGGCTGGTCGCCACGCAGCGCCAGGAGGTTATGCACCCCGTTGCGATACAGATTCGTGAGGAAATTCTTTAAAAATAAAGGATCCGGTATCGCGGCGCACGTCAGATGACAGAGCGCCTCGATCCGGCATTGATTTTGAATATAATTGGCGATCGCGAACGTATTCTCGACGGTGTTTCCGCCGGCCCCGTAGGTCACACTGATGAAATCCGGCTGCAAAAACCGGAACTCGTCCAGTGCCTCGTAGATCACGGACACATCGGTGTCCTTTTTCGGCGGAAAAACCTCGATCGAATACGTCGGTCTGTTTGTATGAAATCTCTCTTTGATCATAAACTTGTCCTGTTACGTTTTTTATGCCAGGGCCGCCGTTACGATGGCCATGGAGTATACCTCGCCGGCGTTACAGCCGCGGGAAAGATCGTTGATCGGTGCGTTCAGGCCGAGCAGGATCGGGCCGTACGCATCGAAACCACCCAGATGCTGAGCGATCTTGTAGCCGATATTACCGGCTGCGATATCCGGGAAAATAAAGGTGTTCGCTGCACCTGCCACCGGATCATCCGGGCACTTGGTCCGTGCCACACGCGGAGACACCGCTGCGTCAAACTGCAGCGTATCGCCTGCGATCGGGAGATCGGGGTATTTTTCCCGGGTCTTCTCTGCCGCGTTACGCATCTTGTCCACCACGTCACCGGAACCGGAGCCGTAGGTCGAGTAGCTGAGGAAAGCGAGCTTCGGATCGATACCGAATACCTTTGCGCACTCCGCACAGTCCGCGGCGATCTCCACGAGATCATCCTCACTCGGCATGATGTTGATCGCGCAGTCGCCCATCGCGAGCACCGCGTTACCACCGGTCGCCGACTCGCGGACCAGGATAAAGCAGGAGGCTACCATCGTTTTATCCGGCTTGGTCTTGATGATCTGCAGCGCCGGACGTACCGTGTCCGCCGTAGAGTAGGTCGCACCGCCGAGCAGCGCGTCTGCCTCGCCCATCTTGACGAGCATCGTGCCAAAGTAGTTCGCCTGGTGGCAGAGCTCCTCTGCCTTTTCCTTTGTCAGACCCTTTGCACGACGGATCTCATAGAGCTGATCCACCATCTCATCCATTCTTTCGTATTTATCCGGATCGATGATCTGCGCCCCGCGGATGTTAAAGCCGACATCTGCTGCCACAGCGAAAATCTCCTCCTCGTTACCGATCAGGATCGGCTCCAGGAAGGTCGAAGCCAGCAGTCGTGACGACGCCTCCAGGATACGCGGATCTTTACCCTCGGTGAAAACAATCTTTTTCGGGTCCTTTTTCAGAATCTCGATCAGCTGTCCAAATCCAAATGCCATTGTGATATCCTCCTCGTTATAGTTTGTAATTTATGATTTTCATAGAAAAACGCCCTCGCGTCTCCTAGCACAGCCCGTAGCTTTTCGCCAGTTTCTCGAAAGCCGGCAGGCTGTTTTTGATCATCTCAGTCGATACGCAGTACGAGATCCGTACAAAGCCCGGCACGCCGAAGCTGTCCGACGGCACGAGCAGAAGCTCATACTCCTTGGCCCTCTCAGCGAAGGCCTCTGCATCCGGCTCCGCGGCCTCAACAAAAAGGTAAAAGGCCCCATCCGGGCGCACCACGCGGAATCCGTACTTCGTCAGAGCCTCCGAGAGGATGTCGCGGTTCTCCTTGTAGACCGATACATCCGAGGTCAGGCCCTGGCATCTCGCTACCACACGCTGCATCAGCGACGGCGCACACACATAACCGAGCGAGCGCCCCGCGCCGCAGATGGCGAGATAGACCTCTCTGCCCTGCTCCATCCGGTCGCACACGGCGATGTAGCCGATACGCTCACCGGGGAGTGAGAGCGATTTGGAATACGAATAGCACACGATCGTGTTATCGTAATAGTTCATCAGGTAAGGTACCTTCACGTCGTCATAGACGAGCTCGCGGTAGGGCTCATCGGCGATCAGCACGATCGGATGGCCATACTCGGCGGATTTTTCTTTTAAGACCGCGCACAGCTCCTCCGCCTTTGCCTCCGAGATCACAGCCCCGGACGGGTTATTCGGCGAGTTGACGAGGATGCCCTTGGTCCGCGGTGAGAGCTTGCGTTTCAGGTCCTCGATATCCGGCTGGAAGTCCTGCGGATCGCAGGCCACCGTGTCGAAGTCCGCACCGGCACTCTCCGCAAACACGCGGTACTCCGGGAAAAACGGGGCGAAGGTTAAAAACTCATCCCCCTCCTCACACAGCGCACGCAGCGTGATCTCGAGCGAGGCCGCTGCCCCGCAGGTCATATAAAAATGATCCTTTGTCAGGCTCGTGCCGTGGGTCTGATTGACGTAATCGCAGATTGCCTGGCGCACCGACGGATCGCCCGCTGCCGAGGTATACCCGTGCAGCGCGACCGCGTCCTCTTTATCGAGGAGCTCTGCGATCACCTCACCGACCTTGGCCGGCGGTGGCACGCTCGGATTGCCGATGGAGAAATCAAAGACCTTATCGGCTCCGATCTCTGCCTTTCTGCGGTTCCCGTATTCAAATAAATCGCGAATCTTTGAGGGCGACGCGCCCTTTTCATACATAGCCTGTGAGTACATGATATCCTCCGGTCTTTTCAAATAAGATAAGCCAGACTGGCTTTTATGGCCTGGCGAACAGATCGTCGCACGGCTCGTAGTAGTCATCCGGACGGTTAGCCCAGCACATCGACAGCATCGGTGTCTTGCCGTCAAATCCGACCACACGGTACCCGGCGAACATCTCCACATGGTAGATGCCCAGATACCTTCCGTTATTGGCACCGACACGGAACAGCAAATCGCCCGGTCGGTATTTCATCTTCTGCACACCCTCCAGCGTCCATTTTTCCAGGATACGCTTTTTCTTTGCGCACCACTGACACTCACTGGCCGCTGTCGGCGCGTATTTTTTCAGACCGAACCACTTGCCGATCTGCTTATACGCACGCCATACAAGCGAGCTGCAGTCATAGAAGCCCGGCTGCATACGCATCGGCTGCGAGTAGAGACAGGTCTTGCCGATCGCGATCGCGGTCGAGAGGACCTTGGTGTGGTTTTTCTTGACAACGGAAACCGCACAGCCGATCCGCTGCTCCCCGTGGATACCGCTGATCTCCGCATAGACGACCGCGTTGCCGACCTTTTTGCCGTAGACGATACCGTCCTGGGTGACCGTCGCTACACTCTTGTTGGTCGATTTCCACTTCAGGTCTCCTTTGTATTTGGTGATCTTGAGCTGGACCGAATCCCCGATATCCATTACGTGATGGTCCTTGTTGATGCCGGTCAGCTTGTTCTCAAAGGTCAGCTTCAGCTCGTGGCCGTTGAGCCGGATCGTGATCTCGGACTTGCCCTCCACATAGGACTGCACGTGGATCAGCTTGTCGATCGGATCCAGCGATACGTCGACGAGCATTTCCGAGTTCGACGAGGTGTAGTCAAAGCTGTAATATTTCAGATCCGGACAGTCCTCCAGCTCCACATCCGCGGCGCCGATGGTGTCGTAGATCATATAGGTCGTGATTTTATCCTTGGCGAGCTTTGTCCCCGACGTGTCGCCCATGATGATAAAGGTGAACTTCGCGAGCCAGGTCTCCTCACGGTAACCCTTGGGCTGTGTGGAATCCTGCACCTTGACCTTCGCTGTCAGGATCACGGTCGCCTCGCCGCCCCGGAGGATCCGGTAGATGTGCTTATCCTCGTCGATCGTGAGGATCTCCGGCTTATCGGAGGAGTAGGTGATCTTCACCCCGGCGAAGTCGTCGCCCTGTGCGATGTTGGCGATGTTCGAGCGGACATTGCTCGGAGCGCCTGCCAGATCGAGACTCTCTAAGTCCTTAGAAAACGTAAGAAATCCATGATCTCCCACATGGAAAAACTCCCGGTCATACTCGGCCGGCATGATATTGTCTTTGTTGTGGAGCCGCACGTCGCGGGTCTCTCCCTCCGGGATCATCGCGTCGTCGTCCTGTGTGACGGCGGCTTTCTTTTTATGCTTGGCAAACGAAACTGACCCCGTCACCGGTGTGAATAACGGGGTTAAAAGTGCCAAAACAAGCAGAAATGCGGCTATTTTTCTAAACTTCAAACGAACCATAGTACTCTTTCCTTTCCTATATACAGAGTACATTATATCACATCTTTTCGCGGGTCGCAAGAAGTTTATCCTTAATTTAGTGCGTTTTTCAGCAATGATTATCGCAGATTAGAGAGAAGCATGACCGGGATGCGCAGATCCCCCTCGCCCCAGCCGATCTCGAGATCCGGCTTGTTGCGACCGTGGTAGTCCGTCCCGCCGGTGATAAAAAGCCCGAACTCGTGCGCGAGCTTGCGGACGAAAGCCTCATCCGTGCCCTTGTTTCGGGAGTACAGCGCCTCGATCCCGGTGAGGCCGAAACCTTTCAGCTCGTAGAGCATGCGGTGAATCTCCGAGACGGAGAGCTTGTACATCATCGGATGCGCGAGGACGGCCTTGCCGCCGGCTCCGAGGATGGCTTGGATACCCTGCTCGGGCGTCAGATAAGTACGGAAAACATACAGCGGGCTCTCGTTGGAGAGCAGTCCGCCGTCTGCGAAAGCCGCGCTGATCGAAGGGATCACGCCGGCCTCCATCAACAGTCTGGCGAAGTGCGGTCTGGCGATGGTACTGTTGCCGAAGCGCTCCAGCAGCTTGTCGTAAGATATCATATCGTAGCCGGCTTCCTCGAAGTTCCGGCACATTTTTTTATTTCGGTTATCGCGCTCGTCGCGGGCAAACTGCAACGCATCTAAGAGCGCCTGATTCTCGATGTCCATCCCGTAGCCCAGGATGTGGATCTCCTTTTTTCGCGAGGGCTGTCCGGCCAGCGGCGGGACCACGTACTCACACGAAATCTCCACACCGGGGATCACCTCGATCGGCTTGCCCTCGGACGCACGCACCGCCTCCGCCACACCGTCCACGGTGTCATGATCGGTCAGTGCCATCGCGACGAGGTCCTTTTCCAGCGCGAGCTCGACGAGCTCGGTCGGCGTATCGGTCCCGTCCGAAAACGTCGAGTGCATATGTAAATCGATTAACTGCATCGTTCTCTCCCACTAGTTAGTCTGTCTGCCGGCCGGTCCATGGCAGCTGTGTCATCCCGCTCATGTCAGCCGGTCTCATGGCGGCGGATCATGTCAGCCGGCTTACTTCAGCTGGCCCACCTGCGCGAGCACACGCTCGACATCGGCCTCGTACTCAGGCTTTTTGAGCCGGATATGATCCATCTCGTTCAGGCACTCCGTCATCACGCCCGTGTTGTAATCGAGCTGCTCGCGGAGTTTCTGCCGGCGGACGTTCAGCGCGTGCCGTACCTCCACCATCTCGGACGGATCGATGAGGGCTTTGGCCTGCGAGAACCAGATTTCCCGGTCTCTCACGCCGATCCTCTTCAGTGTGGCGATCAGGATCTCGTGATTTTCCTCGATCTGGATCGTCCCCTCACGCTGTCTCGCCCATTCCCGCTTTGCCTCGCGGTACTGGCTGTAGACGAAGTCCAGCTCCGTCGCATTCCGGACGGCGTACTTGCCTGTCAGGTACTCGAGAGCACGGACGTTATTGACATATTTGATCTTCACGCGGTTGGTCAGCGCCACCGCCTTGTTTTGCTTTTTCTCGGTGATCACCATATCCATGCGGTTGCGTCTCGCCTCCGCCATGATCAGCGCTGCCACGATAAAGGCAAAGGCTGCCGTCGCGACAAAGGGCACCGTGATATCGACCTGATAGACCGCCAACAGCGCACCGAGGCTCGTCGCCACGATCACCAGGATCAGCGCGAGCGCCTTACTGATGCGTCGGAGCGTCCGCTGCTTGCGGTTGATCTCCTTTTTATCGGTTTCCAAAAATGCCTTCTCGCCGGCGAGCTTACGCAGATCGCCGCGGATCTTGACCTGCAGATCCTCGAACTCAAGCAGACGCTCGACGTCATGCGGGATATCCTCCTCGAAACGCTCGATCGCCTGCCGCTGCGGCTCGGTGATCTGGTACCGCTTGTGCCGGAGGGACTTGCGCATATCCGACAGCTCGACGATCCGTCTCGCGGTGTCGTTGATGACCGCGCGGTCCTCGTCCTGGGCCTGGTCGATCAGCTGGATGTCCTTCAGGTAAGAGGTCACCCTGCCGTATTCAAACTTGACGTCCTCGCACTGGTGTTTTGCGTCCATAATCGTATCACGCAGACGCTCCAGATAGGCGATCCGGGCAGGGGCATCTTTTAAATCTACATTTTCTTTTTCGAAGTAGACGTGATCTTTCAGGATCTGCTCAACCTCAGCAGATTCGGCCGCTCGCTCCTCCTGAAGGCTTCCGTACTCCTCCTCCGGAATCTCTTCCTGCTTCTTTTTTCGCTTGCCGAATCCGAATAATTTAAATCGCACTCTCGGCCGCCTTTCTCAAATCTTCTTTGTATTTTTCTATCTCGTCTTCATCGATGCTGTGCTTCTCCACACGCGCCTTGGCATCGTTGAACTTGTGACGCACGGCCTCGAGCTGCGCGTTGTTCATCCCGTGCGCGATGCATTCCTTTTCGAAGTCCTCCACGCGCCCCTGCATCAGCAGCAGGTAGAGGTAGTGGTGGAGCGACTCGGCACGGTGATTCCTCGCGTACGCCTCCTTAAAATCGCGCTCCGCCGCGGTAAAGCTCGCCGTATAGAAATGCGCGATCCCCTGGTTATGCAGGATATTGCCGTAGGCCTCCGGAGTGAAGTTCACCGCATAGGCTCCGTTGAGAAGCTTGCGGTACGCCACCACGCTTTTGGCATACAGGCCGGCGCGCATGTAGTTGTCGGCGCGGATCTTTCTCTTTTCATGGAGAGGCAGGCTCACGATCTCATCGATCACGCGGATCAGCTCACGGATCTCATGCTCCTTGTAGTAGTCACAGGCGCACAGGATCGTCACGACGAGGTCCTTTAACTTGTTCTGGTTGGTGATCATCGTATCCAGCTTGTCCGCCAGCTTCGCATGATCCGTCTGCTCGCGCAGCCACAGAACCAGAGACTTCGTGAAGAACTCCTCCGTGATCGTGTAGATATTATTGCCGATGTAGTGACAGAGCTCCTCGAGCGAGTAGACCTTCGCCCCGGTATAGGGCATCGTATACGGCTCCTCCGCCACCTTTCCATAGCATCTTATGAACATGTGATCGTCTCCTCCCAAACACGATTACTGCCGGGTCTCGTCTCGCCGAAGCCCTTGTCCCGGATCGTAAAGATCGCCGTTTTTGCGTCCTCGAAACGCACCCGCACGCCCAGTCGGCACATGCGGTCATTTTTCCCGAGGACCGGTGAGATGTCCAGTAAAAATGTCTTCGCCTCGCCCTCAAATACAGGCTTCGCATGGATCTCGAGTTCCTCGTCGCCGTCCGGGATCAGGTCGACCTCGGTGTCCACCTCGAACCACGGATCGCCGGCCGATGCCAGCACGAGCTCCTGAGTTTTTCCGTCCTCATAGACGTCCATCGTAAGCTTCGCCGGGACCATATCCGGCGCAAAAACGACATAATCCTCCAGTCGCTTCACGTCGCCGAACTCCTTGGCCGCGTAGGTTGCGCCACTGACGTAGAGGTTACGTCCGCGGAAAAGCCGTCGGCCGACCGCCAGGCGCGGGAACACCTCATCCGCCCACTCGCTCTCGAAGCCGTCTCCCGTCATGAAAAGGGACGAGATGTACTGGCCGCGCAGCGCGCTCGTGACGATGTTCTCAAAGACCGTCCCGCGTGTCACCACCGGTTTGGCGAGCTCCTCGTCGATATTCGGGAGATCCTCAGCGAGCTGCGGCTGCTCCTCCTCGACCTTGAAGGCCTCGGTGAAGTCGCGCTCCGTCACGCCGACCAGCGCCGGCGAGTGTGAGCGGTCGATCTGCAGCTGCTCGTACAGCAGTCTCTCCCCGTCATAGTCAAAAAGTCCCACGTCACCCATCCAGAGCTCCTTATTCTGGTACAGGACGTAGTACATATAGCTTCTCTTGTGATCGATGATCCGGACGCGGTCGCTCTCCATGCCGATCAGCGACAATGCCTCGTAGATGCGGTCGACGAAGTCCTTATCCATCGTCGGCACCGTGATCACGAGCATTTTGATCTTTTCGTTGGGGTAGCGTTTCCGTGTGAGCGCCAGCGTTTTGCGGAAAAAGTACGCAAGCACGCGCTCGATCGCAACCTCCTTGCCGCCGCTCATGACCGGATCGCCGGTGCGAACCTTGTCGAGGAGGCCTGTGATAGATTCGCGTTCCTCAAAAATGACCGCCGTGTCGAGCAGGGCGTCGGGGTTGTCCTCGGACTGGCCGACGAGGACAGGCTCCATCAACTCGCGGTCGTAGACCGCCAGCTGCGTCGTCTCGTCGCAAAGATCCATCCCCAGGATCAGGGTGCGTTCATCACTCATGTGTTACCTCCTACAGGATCGTGAACAGGGCCTTGGCCAGCTCCTGCTCTTCCACGAACGCCTCACAAAGGCGTTGATATTTTTCGTCGTCGTCAGCCTGCTTGGCTTCGAGGATGGCGTTGACCTGCTCGAACATGCTGTCCGTGCCGCCGGGGGCCTCGCGCTTGCGCAGCTCAAACTGCTTCGAGCGCTTGCCGGTCTCCTCCTCGTAGATATAGCCGACCGTCTCTTCGCCGGCGAAAAGCAACAGCGAAGCGACAAAAATGCCGTCAAACACGCGACTCATCGGCCGCGACTCGTACTCATTTTTCTTATTCTTGACAAAGAGGAATACGCCGTCCGCCGTGCCGCTGTAATACTGCACGATCACCGGTGTGCGGATCCTCGACGGCA
The DNA here is from genome assembly GCA_036343395.1 of Eubacterium sp. Classification (GTDB taxonomy): domain Bacteria; phylum Bacillota; class Clostridia; order Lachnospirales; family Lachnospiraceae; genus Eubacterium_F. The sequence goes on along the minus strand of JAZASH010000007.1, from coordinate 2,051 downwards.
CTGTCACGACGCCGGCGAAATCCTTCATGAAAGGCAGCACACAGCCCTCTGCCGCCAGATCGTCGAGGCTTCTCTCGATAAACCCGACTTCCTTTTCGTCGTAGTTATCCCGACCGACCATCTTTTTCAGCGCCGCCAGCACCATCACCGGCTCACGCTCGTACATCGCCTGTCGGTATATTTTTTCAAAAACGGCATCGGACAGCTCGCCGCGCCCCACGATATACTCGTAGGCAATCGCGGAGAGGTAGGCCTTGACCAGCATCCGGTTTTCGCCGTCGTCAAAATACTTGATAAAAATATCCTCGGTCTCGGCCGTGTCACGCCCTGCGAAGAGCACCTGACCGAGCAGTCGCTCGCGCACACTCTCGTAAAAAGCCGGGTTCGAGCGGATATGTCCCTCGAAGCTCTCGAGCTGCGCCGCCCCGCTGCCCTCGCGTTTGCGCGGCAGGGAGTCGCGGAAAAGCCGGATCAGCGTCTCCGTCTCGCCCATGTAGTACTGGAGGAGATAGTTCAGGATCGGGTGGTCGTGATGGCCTTTGTTGTAGAGCTGCAGCGCCCACTTCACCAGGCAGTCGTCGAACTCGTAATCCAGCTCGCGGATCCGGTCGATCGTCAGCGTCACCAGCTCGTCCTCGCCACAGCCACTGCGCCCAAAGCGTCGCAGCATTGCCGCCGCGCCCTCGATCTGTCCGCAGCGGATGCAGTCGGTCGCCACCTCACCGATCCGGCCGCGCTTGATCGTGTCGGCCTTGAGGTATTGCATCAGCAGACGCAGGTACGGATTGCGGTCCTCCTCCTGCACCTGCTCCTTGATATAGTCGTAGATTCGTAAAAATACCCGCCCGTGGAAAACATCGCGGAGTTTACCGGTCGCGAGCGCACGGAAAAGCACGTCCACCTCGATGTCGTCGAGGCGGGGCTTCTTCTCGATACGTGCCGCCAGGTGGAAAAGCAGGCTCTCCGGCACATCCAGCGGGGGCAGCTCCAGCGTGGGCTCCTCCTCCGGTGCGTCCACTGCGTCCTGCGTTGCCTCGGCGGGGGCCTCCCCGGCTACCGGGTAGCAGAGCGGCGCGTACGCATCAGCGTCGTAGAAGCGCTCCAGCGTGTAGTCGATGCTCTCGGCATACTGGTTACCCTCCCTGTCGGAGAAGAACAGCCGATACGCCGGCGTATAGATATCGAGGAGCGCCTTGCCGCGATCCAGCGGATAGGTGCGCTCGTCGGTCGTATTCAGGTAAACCAGGGTCACGCTCTCGATCTCCGGCGTGAGACACGTCAGGAGATGGCGGAACATGATATGCGGCAGATGGCTCGCCAGCGTCTCCGTCTCGCCCTCAGCCTGCTCATCGGCCAGCATCATCTGGCCGGATGCCTCCTCACCTGCCCCGGTGAGGTCCGCACTCGTGAGGATCTCGGAGTAGAGATATCCCAGATCGGACGACACGCGCTCCTTTTTCAACTGGTCGATGACAAAGGCGCGGATCTGCGCCTCGTAGGTGTCAAAGGCCGCCGGATTCGCCTCACGGTTCTTGACGATGTTGGCGTAGAGATACGCCTTGCGGGTGTCGTTTAAGTGATTCTCAAACTGGAAATACGATAAGATGTTCTGCGGGAGTGGCTCGTCCGAGGTCGGATCCACCGTGTACATGTAGTACTCAAAGAGGTCCGTCAGGCGGAGCATCTCCTGCACCCCGCGCTCATACCACGGGAAATACCGCCGGTCACGTTTCTCATAACGGATCAGCAGCGAGCAGATATTTTTCAGGATATCGTTGGTCGGGAAAGCCTCATAGACGCCGAAAAGCGTGCGCATCAGCAGCGCACCCGTGCCGCGTCGCAGAGGGTCGTTCTCTCTGGTATACCCGTAGCCGGCGCCCGCGTCGATCAGCGGGAGGCCGCGTCCCTCAGAGAGCACGGTGATCACATCGGCCATCTCCTTGGTCACGAGTCCCTGACGGAGGGCATACAAAAGAGCACGCAGATTCAGCGCATCGAGCTCGGTTAAGAGGTCCGGCTGCCTGCGATAGCAGCGGATCAGCTCGGAGTAG
>JAZASH010000006.1:0-50441 GCA_036343395.1 Eubacterium sp. | reverse complement strand
TTGTTGCGGCGACTGCATTTACTGTTTTTCTTATTATGAAGAAAAAAAACAAAAAACAGGAAAGCTCATCTGAGGATTAAAGCAATGCATACAATAATCAATACGCTGAGTAGGGTTACATCAATATTTTTCAAAATTATCGCACGGCACAAATAACCTTTGATCCGACATGCGTGCTTCAAGCACGCATGCGGTGACTCGCACAAGTGCTCGTCATGGAGGATAGTGTGAAAAATCACACTGATATGCTGATTTTTCACACGGCTATTTGTGCCAGAGCGTCACAAATAGCCACTGATGGCAGACTGAGAACAAGGAACTGTAAACAGTTCCTATGATGTTCTCGTCGCCACTCCGTCGCTACGCTCCGGAATGGAGGTTAATATGAGAAAAATAAATAAAAGATCAGCTCTCATATTTGCTATAGCTTTGTTTTTACAAAGCACGCTTGGTGTGTATGCCGGTATCGGTGTAACAACTGTCACTGCTTCTGCCGCCACTTATGGCAGAGGTATAACAGTGAGCCTTGATGAGCTTAAAAAGGGAGATCTGTTGGAGAGAGGCGTCATCCTGAATGGCAGCACTAAAAATGAGAACACGATCTATCTCGATGGTGAGCAGGTCTCAGATATTACCACTGAACCGGAGAAGCCCGTTTTCTTTCCTGCTGAGTACGAGATACAGGATCTCCTTGTGACAGACACAGTCAAAAAGGATGACTCTCTGAGCGTATGGTTTGAGAGACAGGACAGTGAAAAGCAGGCTGATAATGGTTCGGATGACCGGACAGATGAGAAAGCCGGTGCGGAAGCAGATGCAGAGACAGCTGCGGAGACAGATGAGGGAACTGATGGGGAAGCAGATGAAGAGACTGATACAGAGGCTGCCCCGGAAGAAGCCGGAACCGATCTTCCGGCACTTGTGGCAAGTGAAGATAAGATAAAGCTTGAAAGCCCTGTGACCTTAGAACAGTGTATAGTGATCGAGGGCGGACGCAGCGTCATCATAGATCTGAACGGTTTTGATATACAGCGTGTGGGAGCAGCCGATAACAGTTCGGACGGAGGTGTCTTTGAGGTACGCGGTTCATCGACACTTATCATAGAGAACACCGGTGATGCTCTGACCGGCATGATAATCGGAGGTCACTCCACCTACGGAGGAGCGGTAAACGTAACAGACGGAAGTAAGTTGGTCATGAAGGGCGGTCAGCTTAACTTAAACTACGCTGCCTATGGCGGCGCCATCAGCCTAACGGATGGCTCCAAGGCAACACTTGAGGGAGTGACTCTCTCGGGCAACAACAACGATACGACCGCATCATATACTCCCGGCGCAGACAGCCGCGGCGGAGGTATCTATGTCGGAGAAGGCTGCACCTGTGATATCAAAGACTCGACCATAGACTCAAATGCAGCCGCAGAGGGAGGCGCCATCTGCAATTTGGGAACACTTGAGGTCGACGGGTCGTCTATCAAAGGAAACCTCGCGACTGCCGGAAACGGTGCGGGGATATCCAACGCGGCAGAGCTGACCGTCAAAAACACCCGCATAGTATCAAACAACGGAGCAGTATGCGGCGGCGGTATTTATAATACAAAAACGATGCATGTGGAAGATTGTACCATATCAGGTAATTCTTCAAGTAAAAACGGAGGAGGGATCAGTGATGAGGCAGCATCATCTGATGCAAAGACAGTATACTCGGGCGACAACACTATCAGTGATAACTCCTCCGGTATTGGAGGCGGGATATATGCCTCCGGTCTTTCAGATGACAGTGTGATCAAAAAGATCAAGTTTACGGGAAACTGTGCCGACGGTAACGGCGGTGCACTGTATGTGGAAACGGGGATCAATGGTATATCGCTGACGGATATCACAATGGAGTCCAACTATGCGACATCAGACGGCGGTGCCATCTATACATCATCCGATATCTCACTGGATGACTGTATGATCAGGCTAAACGAGTCAAAAGGCAAGGGCGGGGGTATCTTCCTTGACGGCGCCATCCTCACCGTCTCATCCACGAGCATCAGCGAAAACACATCAACAGGCGACGGCGCGGGAGTATGGGTAGGCGGAGCCGCTGATAATTACAGAGTTATCCTCGCAGGCGGACAGACCATCATTTATATGAATAAAAAGGCTGCGGACTCGGGAAGCGAGATCACGGATAACAATCTGGTATTTGAGACGTTTAAGGAGATTCGTGTCACCGGAAAACTCTCGGGTGATTCCAAGATAGGAGTTCTCTATACCGACACTTTCAAGAAAAGAACGATAACCAGGGATTACGGCGACCACAATTCAAGACCCATAGATACTTACTTTATGTGCGATTCGCCACAGTATAAGGTAAAGCAGGACGATGACCTTACAGAGGTGCTGATCATCAAAAGAGCACGCCCGTCCGCATCAGGGTATAAGCTCAGGGTGCAGATCATAGTCACGGATGACGCTGACAAATGGTTTGAGTCTTTTGTCTATTTTTACGCAAAAAAGAACAACGGACTCGGTGAAGAGTACATGGTCAAAGAATCAGAAAACATACAGGATAAGATCGACCATGAGTCCAAAAACGGTGAAGTAAATTATGACTCGGGTGAGATAGACTGCGGTGATTCATTCCCGTCCAGGATAAATGTATTTGCGAACTTTAACTACAGTATATTTTCAAAAAGGGATTGGGGAGCTACGGTAAAGGTATGGATCAACGGTGTCAACTGCGCAACCACCGAGATCTACAGAAATATCCGCGGCAATGCCAAGGACAACGGAAATGCCGATAACTGGATAACCATCGGTGAGGATAAATACCCCTATATCGATGATGCGGATATCGAGCAGGAAAAATCGATAGACCTGGACAACGACGACACAAAGAAGGTATCTCTCACACTCGTCGATCAGTACGGAGTGGAGTTCAAGGCTCCCGGCAAGGATTATTTCGAGATCGAGAATCAGTCCTTCCCCGGCGAGGATACCTACAAGAGCCTTGACAATGCAGGACTTGAGTGGAAGTTTGACTCATCAAAAACGGATCAGTGCCACAACAGTGTATACAATATCCGTTTTAAGTCAGGCAGCAATGTCAGACCGTGGGTGGAGATACCGGTCATGGTCAGGTTCAAGGTCCCGCTGTATCTGACGCTGAGGATCGGCAACAAGACAAGCGGTTATACGGAGCTTGAAACCAAGAAAGGATATCAGGGTGATTACATCAGCATAGAGGAACCTGCTTCAGAGGCGGGCTACAGGGTAAAAAGCGTCAGCAAGTCGGGAGTATGTATCTTCCAGAAAAATGAAAAGGGCACCGCTTATGATTTTACTTATGTGACTGAGAACGTGACACTTACCTTTGAGACAGCGTTCATCACTTACAGGATAGCATATGATAAAAATGCCCCATCGGGTGAGAATGTAACGGGAAGAATGACGACCAAGACATTTACATACGAAGACCTTGTGGTGCTTGCAAGAAATCAATATGTATGCAAGGGGTATGAGTTTGCCGGATGGAACACACAGGCTGACGGATCCGGTGATGCGTATGAGAACCTGGCAAAGGTCAGGAACCTGACTACAAAGCAGGGTGAAGTGGTAACGCTCTACGCACAGTGGAAGAGAGAATCCCTTGGGAATCTTACAGCATCCATTTTTTCAGAGGGAAATATAGCTTTCTGGATCGGGATCATACTGGCAGCGGGACTTATAATCATGGTAGGCTGCATGGTCTCAGTCAGAAACAGGAGGTGATATCTATGCCGGAGATGAGAAATAAAAAAAGAATAAAGCCTTTTGCTGCCGGTGTGTTGTCTCTCCTGATCGCAGCGTCACTTGTTTCTCCCGGTATTTATGTGCGAAACGCGCGCGCTGAGGGCAAAGAAGGGATATCCACATGGACCGACATGGTGACCGCGATAAACGGAGCCGGCACCACTGAGACGGTCATTAAGCTTGCAGCCGATATTTCTCCTGAGCAGGATCAGGGGGCAATGGTCATACCTAAGGGTAAAAATATAACCGTGGATATGGCGGGCTTTAGTATAAACAGAGGTATAAAGGGCTCTGAACCCATCGATGACGGATATGTTATCAGGATCGAGGATACAGCGGTACTCACGCTGAAAGACTCGACGGGTAAAGGAGGACTTATAACCGGAGGAGCAAATACCGGAAACGGCGGTGCCATCCTCTGTGAAGACGGGTCTTCGCTTACGCTTGCAGGAGTAAGCATCAAGGATAACTACGCAAAGAACGGAGGAGGTATTTATCTTTCAAAAGATTGTGAGCTTTATCTCGGAGACTGTGATATCTCGGACAACCATATCACCGGAAACGGTGGAGGTATATACGGAGGCAGCTCCCATATCACTTTCCTTGGAGGGCTTACCAAGATCAAAAACAACACAAAAGATACCGGATCAGATAACGATGTTTTCTTGACCAAAGAGATGGAAAACCTGAGATTCTGGACCTGGAGTTCCAAAAACGTAAATACCAGAAAAGCAAAGTATTCGGGAGCATTCAAAAAGGGTACAAGGATCGGGATATCTTTGGAGGAGATGAGAAAAGAGATCTCCGACGGATATGCCAAAGCAAATACTTCTGAGGCGAGCCGTTTTTTCTACTACAACGGGACCGAGTATGAGGTCAGTGACAATGCCAAACTCTCCGAGGTGACCGTTATAAAGAACCTTGAAGAGAAACAGAACAGTTCACAGACATTGTTGGAGATATATAAGAGCGGAAAGCTGAAAGGTAAGGAGAACTTTACTTCTTTTACAAAAGCTATCGAAGCGGCACTGGCTTCAGACGGTGAGAGTGTGGTCACCATGGGCGGGGATCACAGTTCGGATGCAGAGATCATCATAAGTGAAAATAAAAATGTGACCATAGACTTAAACGGTCATTATATAAAGCGTGAAAGGAATTTAGAGACCAAGAAAAACGGCGGCGTGATCATCGTCCGCTCAGGTGCGACCCTCACCATCACGGATTCCAATCCGAAGAGGACCGGATATGACGGGGTAAAGGGAGGTGTGATCACCGGAGGCGCAAGCTCCAACGCAGGCGGAGGTATAACCTTGGAGGGGAACGCTCATCTCATCATGATGGGCGGAACCATATATGACTGTATCTCGGATGAGTCCGGCGGCGGAGTGTACCTTGATACGGGGAGTGAGGATACCTCCTTTACGATGACCGGAGGCAGGATATATAACTGTCGTGCGATCGACAGTACTGACGAGTGCTACGGCGGCGGGATATACCTTGGAAACGGAAAGCTTGATCTTAAGGATGCTGACATAGACAACTGCTACTCGGAAGATGACGGCGGAGCGATCTTCTGTCAGAGAGGAGAAGTCAGACTTGATAACATGACGTTCTCTGGCAACAGATCCATAAACAGAGGCGGAGCGATATACGTATCACTTGATGTTAAAAAATACGACGGAACGACTTTTTATGCATCAGGCTGTACTTTCACCGGAAACTCATCCGAGGAGGACGGCGGCGCATTTTTCTTGAGAGATAACCCGCAGCACGGGGCTTCCGTGATGTTTGACAACTGTGTCTTTAAGAATAACACGGCAAAGGAAGACGGCGGAGCCATCACGGCGTTTGATGATTCGCTGGTACTCTCAAACGTCACGATCACCGGAAACCGGGCAGGCGGCTATGGCGGCGGTGTTTTTGTGGATTCGAGGTATGTTATAAATCTCAAAGGAGTCGTCGTGATAAAGGATAACTCCTGCAGCAAGGACACCTCATGTGCTGATCTGGTCTTGGAGGACGGCAAGAGCACTACTGCAAAGCTTACAAGCGGAGGACTTGTTAAGGGCTCGTGGATAGGCATAGGCACTACATCCCAAAAGAGCGTCATGCTTGCCGAAAACATAAGTGTTCACGAGATGAAGTATTTTCATGCAAGCACCGGCAAGATAGATGCCAGAGAGATCAAAAAGATAGAAGCACCGATGGAAGTGACCTCGTCCATATTCGGAAACGGTAACTTTGTCAAGATGCTGATGATCGGAAGCATCGGACTAGTCATACTGATAGTATTAATTGTGTTCAGAAGGAAAGCGGGCGCCGATACGGACGGAAACGGAGGTGGTTTATGATGTGGAACGGGAGAAGAAAAGGAGTAAAGCTGACAAGGTTCATTATCTCCTTTACCATGATCCTATCTCTGTTCATCACGGGATCTCTGCGTGATTACGGACCTATAGTGGCTCATGCGGTCGAGGAGTCCGGCATCACATATGTGTCGGATGTCAGGCTTTTTTACGCAGTTGAAAGTTTGGATAAAGCGAAAGAAAAATGTATCGACAGCGGATTTATCCCGGTGGAGGGAGACTTAAATGCCGGTACCGACAGAAACCATGTATGTATGGGATATAAGACGACTCCAAACAAGGAAGAGGCGATCACATCCATCAAAACACTTTCCATGCAGTCCGGATATGATCTTAAGGATTATGAGGAGCTTCAAAAGAAATACAAGGATAGCAATTCAGCCATCATAGATACGATAGATGCTGCTGCGCAGGAATTTGTGGTGAATTATAATGCGGGTTCACCGAAGGCTGCCCTGGCATATCAGGGACTGAACCTCATCAATGTTCCCGAGGAAGACGAGATGAAGCTCGGTGACTATATAGTTTCCGGGAAGGCAGACTGGAACTTTTTCGCAGAGGTAGTCGCCAGATCGAGCGCAGGTACGGTAAGCGCCATCGTAGGATATCTGTCTGAGGGGCTTGCGGCATATAACAACGGATATGATGAGGAAAAAGGAGAGGAAGTCACGCTGTCATGGGCAGATCAGGTCTCTGAAAGCAATGTATGGGATCAGCTTGAGGAAGCGACAACACAGGAAGAGTTTGATGAGCTTTACAGAGAGTACGGCGATGATGCCAAAGCACTTCATGAACAGCTTCAGGTTTTTGCTACGGCATATGACAACGCAGTGGCTGTTTTCAATGAGAGTAAAGCAGAAGAAGAGCTTAGCGCACTCGAAGGTCAGTCAGAAGAGTCCGTCGTTACAGACATGGATGAAGTATCCGAAAACAACCAGCACATGATGTATATCGCCATGTATGATGAGCTTGAAACGTATAAAGCCAATGAGGACTATAATCTCGGTGAGTATCTGCTGAACCTCGGATATGAGACATCAGGTGAGGTAGATCTGACACAGCTTTATCCCGTCATCGAATCCATGAGCTATGCGCAGAGGAGGATGTCGGCGGTAGGAGGCGTAAACAGCCTTATCGTATCCACGGGTGAGAACGAAGAGAATCCCGAAGCCGAGGAGAAGCTGTCCGAGGCGGCAGAGCACATAAAAGAGCTTATAGGAAGCGATTCTTACTCTGTGTGGATGAATGACAACGAAGAACTCAAGGGTAAAAAGGTCGCTTATACCAATGATGCGATCAGGAGTAATGCTGCCCAGCAGCTTATCGACAAGCAGGAGGTATCGACCTGGAAGGAAGATGCCGAAGAGATCATGAAGTGGGTGAACCTGGGGTTAGGAGTCCTGTTCTGTGTGGTTTTGGTAGCTCAGTTCTCGGCTTTTGCGACATTATTGGCAGCCATCCCGGCAGCGATATGTGCGCTTGCTGCAGCATGTGGTCTTACATCCACAGCCATCACCATCGGTGTGATCACAAAAGGAATAGTTGCAGGTGCGTCCACATTGGCAAGTCCTGTGGGGTTGATAACTTTAGGAGTGCTCCTGATATCGATGTTAGTCATATGGGTAGTCTCTGAGATCAAGAAATATATAAAAGAGAATAAAGACTATGATTATGAAGATGCGCCTGAATACGTGGCAGACGAAGCAAAGGGAGATAAGGGCAAGTATCTGGTTTATTATAAGGGAGTCGGCTCCGAGGAGGCAGATGAGGGTGATGACTATCACGGAAACGAGGGGATCAGTGATGTAAACGGGCGCATCTATCACGGAAACGAGGGGATCAGTGATGTAAACGGACGCATGGGCTTCAGGGGATGGAACTGTATGTTCATCTCCAGGGATCTCAATGTCGGCTCGCCGATCATAGTGAATGAGGGTGAGGATGCCTTTTTTGTAAAGCATGGCGACGACGGCACGAATCCGATCAACGGATATGACTGCGTGAAGGCTTTCGGAGAGATCATGCCGGTAAACCTCAATTCACTTATGAAAAAAGATGAGTACGGGGGGATCTATGTACACTACCGCACGGAGAAGTCGATACTCAACAATTCCGGTTCATCGGACTCTGCTGCCGGGGTCGTATCAGGTGCCGGCACCGGTGTAGAAAATGATGATACGGGATCGTCGGATACCGTGGACCCGAATCTATATTATGATGACATCATCGTAAGATCTGCTGATACGGAAGCGCTTGCCAAGGCAAAGATCACTGCCAAGGGCTTTCAGATCTGGGACAAAAACCTTGCAAATGATGCAAGATTTAAGTACTCAAGACACAAGGAATGGGCATATACGTATTTAGGTTTTAAAACAACAAATAATCCAAAGGAAGCGATAACCGATATCAGGGTGGCTACATTTACACCCGCAACCGCCAACGATGGCAAATTATTCTTCGGAGATATCAACTACGGTTGTGCGGGAAATCTCGGGTACAAAGCAGAGAACAAGGATGAGGCTAAAGAATACCCCGCTGATCTTGACGGCCTGTGGTTTACCAAGCACACCAAAGCGGGAACGCCCATACATCTCGGAGCGCTTCATCTGGTAGACTCTCATGAGGACGGCAAGTACGTGGATCAGGGCTGGATACCGGTAACAACATTTTCAGGTGTTCCATACAACTTCGCATCTACAAGGGATTTTGACACAGACAGTGCAAAACCCGGAAGGCAGGGAAATTACGGTTTCCGTTATACATGCTACGGAACAAATGAGGATGATAAATGGGATTGTCCCGCAAGGTATCTCTACTATGAACCGGAGGTCAAGTATACATCCGGAACGAAGTATTTATCATCAGTATTTTTCACCTTCGGAAGTGATTCCGAAAGTACCGCTGCAAAGGTCGGCGAGACGACAGCCAAATACACGCAGCTTGTTGACAGGATGAAACAGACACCGAATACGGTCATCCTTTCGGATAATAACCTTGCAAGCTCATTTTACTACAAAGGATTTATCGTAGAGAGCAATCAGAAATACCTAAATATCGGATACTCATGGAGCTACAGTCCGTACCGCGCACTCACGGATATAAAGGTTTTCCAGGGATCGACGTTTTCAACTGAGCTGCCTTACTCCATATCGAAGTCAATATGTGTGGGATCCGAGAACAAGAACGTGACATATGATGCCGTAACTGTCATATCGCAAAGAACAGCAACAGCTACCGGCTGGGTGCTGAGAGGTATAGGACCTGAGAACACTTTTATGGGCCCAAACGGACTTCTCGGTACCAATACAGAGGTGACCAAAGGATATACTTCATATCAGCCGGGCGGATACGCATACGCAAGGGATAAGATGCCGTTTATATCGACCGGGCTGTATGTATCGGGTCCAACCGATGCGCATGAGAAGCTGACTCTAAACGATGTCATCATCTCAGGAAATAAACATGATGCCACGGATGATGGCGGTGTTATCACGGCTGATGTGAGCGGGGAGTCCACACTCTCAGGCGAGTCGGCTACGGGAGAGTTCAACTCCATACAGGAGATGAAAAGACCGTTTGAGACAGAACCTTTCAACATAGCCTATCCGGAGTGGACGAACGATAACGGAGAGAAGATGGAAGCTGCAACTCCGTGCTATATCTATATCAGAAAGGCAGCAAGGAAGAGAAAATATGTATCAAAGCTGTTTGTGGGGACTTATTCTTTTAGTAAGTCAGGTCAGAAAGAAGAGATCAATACCAATCAGGCGGTCGCCAAGGTGACAGATATGTATGCCACGATCGAAGCGGTCGGGTCAGCTACGGACGAGGTCATCCCTGCAAATGCTGCCATAGTGAGCGGAAGGACTTGGTATGGCGCACTTACCGAGAAATTGATGGATAAATACGGTGGAGCATATGATGACGGCACGACAAATGATGCCACACTTCCGGGTGCGCCTCCAAGTGCTGATTTTACTCCGGACGGAAAACACGGCGGCGGCGGTTCCCCGACAGAAAAGCACAATTTTACTGACAGACCTGCATCCTATATAAGTGTGGAGAGGACAGATGATCCGGAAAAAGCAATAAAGGGAATACTTTTGTATAAAACGGATGTCGATTCAGCACCCGAAAAGATCCAGGTCGACGGCGTGGATTATCACTGTTCGAGCATACATACGCCCATAGAAATGCAGCAGTGGAACTGTGATGAAGACGAAGTGAAGGATGCCCTTGGTTACAGATGGAAGAAACAAAAATACTATTTATACTATACGTATAACAGGGGAGTGACGCCGGGGCAGCCGATCACGGAGATCACGATCGATGATAATGTATTTAACACCAAACAGGCGACGGCATTGTGTGTGGACAAGACGGATAAGGTGGCACGGTCTGCTGACGGTAGGAAGTCTGTCGGAGAAAGGGCGATCACTTACGGGGAGGCAGCTTTGCCCACATTTATCCATATGATCTATGAAAAAGGAGCAAACACCTACTTCAACAGGATATATACCGCAGGAGGCTCCACTAAAAAAGAAGCACTGGCAGGTCTTTTGGGACAGGGCTGTACGGAGTTCATCGATATGAACTTAAATGAAGGAGTGTCTTTGACAAAGGAGGATAAGGAGCAGGACAAGAACAAGCAGGGAGGTGAGTATATCTACTTCGGTTACAGAGGTTATACCGTAAACGAGAAGGCAAGCGCATCCGAGCGCGAGGAGCAGAAATCAGAGGCTGTCTATGATATCATATGCACCAAGGGAGAGCCTTATCATCCCGACGGGATACAGACGGACAGATGGCAGATGTACTATGCTCCCGTAACAAGGACGGACAAAGACGGTACGACCAAGGGGACAAACCTGAATGCCGGGACCAACGGGCCTGCGATCTATATGTACTATACGACACCGTGGCTCGTGGAACAGTACAACAAGAGTGTAGGTACGGATGTAAGGAAGGATGTGTCGCCTGATCCGAAGACATACCTGAAATCGCCTTTGGTAAGGCTGTGTCTTACCAGATACGGCAGAGTTCCGTATAATAAGGAGTCCGGAGCCGACGCATCCTTCGGCGACGACATAAGACCGTGGGAGTACATCCTTTACGATGACAGCAAAACACCGGTCGATATGAATGACGGAACGGTAAAGCTTGACGCCAACCTTTATACCGAGAACAATCAGATAATGATGTTTGCGCAGAGAGAGGATGGCAGTGAGAAAAAATCAGCCGAGATCACGGGCGGATTTGTATCCGGAGAGCTCGAGGTCGGACAGATGTGGTTGAATAAATGACAAAGGAGGTTTTATCCACGAAAAAAATGATTAGAAGGATCACGGCAGCTTGTATGACTTTTGTTATACTCTCTGTCACGCCGTTAAGTGATGTCGCTCCGGGATGTGCAACGGAGCCTGACACAGCCAAAGCGGCTGAGAGTACATCAGGTGGGAAGTATATAACAGATGTCCGTATCGGAATGGGCGAAACTGCCGATGAGGCAAAGAAAGAGCTTGAGGAGGACGGATACACTATCCTTAAGGATGATGCCGGTAACTACGCTGATATAAATGAGGGAGCCGGCTCAAAGAGTGTTTTGAAAAGAGGCGCTAACGACAAAAAGGTCTATCTGGGGTATAAAACGACCGATGATGCGAATGATGCCATTACCGATCTTGCGGTAATGAATATGCTGGGCGGATATTCTATCACCGATTATGATGATCTGATGGAGAAACACATGAATTCCCATGTACGCCCGTTCGTTGACAATTTCATCGCCGCGCTTGAAGAGTACAGAGAGAATTATAAAAAGCCGGAGGGGTCACTTGGACATATCCGTGCTGAAAGTATGAGAAAGACACTCAACAAGCTGACTGACGATGATACAGACGGAAAGCCCCTGGGCGATCTGCTTCTGAACAAAACCAAGTATGAACTTGGGGATGATGCATACAACGCACTTTCTGATACTGAAAAAAAGGAGCATGCAGATATCCTTACCATACTTATGGAAGCAAACGGACAGGCAGTGCTTACCATGGAAATGCTTATCACCAAGGCTACGGATACCTCGGATGATACATGGATCGACAGACTGGCGGATACTACTTTGGATGATCTGACAGAGCGTATACAGAGTGAGGATCCAAATCTTTCATCTGCATCTGATGTTAATGCGCGCTTGACAGAAAGTACTATGACAAAGCAAAGCAGCTTTTGGAAAAGTGGAAACCGTTTCATGATAAGATCATGAAAAAGGATGATATGATCGATGAATTGGCCGATAATCAGGAAAGAGTCGACGGGATCGTAGAAAACGCACAAAAAATAAGCGGGGATGATATCTCTGAGAGTGAAGCCGAAACCATCACGGAGGCAGGCAGGACCTTATTGGATCAGGTGTACGATCTTCGCTCGGTAGGGATATGTGAATATCTGGGATCCATCACATACAATGATGGAACATTGCTTGATTATTTCAGTGTGGACTACAGTGAGATCTCGACCCAAACAGGGATCCGACGTCTCTATCCTATGGTAGATGCGCTTAGTCCGGGGCAGATCGCAGGTCTTGATTTCCTTTCGTTTGACGATCTGATATCGATGGCAGCATCAGATGAGGAAACATATAAGGTTTTTGAAGAAAGCCTGGGATCCGTCGATGCTGCATCCGTATATGAAGGAGTAGACAGAGATATCTACGAGAAGGGTGCTGTTGCGATCACTTCAGACAGGATGAGAAAGGAAAGTGCCAAGCCAGAGGATTTTCAGCCCGCCAGTTACACTATGGGAACGCTTCCGATAACACTCTTTTCAGTTACGGGCGGACTCCTGGTTGCTACCGCTGTTGTTGGAAAAATAGCAAATGTTGCTCGTGCAAATCAATATGTGCAGAGATTATTTAACGGATTTGGAAATCTTCAGGAGCGGATCGCCTTTCTGAACGTACAGTTAAAAAGCGGGATCTTCAGAGTTGCGGGTTATGAAGGCTATGGTGTAGGAGCTCTCAGAGAGGTTAACGCACTAAAGGCTTATTCCATGTATAGTAAGCTTGCTGTAGGTATGGCTGTGATCGCCGTTATCGCAGTAGCAGTATCGACGGTGTTTACCGTCATTGATGCAATGAAACAGTATGATGTGGATTTCAAGGAGATCCCCAAGTTCATGGTAGATAGTGTCGATGTCACGGATACGGATCGTGCAGGCAATATTATCATGAAAAAGAATGAAGCCGCATACTACAGAGTCGCCCTTTGTAACAGATCTGAGGGTGAGGGCAGTATAGAAAAGAAAAACTATGAGAAAATGAAAGACAGAGCCGACTTAAACGGTGATATAGGAAGAGAGTGGCTTGCCCTTTACTGGATAAAAAGCAAAAATATGAAACCTATACTTGCGGATTCATTACTTTACCGGATAAATGATTCGGGCTTGCCGGATGGATATTCTTCGGGAATACATGAGTTTGGATCGCCAACTGCATGCAATCTGAACAGGAAAGCATATCTGTTCCCTGATGACCCGCCGTCGATAAAGGTGTTCTATAAAACAGGATCGGATACGGTAAAGCAGCTTATGGGTTCCGCAGCCGGCTCCATCTTTTCACCGGGGTCACTGGCGCTCGGTGTCGGTATCGGTATGATCGTAGGAGCGCTCTTCATGGGACTGATCATGTGGAGAAGAAGGGTGGGGCTGCAGCCAAACGGAAAGTAAGTATCAATGAAAAAAACGCAGTCGTGAGGCTACGGTCTGAAAGTCCCGCATTTGCGGGACTTCAGACTGTAGACAAAGTCCGCGGGAAACCGCGGGCTTTTCTCTTGGTTCCTTTTTTTAGTTGCTTGCTTCTTTATGGCCGATCGCCTGGCCTTGCATGAGCTTGGTCTCCAGGCCGTTGGCGGTGTTGTTGAGCAGGTCCTCGCGCGGGATGACCGCGCCGGGCTCCGTGATCACGATGATCGTCGAGCCGCCGTATTCGAAATAGCCTTTCTCCTCACCGCGGACCGCGTAGCAGGAGTCTTTTAGATTCTTAATCTTGCCCACGAGGAGCGCACCTACCTCCATCTGGAGCACATCGCCGAAGGTGTCGGTGTGAAGGAGCGTGTACTCGCGGGTATTTTCTTTGTAGATCGGCAGATAGTCGTTTGCGATCGGATTGACAGTGTGAAAGCTGCCCTCGATCCGGTACATTTTTGACTGGTCGCCGGAGGCCGCGTAGACATAGCGATGGTAATCGGTGACCGTCAGACGCAGGACGTAGAGATACCCGCCCTGAAACCGCTTTGCCAGCCGTCTCGAATGCAGAAGAGAGCGGAGCGTATACTCTGTATGCTTGATGGAAAAGTTCGAGTTATTCAGGATCGGGAATACCTGTGCCCGGCAGTCGCAGGGGCTGATCAGGGCGTTCTCATCGGGATCGATCGGACGCGCGCCCTCCTTAACAACTCTTGTGAAAAAATCATTGAACGAGGTATAATTTCTCTTGGGGAAATCGCGCATGTCGATCCCCTCTTTTTTGATAAATCGATTGACAAGATGCCTCGAAATACGACTCGATAACACCCGGCCGGAAAGCCGTGAGATCCCGGGCTGCACCAGGGGTTTTAAGAGCATCCGCCCAAAGGCGTTGGTATATAAGAATGTCAGCAGGCGATCCTGTCCGGTTTCTTCCTCGATCAGCTGACCGTCTAAATCAATGTAATCCATAGTTTCCTCCAGCGTCGTCAAAACGTAACGATGTTCATCACGCGGAACATGATTAGCACCACGTACGTGATCATCAAAGAAATCCCGAGAGGCCCCGGTTTTTTGATGCGGATATCAAGCACGTAAAGAAATGCCGTGATCACAAGGAATACCGCAAGTATGATCGCAAATACATCCGCCTCCACGTAAGGATGGATGAGGTACACACTCGGGAAGATGACCACGATCGTCGTGATCGGCATCCCGCGGTAACCCTTCTGTGCGGCACGCTCGGGGTCTTTTTTCTTGATCTCTTCCAGGACGTTGAAATACGCCAGGCGGATGACACCGCAGAGGATAAAGACAACCTCGACGGCGATGCCCCAAATATGCTGGACACCCAGATTGTAAGCCAGGATGGCCGGTGTGACGCCGAAGCAGACCAGATCGCAGAGCGAGTCAATCTGTACGCCGAAGATGACCTGCTCATCTGTACGGTTCTTTTTCGTGCGCGCGATTCTGCCGTCAAAGGTGTCGCAGATACCGGCGAGCGTCAGGAAAAGAATGGCAACCTCGTGGTAGCCGTTGCACGAGCAAACCATCGAGATAACGGCCAGTGTGACGCCGATATAAGTCACGATAACGGTGTAGTTGTAGACTCCTATCATAGTATAACAACCTCCTGTGTCCGGCTGGTGCCGGTGTTTTGTTGGGTTTACCGGTTATTGGTTGGATCCGTCGCGGATCTTATCCTCGCGAGCACCGGCTCTGGTGCGGTCCGGATGCCGGAACGGGAACCGCGGTCTCGGATCCTCAGGTGCGCGGACCGTCATATGCGTGTAAACCGTGATGATCGCACTGACGATGAGCAGCACATAATAGCTGAATCCACGGCTGACCATCATCGATGCGACGGCGGCGGTCGTGCCACCGAAGATCGGAGAGAAGATCAGCAGATACAGACGCTCGCTGATGCCCATACCGCCGGGGAGCGGCAGCATATCCACAGCGATCGACACGACAGACTGCAGCAGTGTGATCGTGATCGCGTCTATCTGACTGTTTCCCATCGCCAGGTATACGATGTAGGTGATGAAAAACAGGAAAAATCTCTGTAAAAAGGAAATCAACGTCGTGTTAAATACCGCCAGCTTGTTGGCTTTTAAGTATTTGGACGCGTGCTTGTATTTTTCCATCGAGCGTTCGAGGCGCTCGGCGCGGTTGTTTTTCTCCTTCATGATATGGAGCTTTTTCAACAGGGCATAGCCCTTGGTGATGCCGAACTTTGCCGTGTTGGGCATGAACACCAGGATGCTCATAAAGGCAACGCAGAAAACGTTCAGCGCGATGCCGACGTAGAGGAAAAATACTACCTCGGCGTCGAGTGTCGCGAGCAGTCCCTGGCCGAAGGCGGCGAGCCCCAGACCGATCGCCACGAGGACGAATTTATACTCGATCGTGACCACCATCAGGATGATCGTCGCGGTCGGAATGTCGATGTTCTGCCGCTGCATAAAGAAGATCTGCATCGGCTGTCCGCCGCTTGCCGACGGGGTGATACAACTGTAGAAAAACCCTACGAACGAGTATTTGATGCAGTTAAACAGCGGAATCTTGATATTGACCGTGCTCATCAGGTACTTGATGATGACCGACTCGCTGCATACATACAGGATAACCAGGATAAAGCATATCAGCAAAAACAGCGGAGGGATATCCGTAAGCAGCCGGAAAATCTGCCCGGCGTCCTGATCCTTGAAGATCAGCCATACCGTCAGTGAAAGCAGAACGAGCAAAAAGGCCACGTTTATTATATTCTTGTTGATCTTCTTCTTCTCTTTCACAAGTTCCTCCGTGGTGACAAACCGGTTTGTTTCGGTTTCGATATTATCTGAGCTTCGAGCCCGGGAAAAAGCGCTCGATCATCTTGGCATATATAAATGCGGCCTTGCGCGGAAACTTCATATGGCCGGCAACCCAGTAGCATACCTCAGCCAGGGCAACTCCGGCGAGCAGATCCGCCACATAGTGCTGCTTTAAAAACTGTGTGGATGCGATGATGACCAGTGCCGATATCACCGAAAAAATCTTGATAGCGACGTGGACGCTTTTGGCGCTACGGATCCCGACGAAGCACAGCCAGCTGACCAGACAGTGGATCGACGGAAACAGGTTTGTCGGCTGGTCAATCGAGTATAAAAAGCGTGTCAGCCGGTCCGAAATATCGTTCCCCGTGATCACGGGGCGGACGTTCGTCGTAGGCAGGAAGATGAAAAACAGCATACAAACCAGGCGGCTCATCACATCTGCCGTTACGAAACGGAAAAAGGTTTCGTGATCGTTTCGAAATACACGGGCCACATACAGGTAACTGAAAAACCAGAAAACGTAGCAGTAGCCCAGGTAAATAAAGACCCATTCGGTCTGCAGCGGGATCGCCTCGTCAACGGCGAGCGTCAGATCGTAGTGATACAGCCCTCCGCACAGTGCCATCGTGACCCAGTAGATCACGCAGTTAAAGATGAAGCACGTCGCAAGCGGTGGGATTGCCCACAGCGGGACCAAAGGATCGATGTATTTTACCAAAAATTTTCGCATAAAAGTTACTCCTTTATGGAATAGCACACACGAAGTCATTATAACATAAGAAGAGAGAGAATGCAAATTAAAAAACGATATTTGCGGATATGCCCATAAAGAGTGCCCTTTGCGGTATTTTTGCTTGATTCTCATCGGATTCTGTGGTAAAGTAGTTAGATGTGAGCGACGGGGACGTCGCATGAGAAAGGAAGGTTAGTCAGTATGGGGGCATTTGATATCCTTGTAGCGTTGGTCCTGGGAATCGTAGAGGGCATCACAGAGTGGTTGCCGGTGAGCTCGACGGGGCATATGATCCTGGTCAACCAGTTTATGTCGTTTTCGGATTCGGAGTTTCAGTCGATGTTTCTGGTCGTCGTGCAGCTCGGTGCGATCATGGCCGTCGTGATCATGTTCTGGTCCAAGCTGTGGCCGTTTCAGTTTACGAGAAGACCGCGTGGTGAGTCGTTTATCAGGTGGGATGTCATGACCCTTTGGGTGAAGATCGCGGTGGCCAGTGTGCCGGCAGCGATCGTCGGTTTTACGATCGATGACCTGATCGATGAGATGTTTTATAACGCGTTTGTTGTGGCAGGCGCGCTGATCATCTACGGTGTTCTTTTTATCATCGTGGAGTTGTGGAATAAGGGAAGAAGCCCGGTAGTGAAGACAGTGGCAGAGATCGGCTTTAGTTCGGCGATCATCATCGGTATTTTTCAGGTGCTCGCTGCGATCGTGCCGGGTACGTCTCGTTCCGGTGCGACGATCATCGGTGCTTTGCTTCTGGGGATCTCGCGTTCGGCGGCGGCAGAGTTTACGTTTTATCTGGCGATCCCGGTTATGTTTGGTGCGAGTCTGCTGAAGGTGGTCAAGCACGGGATGCATTTCGACATGATGGGGTATATCACGCTGGGTGTCGGGATGCTGGTGGCGTTTTTCGTGTCGTTGTTTGCGATCAAGTTTATGATGGGGTATATCAAGAAGCATGATTTCAAGGCTTTCGGCGTCTATCGAATTATCCTGGGAATCGCGGTGCTGGTGTACTTCTTTGTTACCGGAGCTGCAGTAGCGTAAAAAATGAGCCATTCGGGTATATGTCTGCAAGGGGCTCCGCTTGCAGACATATGTTCCGAATGGCTTTTTTATTTTCCGATAGCTTTGCGGGCGAGCTTGTCCGCGTGGTCGTTCCAGGTGTCACCGGAGTGGCCCTCAACTTTAACGAAGTCGATGTTTAGGCCGGAGAGGCGCATCTGCTGGTAGTACTCCTTGTACACGCGGGTGCCCTCTTTTTTTGTTTTCCAGGCGCCGGTGCACCAGTCGGCGATGCCCTGGTAGTCGTGGTAGATCACGAGGTGCTTGAGACCGCGCTTTTGCGCCTGCTGCATCGCGATCATCGATGCCATCACCTCGCCGGAGACGTTACGCATCGTGGCGGCTTCCGGGTTATTGCCTTTTTTGATGTATTCGGTCAGAGTTCCGTCGCAGAAAAATGCTACGCCGGCACCGTATTCACCGGTCTCGTTATCAAAGCTGCCGTCGACGTACGCGATTGCTTCGCCGGGGCCGGTTACCGGATATGAATCCATGATGGCCTCCTATTTCTTGGCATTTTTAAGCGCCAGCGAGCAGAAGGTTTCCTGCGCGCCGATCGCCTTTTTGCCTCGCATATCGATCTTTTCGTAATGACCGTCCGGCTGCATGATTCGGGCTTTTTTCGTATCCGAGAGCTGAATCTGCAGAATGTCGATGACGTCGTCTTTGAGGACAGGGTCCTCGACCGGGAAGAGGATCTCGACACGTTTGTCGAGGTTTCGCGGCATCCAGTCGGCGCTGCCCATGTAGATCTCGGGCGCTCCGTTGTTTTCAAAGTAGAAGATACGGGAGTGCTCCAAAAAGGTTCCGACGATGGAGCGCACGTGGATGTTTTCGCTCAGTCCCGGGATACCGGCCTTCAAGCAGCAGATACCGCGGATGATCAGGTCGATCTCGACGCCTTTTTCCGAGGCATCGTAGAGAGCCTCGATGACCTCCTTGTCGCAGAGGGAGTTCATCTTGGCGATGATGTGGCTCGGGCGGCCTTTGATGGCGTTCTCGGCCTCGCGCTCGATCAGCTTGAGGAATTTATCGCGCAGCCACTGCGGCGCGAGAGTCAACTTGTTCCAGCCGAGCGGCTCAGAATAGCCGGACAGCATGTTAAAGACGGCGGTCGCGTCCTCGCCGTAGGCGCGCTTACAGGTAAGCAGGCCCATGTCGGTGTAGAGCTTGGCCGTGGTATCGTTATAGTTTCCGGTGCCCAGGTGGACGTAACGGCGGATGCCGTCCTCCTCACGACGCACGACCAGGGTGATCTTGGAGTGCGTTTTCAGTCCGACGAGGCCGTAGATTACGTGACAGCCGGCCTCCTCGAGCTTTCTGGCCCAGACGATGTTGTTTTCCTCGTCGAATCGAGCCTTCAACTCGACCAGTACCGAGACCTGTTTTCCGTTCTCAGCGGCATCGGCCAGTGAGGCGATGATCGGAGAGTGGGAGCTGACGCGGTACAGGGTCTGCTTGATCGCCAGGACATCCGGGTCCTGTGAGGCCTGTCGGATAAAGCGTACGACCGGATCGAAGGTCTCATATGGGTGGTGCAGCAGGATATCGTGGTCGCGGATCTGCTCAAAAAGGTCGATGTCCGGCACGAGGTATTTGGGCTGCTGCGGGGTAAACGGTTTTTCCTTCAGATGGTCAAAGCCATCGAGGTTGTATACCTTCATCAAAAAGGTCAGGTCCAGCGGGCCACGGATGCGGTAGATGGACTCCTCGTTGATGGGAAGTTCGCGTTTTAAGAGCTTCAAAAGTTGTTTGTCGATGTCGGCTTCGACCTCCAGACGGATCGGCTCACCCCACTGACGGCGCTTTAACTGTTTCTCGATCTCGATCAGCAGGTCGGCAGCCTCGTCCTCGTCGAAGGGGAGGTCGGCGTTTCGCATCACGCGGTACGGCGTGGCGCAGAGCACCTTGTAGCCGGAGAAGAGGCGGTGGATGTTTTTCTCGATGATCTGCTCGAGCAGGATCACCGTCGAGCAACCGTCCTCATCGGTCGGGATGGTAACGACGCGCGGGAGACCCGAGGGTACCTGCACCGTCGCGAAGTCGACGTTATTTTTGTTCTGTTTATCCTGTAATAATGCCCCGATGTTGAGGTACTTGTTTCGGATCAGAGGGAACGGTCGCGAGGAGTCCACGGCCATCGGTGTGAGCACCGGGAAAACCTCCGAACGGAAGTATTTATCGACGTACTCGGACTGCTCTTCGTTTAGGTCCTCAAAGTAGGAGATGATCTTTAAGCCGTTGCTTTTCAGTAGCGGCAAAAAGGAGCGGTTGTAGGTCGAGTACTGTCTCTCGACGAAGTCATGCGTGTAGGAGAGGATGGCTTCGATCTGCTCGCGGGCGGTGAGGCCGGCGATGTCGAGGCCTTTATATCCGGCGTTTACCTGATCCTTCAGCGATGCGACGCGCACCATAAAAAACTCGTCCAGGTTGGATGAGGTGATGCTGAGGAATTTCAGTCGCTCCATCAGCGGGATCGATGCGTCTCTGGCCTCGGACAGGATACGGTCGTCGAAGTCGAGCCAGGAGAGCTCCCGGTTGGTGAATTTTTCGGAATCGGTCAGTTCGTTTGCCATAGGAAAATCCTCCGTAGTAGTTTCGATAGATAGTCGCTTTTTCACGTCCGGTCAGCGGCGGCCGGTTTTCTTTTGTACCAGCTTCGGTCGGATGCCGAAGATCTCCTCGAAAGCGCCTGCCTTGTCGTGGAACAGGCCTTTTTCCAGGGTGATGTCCGCCATCGTGTCGGCGGTGATCGTCAGGACGTCGTTGGCCAGGGAGACACCGACCTCACGGATCTTATGGCGGTTACTCTTGTCCAGGACGTTGGCGGTTTTCAGGATCGCGTTCAGCTTGACGACGGTGATGTACTGCTCCTTGGTGATGTCCTCATTCAGGGCCATGTAGTCCGGGAAACGGTCGTCGTTGTAGCGGACCATGTTGGCGATCATCCGTCGCTCGCGGTCGGAAATCCCGATCAGCTCCGTACTCATGATGATGTGATAGGAGTTATCACGGGAGTGAAGATCACTGATGTAGGATCCGATGTTGTGAAGCATCACGGCCAGCTGCAGGAGCAGACGCTCGCGCTTGCCGAGACCGTGGAGTTTTTTGATACGGTCAAAAATCTGCAGAGAGAGCATCTCGACGGTTTCGATATGCTCGATGTCGCTCTGGTATTTGATGGCGACTTCCCTCGCGGTCGAGAGGATGTCGTTGGTGAAGTCGTGCTCAGGCGCCAGATGCAGCCGTTTTTCCGCGTACTCGGCCGCCATCGAGTCACAGAGGTCGATGGGGGAGAGGATAAATTTGTTGCAGTCTGTCATGATCGCGATCTTGCGCAGGATCAGGATGGTCGGAAGTACGAGCTTGGCGTTCTCCGATGAGATGCCGGAGAGGAGGTTGACCTTGTTCAGCGTTTTGCTTTTGATCAGGCCGTCGAACTCGGCTTTTTGGTCTTTGATATAGTGATAGGCGTCGGGGATCATACCGCCGATAGTGACGATATGTCGCACTTTTTCGCCGCTTAAATGCAGTTTAAAGAAACTGGTAATGTCTTTTTCGATGTACTCGTCGATGAGCTCGTTGTAGTCGTAGGCCTCGTCCTCCATTACCTGGAGAAGCTCCTGGATACGGGACGAGCCGAGGAGAAGGTTCTCGGTTACCTTCAGACAGCCTTCGTTGAAGAAGGAGAGCTGCATGGAACCGGCGCCGACGTCGACGATGAGCGTTCCGTCCTCGATGAGCTCTGAGAAGCGGGGCTCGGTCATCGCGAGTGCTTTGTAATACAGGAAACGCGCCTCACTGTTGGAGAGGATGCGCGCGCTGTAGCCGGTCTGGATGCGGATCTGATCAAGAAGCACCAGCATGTTTTCTGCTTCTCGGATGCCGCTGGTACCGTATACGTCGGAGGAGTCGACACCGAACTCAGTCATGATGCGCGTGAAGTCGTTCAGCGTTTCGCAGATTTCGGTCATGCTTCGATAGGAAATGAAGCCGGTGGAGTAGGTTTCCACACCGATGGCGAAGCGCCGACGGACGTGCGTCAGCTCGGTGATGCCGTTTTTCTTGGTGATTTCGTAGATCTTGAGCGCCAGCTCAGAAGAGCCGAGATTGATCGCGCCGTAGATGTGACCTGCCATAGACGAGTCCTCCCGTAAATTCTATTACTACTATTATAGCGGTTTGTTGGTGGATAGTCAATAATAATTGTGACGCGTGACGCGCGCAAGCTGACCCATGGAAATGCTTGATTTTTTCGGCATTTAGGGGTATGATAGGGGATGTGCCTATTGAGGTGGGGTTAAAAATGGTGAGTTTTTTGGGAGACGAGAATGAAGACAAGTGATTTTAGCTATGAGTTACCTGAGGAGTTGATCGCGCAGGATCCGCTGGAGGATCGGAGTGCGTCGAGGCTGATGGTGCTGGATCGGGAGGGACAGACGATCGAGCATCGTTTTTTTCGTGATATTTGTGAGTTTTTGCAGCCGGGGGATTGTCTCGT
The DNA here is from genome assembly GCA_036343395.1 of Eubacterium sp. GTDB lineage: Bacteria > Bacillota > Clostridia > Lachnospirales > Lachnospiraceae > Eubacterium_F. The sequence goes on along the minus strand of JAZASH010000006.1, from coordinate 27,431 downwards.
TCGGAACAACACGCGCGTGATCCCGGCGCGGCTGCTCGGTGTTAAGCGCGATACCGGTGCGCATGTGGAGGTGTTTTTGCTGAAACGCCGCGAGGGCGATGTGTGGGAGACGCTGGTGCGTCCCGGCAAAAAGCTCCGCGTCGGCGCGGTGGTGGCGTTTGGTGGCGCATATTCGGATGCTGCGGCGCATGATGTGGAGGCAACAGGCGCACAGGAAGCGGATGGAACGGCCGATGCTCCGCTGGTTGGAGAGATCATCGAGGTTTTGCCGGATGGGAATCGGCTGGTGAAGTTCACCTATGAGGGGATTTTTGAGGAGGTGCTGGATGCGCTTGGGCAGACGCCTCTGCCGCCGTATATCCATCACGAGCTCAAGGATCGCAATCGCTATCAGACCGTCTATGCGAAGTACGACGGCTCGGCGGCGGCGCCGACGGCCGGATTGCATTTTACCGAGGAGCTTTTTGATCAGGTCCGTGAGATGGGAGTGGAGGTCGCTGAGGTTACGCTGCATGTGGGGCTGGGGACGTTTCGGCCGGTGAAGGTCGATGATGTGACGCAGCACCAGATGCATTCAGAGTGGTATCGGATCCTGCCGGAGGAGGCAGAGAAGATCAATCGTTGTAAAGCAGCGGGAGGTCGGATCATCTGCGTCGGGACGACGAGCTGCCGTACGATCGAGTCGGCGACGGATGATGGCGGAGTCTTGTATCCGGGCGAGGGGGATACGGATATCTTTATCTATCCCGGCTATCGTTTCAAGATCCTGGATGCGCTGATCACGAATTTCCACCTGCCGGAGTCGACACTTCTTATGCTCGTTTCGGCTCTCGCCGGGCGCGATTTCATCCTCGACGCTTACGAGGAGGCCGTCCGCGAGAGGTATCGGTTCTTCTCGTTCGGCGACGCCATGTTTATCAAGTAGTCAAGCAAGTAAAAAGAGGACATCTGTGCGATGAAAATGCGAGGGGGCTGTCGCGAACGCCACTGCGCAGCGTGCGTGTTGTGCACGCGTGCAGTGCTGCGTTCGGGAATGGCGCAAGCGGACCCCCGAGCATTTCATCCAGCAGATGTCCGATTTTTTACTGTCTATCTACGATCTCATAGGAGTTGTCAGTGAGAAGCGTCTTGGCGCGGGCGGTGTCTGCCTCGTTGGTCAGCTCGATGCGTAACACGCCGTCTGCGAACTCTCGGTTATTGATGATGCCGATATTTTTGATGTTCAGGCCACCCTTGAAGAGGATGGTAGATATCTCGGCGATGGCTCCCGGCCGGTCGTCGACATTGACAAACAACTCGTGGATCTTTCCAACCAGTACGGTCGCTTTATGCGGCAGGGAATCCCGGTATTCTCCGGCCTCCTCAAAGGCCGTGTAGATCGCAGCTCCGTTCTGACTTTGGATCTCATCCCGGTAATCCCGGATCATCGTTTCCAACTCATCCAGCAGTTCCTCAATCGCCGTTGCATTTGACAGGCAGATCTCCTCCCACATCTGTGGTGAAGAGGACGCAATCCTCGTGATGTCGCGAAAACCACCTGCAGCGAAGGTTTTCATCGTCTGCTCCTCGTCATCGTGACGACGCACCAGATTGACCAGAGCTGCCGCGAGAAGATGAGGGACATGAGAGATCGCTGCCGTGATCTGATCGTGTCTGACAGGATCCAGAACCACGCAGGTCGCACCGGTCATCGAGACGAGTTCCTGCAAAAGCTCGACATCCTCCGGACGGTTGTCTCCGGACGGCGTCAGCAGATAAAACGCATTCTCCAAAAGAATATCTGTCGCGCTCGCATATCCGGTCTTCTCCGAGCCGGCCATTGGATGTCCGCCGATAAAGCGGCGGGAGAGTCCGAGCTCCGCTGCGACCCGGCAGATCTCGCCTTTAACACTGCCGACATCCGTCAGGATGGAGTCCTCAGCTGCTACCTCAGCCACCTGCGGCAGCAGATCGATGATCTTTCGCACCGGTGCACACAAAAAAATAACGTCACAGCTCGAAAAATGATCATCGATCTCATATACGATCTCATCGATGACCCCGTCTCGAACGCCGACCTCGAGATCCGGATTTTTCCGTCGACTGTAAACAAGGACGCGGAACCCCGCGTCCTGTTTTTTTAATGCTTTGGCAATCGATCCACCGATCAAACCAAACCCTATAAATCCTAAACTTAATCCGTTACAACTTCTCTTGTCCATAATAAAATCGTTACCTTAAATCTACAGTTAACACAACTGGCCAAATCTAAATTTAATCACAACTCGGAATAACCGAAGCTGTTTACCATCGCGTCGATTTTCTGTCCCTTCTGGCAGAACGGACAATTCTCCTGTGAGAATGTCTGATAATCATCGATGTCACTCGCGTCGAAGATATGATGTACCTCATGTCCGAAAATCTCGCCCGATGCGGAGAAGATCGATGAAACACCCTGCACGATACCGCCGTAATACTGGATACACTCGATACCGCGGGCGATCGTACGACCGGTGGTCGCGGATGCCAGCAGCAGGAGAATATTTTTATTGCGGATCATCGGCTGTGTGTTATCGCGGAAGATCATCTGTCCGCCGGTACCGAACTCCGCGGTCACAACATAAAGGCTGTCATGCGTGTTCAGCGACATAACGCCGTTTTTCTTGAGCTCCTCAGCGAGATACGCACCGACTACCTCGCATCCGTCGGTCACGACGATGGTGTCGATCGGTTTGTTATACTGGTAGTCAGCAGCCATTGCCTTGGCTACCTCGGCTGCCTCGCTCGCGCGATACTTTAACATCGTCATATCGATGTAGCAGTTGATATGTGAATGAACGGTGGCAAAATGGCCCTTCAATACGCGAAGCGTGAGCTTCGGATTCACCTTGGAAGGGATTTTTACTTCGTTGTCGACTAATAGCATAATATCCTCCTTCTCCGGAATCTGCGCCGTTCCGGTGGCAAGTTGCGGGCGCGCCCGTCAGACGGAAAGTGCCCACAACTATATCTTATCACATTTTTTGTCACTTGAAAAGAAAAAAATGACAGAGAGTGCGATAAAAGGACAGACGGTGGGACAGATGCGGTGCCGGAGAGAAAATGATCGAAAAAATGTCATAGAATGGTTGAAAAAAATCGTCGGGCGTGTTATGATGGTAACATCGTTTTCTAAAAACGCATATATTAGGGAAACAATATACGAGAGGAGGGGGCACTATGGAACTGTTTTTCCGCAGATCCGGCGAGAAGACCGAGAAAACCGAACCGGAAACACATGAGTTATCTGCCAAAGAAGCCACCCTCTCGACTCTGGTACCTCGTGGGTTCGATACGGGCGAGCTCTCCACGGAGCTGATCCCGCCCAACTTCACGGATCCCGATGTTCTTTTTGAAATCCTGGAAAATACCATCAAGACCTATCATCCGTCCGGTGACCTGGAGATGATCCGCAAGGCCTACAGCCTCGCCAAGGAGGCACACGCTGATCAGAAGCGTCGCTCCGGCGAGCCGTATCTGTCGCACCCGGTCTGTGTCGCGATCATCCTGGCACAGCTCCAGATGGATAAGGAAACCATCGTCGGCGGACTGCTGCACGATGTGGTCGAGGACACCGCCTATACGACGGAGGACATCACGCGAGAGTTCTCCGAGGAGGTCGCGCTTCTCGTCGACGGTGTCACGAAGCTGACCCAGTTGAACTACTCCGCGGATAAGGTCGAGGTGCAGGCCGAGAACCTGCGAAAGATGTTCCTTGCGATGGCGAGCGACATCCGTGTCATCATCATCAAGCTGGCCGACCGACTGCACAACATGCGTACGATGCAGTTTATGCCGCCGGAGAAGCAGAAAGAAAAATCCCGCGAGACGATGGATATCTACGCACCGCTGGCGGACAGGCTCGGTATTTCTAAGGTCAAGGTCGAGCTCGATGACCTGGCGCTCGAGTATCTGGAGCCCGAGGAGTATCGCGAACTCAAAGAGGAGTTCGACGAGCTGAAAAAGACCAAGAGTAACTTTATCAAGGATATCATGGAGGAGGTCGGCTCACACCTCGAGGAGAACGGTATCAACGCCACGATCGACGGACGTGTGAAGCACCTTTTCAGTATTTACAGAAAAATGGTCACGCAGGAAAAAACGCTTGATCAGATCTATGATCTTTTCGCCATCCGTATCATCGTGGACACCGATCAGGAGTGCTACACGGCACTCGGTATCATCCACGACATGTATAAGCCGATACCGGGGCGTTTCAAAGACTATATCGCGATGCCGAAACCGAATAACTATCAGTCGCTGCATACGACGCTGATCGGTCCGGACGGACAGCCTTTCGAGATCCAGATCCGTACCTACGAGATGCATCGTACGGCGGAGTACGGTATTGCTGCTCACTGGCGGTATAAGGAGACCGGCGGATCCTCCGACCGCTCGATGGATGACAGCGAGCGCGAGAAGATGGCTTGGCTGCGTCGCATCCTCGAGTGGCAGCACGACATGGACGACAACAGGGAATTTTTGAGTATCATCAAGAGTGATCTGGACCTGTTTTCCGACCGTATCTACTGCTTTACGCCGGACGGAGATGTAAAAACGCTTCCGACGGGCTCGACACCGATCGACTTTGCCTACTCCGTGCATACGGCTGTCGGTAACCGTATGGTCGGCGCGCGTGTCAACGGCAACATCGTCACCAACGATTACGTGATCCAGAACGGTGACCGTATCGAGATCATCACGTCTCAGAACTCAAAGGGACCGAGCCGTGACTGGTTAAAGATCGTCAAGAGTACGCAGGCGCGAAACAAGATCAATCAGTGGTTCCGCCAGCAGTTTAAGGAAGAGAATATCGAGCGTGGTAAGGAGCTTATCAACGCTTACTGTAAGAAGCACAGTCTGGTTCTTTCGGACCTGATGAAGCCCGAGTTCGTCGATGCTGTTTTGCAAAAATACGGGTTCCACGACTGGGATGCAATCTGTGCCGCTGTCGGACACGGTGGACTGAAGGAGGGGCAGGTCGTCGAAAAGCTCCAGGAGCGAAACAAGTATTATCAAAACCGGATCGTCTCGGATCAGCAGGTCATCGAGGTGGTGGAGAAGGCCAGAGAGGCGAGAGAGCACGCCGGTCTCGACAAGACGAGGGAGGCGCTCGAGTCCAAGAGTGGTATCATCGTCGAGGGTCTGAACGACCTGGCCGTGCGATTTTCACGGTGCTGTTCACCGGTGCCGGGTGACGAGATCGTCGGCTTTGTTACGAGAGGACGAGGCATCTCGATCCACCGTACGGACTGCGTCAACATGATCCACCTGCCGGAGAACGAGCGAAACCGACTGATCGAGGCCGAGTGGTCGCAGAACGCCAGAGAGGGCGAGGGTACCTATCCGGTGGAGATCATCCTGTACTGCTACAACCGAAGCGGCATCCTGATGGATATCTCCCGCGTGTTTACGGAGAGCAATATCGACGTGCGTTCGATGAATGTGCGTACGAACAAGCAGGGTAACGCGACGATCACGATCGGTTTTGAGATCCACAAGGTGGCACAGCTCGACGAGTTGCTGCGCAAGCTGAACCAGATCGAGAGTGTCGAGGATATCGAGAGGAGTACGAATGGCTGATAACGAAGGAAAGTTAGAGATAAAGGTCATGGTGGTCGGTCCGGTGGGGACCAACTGCTATGTGGTGCATCGCGAGGGCAGTACCGAGGCTGTCGTGGTCGATCCGGGAGCGAGCGGCGATAAGATCGCGGACTGGATGAAGTCACAGGGACTGACGCTGGAGGCGGTGCTGCTGACACACGGACACTTCGACCATTATGAGGGTGTGCCGGAGCTGACCACACGGATGGGCGGCAAGGTCTATATCCTGGATCAGGAGATGCCGCTGATCACCGACCCCATGAAAAATGGATCGCTCGGGATGATGGGGCACGGTACGGCGATCGAGCCGGAGTACACGGTGACGGACGGCGAGGTGCTGTCGGTCGCAGGGATGGATTTTAAGGTGATCCACACGCCCGGCCATACGAAGGGCGGGTGCTGTTATTACATGGAGAGCGATGCGGCTATTTTTGTCGGGGATACGATCTTTATGGAGTCGATCGGACGGACGGATCTGCCGACCGGAAACCTGAAGGAGATTTTTGCTTCGGTCCGTGAAAAGATCCTGACGCTGCCGGATGAGACACGGATCCTGCCGGGGCACGGCCCGGTCACCGACGTCGCTTATGAGGCGGCAAACAATCCGTATGCATGATATTTTTGGAGGACACTATCGATGATAACGATTGAGATCAAGGCGGATGATCTGCATAAAAATGGTGAGTTCGCTTATGATCTGAAAACTTTGGCCAATAGCTTTTATCCGGACAGGCCTTGTCAGGTTGTGACGCGAGAGGACTGGAAGGGACGTGATGACTATCCGCTCCGCATCATGTGGAAGGATAAGGAGGTTCTGACGACGACGCTCGAGGCGTATGACAAGGAGATCGTCAAGAGAGCCGCGTATCGATTTTTCTCGAGACGGAGTAACTCGGCGCTGCCCTGGGGGATCCTGACGGGCATCCGACCGGCGAAGATCGCGTATCGGCTGCTGTCGGAGACGAACTCGAGACAGGAGTCGTTCGAGGTGCTGATGGACGATTATCTGGTCTATCCGGAGAAGGCGGAGCTCGTGCTCGACGTGGCGGCAAACGAGCACCACGCGATGAGTGGACTGGATCTGATCTCCGGGTACAGCGTGTATATCGGGATCCCGTTCTGTCCGTCGATCTGCGACTACTGTACGTTTTCCTCCTATCCGGTAGGGAAGTATAAGGATAAAGTAAAGGAATATCTGAAGGCGCTCGAAAAGGAGTTGACCTTTGTCGATACGTTCCGTAACTCGCAGCGGTTGAAGCGACGTCTGCACAGTATCTATGTGGGAGGCGGCACGCCGACCTCGCTCGGTGAGCAGGATCTCAGTCGTCTGATGATGATGATCCGCGAGGCGCTGCCGATGGACGAGGTGCTGGAGTTTACGGTGGAGGCCGGGCGACCGGACAGTATCACCAGGGAGAAGCTGGAGCTCCTGAAGCGCGCCGGCGTGACCAGGCTTTCGATCAATCCGCAGTCGATGCTGCAGGATACGTTAAAGCGGCTCGGTCGGACGCACACGGTGGAGCAGGTGCGTGAGGCGTTCCGTCAGGCGCGGGCGGTCGGGTTTGATAACATCAATACCGACATCATTGTGGGACTGCCGGAGGAGGACGAGGTTGATTTTTATAACACGCTGAATCAGGTTTATGATCTGGGGCCGGAGAGTATCACGGTGCATACGCTGGTGATCAAGCGTGCTTCGCGGCTGCGCAGGGAGCAGATCGAGCTGGGTAGCTTTATCCGACCGGAGGATACACTGATTCCGGTACTGCAGAAGGGTAGCTATGATTTCCTGAAGGAGCATGGCTACGAGCCGTATTACATGTATCGTCAGAAGAATTCATTTGGGACGACGCGGAATACGAACCAGGAGAATGTGGCGTATGCGCGACTCGGTAAGGAGTGCATCTACAACATCTTTATGATGGAGGAGCTCGAGGATGTGATCGCGTTTGGTGCGGGCGGATCGTCCAAGCACATCGTGCATGAGAATCCGGAGGCGGCGCAGGCGATGGAGGATGAGCACGTGTTCGGGCGGTATCGACTGTCGGAGCCGACGCAGATGACGCGGATCGAGAATGTCAAGAGTGTGGAGGACTATATCGCGCGTGTCGATGAGATGATCGCGAGGAAGCAGAAGATTCTGGATGACGAGCTGGAGAGACAGAGAATAATATACGGAGGATGATCACATGTCACTTAAGAAAAAGCCAACGACGGGGATGAGGGATATCCTGCCTCAGGAGATGGCGATACGAGAATATGTCTTGGCGATGATCCGAGAGACCTATCGGAGTTATGGGTTTAATCAGATCGAGACGCCTTGTGTGGAGCCGATCGGCAATCTTACCGGCGGGCATGGCGGTGAGAACGAGAAGCTGATCTTTAAGATTTTGAAGCGCGGCGAGAAGCTGCGTTTGGAGGAGGCAAAGGAGGAGGCGGATCTCGTCGACGGCGGGCTCCGATTTGACCTGACGGTACCGCTGGTGCGCTATTATGCGAACAATTCCGCGGAGCTGCCGTCACCGTTTAAGGCGATGCAGCTCGGCAATGTATGGCGCGCCGATCGTCCGCAGAGAGGACGGTTTCGCCAGTTTATGCAGTGCGATATTGATATCCTCGGAGAGGCGTCGAACCTGGCTGAGATCGAGCTGATCCTGGCGATGACGACGTTGCTCGGAAAACTGGATTTTAAAAATTTCACGATACGGATCAACGACCGACGGATCCTCAAGGGCATCGCGAAGTATTGCGGCTTCCCGGAGGATGCTTATGACGATGTCTTTATCGTGCTCGATAAGATGGATAAGATCGGCGCAGATGGCGTTCGTGAGGAGCTCCTGGCAGCGGGGTACGCGGCTGACGCCGTGGAGAAGTGCATGGGGATCTTCGGCGATGATGCGGATGCGTCCGCAGGCAGCGGGGCGCAGACCGGTGCGGTCGGGCTTGACCGGCTGAAGGCTTTGGCGGAGACGCTCGGAGACAGCCTCGAGGAGGGTGTCTCTGCGAACCTCATCGATATCATCGAGGTGGCAGCTGAGTCTCGCAATGCGGAGTTCCGGATCCTGTTTGATCCGACGCTCGTACGCGGTATGAGCTACTACACCGGACCGATCTTCGAGATCGCGATGGACGAGTATGGTGGCAGTGTCGGCGGCGGCGGTCGTTACGATACCATGGTTGGTCGTTTCCTGGGTACGGATACGCCGGCTGTCGGGTTCTCGATCGGTTTTGAGAGGATCTCGATGTTGCTGATGGAGCGCGGGTATCAGATCCCTGACACCGGTGCTAAGGTCGCATTCCTGATTGATAAGAAGTGCACTGCCGACCAGGTTCGCGAGACGATAAGAAAAGCCTCCGAGCTTCGACAGACAGGCGCAACCGTTACGGTTGACCGCATGAAAAAGAACAAGAAGTTCCAGAAGGAGCAGCTCACTGCTCAAGGATTTACGGATATACAAGAAGTGTTTAATGATTAACCTATAGGATGTCGCAGTTTAAACAATTTGCTCGGATACGCTTGCGCTCGATTCCTTACGTCACGTTGCACGCACGGAAAAGACCCGTGCTGCGCAACGACGTAAGCAAAATGATCCTCGCAGAATTTGTTTAAACTGCTCCATCCATAATTAGTAAAGGAGAAATAGTAATGGCTGAATCAATGAAAGGCTTGCACAGGACTTGCAGATGTGCGGAGCTGTCGGAGAACAACATCGGGGAAACCGTGACCGTCATGGGATGGGTGCAGAAGAACAGGAACAAGGGTGGCCTTTGCTTCGTGGATCTGCGCGACCGCACGGGACTGCTTCAGATTCTTTTTGAGGAGGATAAGATCGGATCGGAGAACTTCGAGCGTGCCGGGCATCTGCGCGCAGAGTTTGTCATCGCAGTTACCGGTGAGGTGGCTAAGCGAGGCGGCGCTGTCAACGAAGATCTGAAGACAGGATCGATCGAGGTGATCGCCAAGGATATGCGCATCCTCTCGGAGTCCGAGACCCCGCCGTTCCCAATCGAAGAGAACTCCAAAACCAAGGACGAACTGCGATTAAAGCACCGTTACCTCGACCTCAGACGACCGGATCTGCAGAGAAATCTCATGCTCCGTTCACAGGTCTGCATGGAGGTGCGGGCATTTTTAGCAGAGGAAGGCTTCCTCGAGATCGAGACACCGATGCTCACGAAGTCGACCCCGGAGGGCGCGAGAGACTACCTCGTACCGAGCCGCGTGCATCCGGGCAGTTTTTACGCGCTGCCGCAGAGTCCGCAGCTTTTTAAGCAGCTTTTGATGTGCTCGGGCTACGATCGCTATTTCCAGATCGCGCGTTGTTTCCGCGATGAGGACCTCAGAGCCGATCGCCAGCCGGAGTTTACTCAGATCGATATGGAGTTGTCCTTTGTCGACATCGACGACGTGATCGATGTCAACGAACGACTCCTTAAAAAAGTGTTCTCGATCGTCGGTGTGGATGTACAGATCCCGCTGCAGCGTATGCCGTGGATCGAGGCGATGAACCGTTTTGGTTCGGACAAGCCGGATACCCGTTTCGGCATGGAGCTCGTCGACGTGACCGATGTGGTTAAGGGTTGCGGCTTCGGCGTCTTTACCGGCGCGATCGAGGCCGGAGGATCTGTCCGCGGACTGAATGCCAAGGGTCAGGGCGAGATGCCGCGTAAAAAGATCGACAAGCTGGTTGACTTCGCCAAGGATTTCGGAGCTAAGGGACTGGCTTATCTGGCTGTCAACGCGGACGGCACCTACAAGTCAAGTTTTGCCAAGTTTATGAGCGAGGACGAGCTGAAAAATCTCGTCGACGCAATGGGCGGTGAGCCGGGAGATCTTCTCGTTTTTGCTGCCGATAAAAATAAGATCGTCTGGGACGTACTCGGAAACCTGCGTCTGGAGCTGGCTCGTCAGATGGAGATCATCGACGAGAGCAAGTTTAACTTCCTGTGGGTAACGGAGTTCCCGCTGCTCGAGTACAACGACGATCTCGGACGCTATCAGGCGATGCACCATCCGTTTACGATGCCGATGGAGGAGGATCTGGAGTTCCTCGAGTCGGATCCGGGACGTGTGCGTGCCGAGGCGTATGATATCGTGCTGAACGGAACCGAGCTCGGCGGCGGATCGATCCGTATCCACCGTGACGACATCCAGGAGCGGATGTTCGACGCGTTGGGCTTTACCAAGGAGCGTGCGTATGAGCAGTTCGGTTTTCTGTTAAATGCATTCAAATACGGCGTGCCGCCTCATGCGGGACTGGCGTATGGTCTGGATCGTATGATCATGCTGATGGTCGGTGCTGACTCGATCCGAGACGTTATCGCTTTCCCGAAGGTGAAGGATGCGTCGTGTCTGATGACCGAGGCACCGGGCGCCGTAGATCCGGAGCAGCTCGAGGAGCTGGGTCTGGCGATCACGGCCAAAGAGGAGAGTCCGGAGCCGGAGGCGTAACTGACCAGATGGAACAAAAGATTCTGTGCAATCATTTTTAATAAAGAAGAATGGAGGTAGGTATTATGGCAGTAACAAAGGAGCAGTTCGGAACCACGAGAGACGGTGTGGGCGTAACCAAGTTTACGATCACCAACAAAAACGGGATGAGTATCGCGCTTTTGGATTACGGTGCAATCGTGCAGGCAATCAACGTGCCGGATAAAAACGGCAAGGTGCGTGACATCGCGCTGGGCTTTGATGATGTGGCCGGCTATGAAGTGAATGGCTGCTTTTTCGGCGCTTTTGTCGGACGTCATGCGAACCGTATCGGTGGGGCACGTTTCGACCTGAACGGCACGGAGTATACGCTCCAGAAAAATGACGGCGATAACAACCTTCACGGCGGTGATCCGGGCTATCATAAGCTTATGTATCGCGGCGATACGGCCGGTGATAACAGCGTTTACTTTGAGCGTGTGAGCCCGAATATGGAGCAGGGTTATCCGGGCGCTCTCGAGATCAAGGTAACCTATACACTGACCGATGATAACGAGTTCAAAATCGAGTATTTCGCACGCAGTGATGCGGATACGATTTACAACCCGACAAATCATACCTACTTCAATTTCCTCGGACATGACAGCGGTGACATCACGCATCACACGGTGAAGATCAATGCCGATGCGATCACCGAGTGCGGACCGGGCCTGATCCCGAACGGGAATTTTATCCAGGTTGAGGGGACACCGTTTGATTTCCGCGAGGAGAAGGATATTTATCTCGATATCGAGGCGGATAATGAGCAGCTGACGAACGCCGGTGGTTTTGATCACAATTTCTGCCTGAAAAAGGAGCCGCGCGAGTATGGCTATGCGGGTACGGTTTCGGAGAAGACGAGCGGGATCAGCATGGATATTTATACGGATCTGCCGGGAATGCAGTTCTACAGCGGGAATTTTATCGAGAAGGAGGATGGCAAGGGCGGCGCCGTTTACGGCAAGCGCGCCGGGATGTGTTTCGAGACGCAGTTTTTCCCGAACGCCGTGAACGTGCCTGCGTTTACTAGTTGCTATCTGCCGAAGGGTGAGGCGTTTAATTCGACTACTACTTATAAATTCAATTGGTAATTATTCGACGAACATCCGAGGACAGCATCTCGTCTCGCTCTGAAATGCCATGGGCATTAACGCCGCTCGACGTAGATCTGTCTCGGATGTTCTGCGAGAACTACGGAGTTTGTTATGTTAGTTATTAAAAATGGGCGCGTCGTGGATCCGGCTGTCGGACTGGACGAAATAGCGGATGTGAGCGTTCGGCGGGGGCGCATTGCCGAGGTCGGGAAAGATATCCAGGCAGGCGATGATGACACCGTGATCGACGCGAGCGGTTGTGTCGTGGCGCCGGGGTTGATGGATGCGCACGTACATTTCCGCGATCCGGGATTTACGTATAAAGAGAATATCGTGACCGGGGCGAAGGCGGCAAAGCGCGGCGGGTTTACGACGGTCGTGTGCATGGCCAATACCAAGCCGGCGGTCGATAACCTGGATACGCTTTACTACGTGATCGAAAAGGGCGAGTCGACCGGGATTCATGTCCTGACCTGCGCGACAGTGACGATGGGCATGCAGGGTAAAGAGCTCGTCGATATGCCTGTGCTCGCGACGCACGGAGCGGTCGGCTTTACCGATGACGGGTTACCGATCATGGATGAGGCTGTGCTGCTGCAGGCTTTTGAGACGGCAAAGGAACTCCATATGCCGATCAGTCTGCATGAGGAGGATCCGCTTTTTATCGATGCACCGGGTGTCAACCAGGGCGTCGTGTCGGAGGAGCTCGGTTACGGCGGAGCGAACCGAACTGCTGAGGATGTGATGGTGGCCAGGGATTGTGCGCTGGCTCTCCATACCGGGGCGCGGGTCTGCATCCAACATATCAGTTCCAAAAACTCCGTGGAGATCGTGCGGACCTACAAGAGACTCGGAGCGGATATCCACGCGGAGGCGACGCCGCATCATTTTTCTCTGACCGAGGATGCGGTGAGAGAGTACGGCACGATGGCGCGGATGAACCCGCCCTTACGGACCGAGGAGGATCGTCAGGCGATCATCGAGGGGTTAAAGGACGGGACGATCGACATGATCGTGACCGACCATGCTCCGCACAGCGACGAGGAAAAACGCCTCGCGCTCGAGGATGCACCGAGCGGGATCATCGGACTGGAGACCTCACTCAGTCTCGGGATCAAAAATCTCGTGCAGCCGGGGCATCTTTCGATGTCCGAGCTGATCGAGAAGATGAGTGGCAATCCGGCGAAGTTTTACGGTCTGAAGCCTTGGGGTATCCGCCGTGAGAGTCCGGCCGATCTGGTTATTTTTCATCCGGAGGAAACGTGGAAGGTGGAGAGCTTTGAGTCCAAATCGAGTAACTCGCCTTTTGTCGGATGGGAGCTGCCGGGTGTGGTTAAATATACGATCTGCGACGGCGAGATTGTTTACGAAAACAGGCTATTGTAAGTTTTGCGTATTTGTGGTAGAATGTTGTCTGTGAAAGTATTTTTATTTTTACTATAAAAAGGAGGTATCAACCGTGGGACTGTCAACCTTTCGAGGAGGTGCGCACCCTTATGAGGGCAAGGCTCTTTCCGAAAATAAGCCGATCAAGGTTCTGGAAGCCGGTGACGAGCTTGTTTTCCCTATGAGTCAGCATATCGGCGCACCGGCAACACCGGTCGTGAATGTTGGCGACGAGGTGAAGATGGGACAGCGGATCGGCGAGGCGAGCGGATTTATCTCTGCGAACATCGTGAGTTCCGTATCCGGTAAGGTCACAAAGATCGAGCCGCGGACCCTCTCATCCGGCGCAAAAGCGAACTGTGTTGTGATTGAGAATGACAAGAATTACACACCGATCGACGGACTGGGACAGGAGAGAGATTACAAGTCTCTCAGTAAGGATGAGATCCGTCAGATCATCAAGGATGCCGGCATCGTCGGCATGGGTGGTGCGGGCTTCCCGACCAATGTCAAGGTCACACCGAAAAATGAGGACGAGATCGATCACGTCATCATCAACGGTGCAGAGTGCGAGCCGTACCTGACTTCGGACTATCGTCTGATGCTGGAGCGCCCGGAGGACCTGATCGAGGGACTTCGTGTCGTGCTTTCCATCTTCAAAAATGCCAAGGGCGTGATCGCTATCGAGGATAACAAGCCCGAGGCTATCGAAAAACTCACCTATCTGACGGAGAGCGATCCGAATATCACCGTAAAAAGACTGAAAACCAAATACCCGCAGGGTGCGGAGCGTCAGATCATCTATGTGACGACCGGACGCCGTCTGCATGCGAAGTTACTCCCGGCCGATGTCGGCTGTATCGTGGACAACGTCCAGACGATGCTGGCGATCTACGATGCCGTGTGCAAGCAGACCCCGTCGATGACGCGTGTTATGACGCTGACCGGCGAGGCGATGGCAGACCCGCAGAACTACCTGGTACGTTTCGGTATGAGTCATGCCGAGGTACTCGAGCAGGCCGGCGGGCTGAAGCCGGAGGGCGCAGCGAAGCTGATCTCCGGTGGTCCTATGATGGGTATGGCGATGTATACATTGGATACACCGATCACCAAGACCAGCTCCTCCATCCTCGCTTTCTCAGAGGATGAGGTTCTGAAAAATGAGCCGACCAACTGTATCCGTTGCGGACGCTGTGCGACGGTATGTCCGTGCCATCTGGTTCCGCAGATGATGGCACAGGCCGGCGAGCGGGGTGACCTGGAGGCCTTTGAGGCACTGAACGGTATGGAGTGCTACGAGTGCGGTACATGTACCTTTGTCTGCCCGGCGAAGAGGAGACTGACACAGACCTTTAAGCAGTGTCGTCAGGCCGTGATGGCAAAGAACAGAAAAGCCCAGGCTGAGGCCGCTGCTAAGAAAAAAGCAGAAGAAGGAAAGGAGGACGCAAAATAATGGAAGAAACAAAAGAAACCAAGCTTTTGAGCGTATCCTCCTCTCCGCATGTGAGAGATCGATCCTCAACCAAATCGATCATGCGTGACGTGGTGATTGCCCTGTTGCCGGCGACGGCGGTAGGTATTTATAACTTCCGTCTGAGCGCGGTACTCGTGATCCTCACGACCTGCGTGACCTGTATCCTGTCGGAGTGGATCTGGCAGAAATGTATGAAACAGCCGGTGACAACAGGTGATTTTTCTGCACTGTTGACCGGACTTTTGCTGGCGATGAACCTGCCGAGCACGATCCCGCTGTGGATGTGCGTTGTCGGCGGTGTTTTCGCAATCATCGTCGGAAAACAGATTTTCGGCGGTCTGGGACAGAACTTCATGAACCCGGCACTCGCCGGCCGCTGCTTTATGGTGCTTTCGTTCTCGAGTGCGATGACGAGCTTCACCGTAAAGGAGGGCGCAAACTGGATGTACGGAATCGCAGTCGATGCGACGAGCCAGGCAACACCGCTGATGCAGGTGAAGGCGACCGGCTCCATCGGCGGACTTCCGAACCTGATGGATATGTTTTTGGGAACGACTACCGGTACGATCGGTGAGGCATCCTGCCTGGCATTGTTGCTCGGCGCTGCTTATCTGTTAATTCGTCGCGTGATCACGTGGCAGATCCCGGTTATCTACATCGGTACATTTGCTGTTATCGATCTGATCTATCAGTTCGCTGTCGGCGGCGCGCCGTATCCGATTCTTTATGAGCTTTGCGGTGGCGGTCTGATGCTCGGCGCATGGTTCATGGCAACCGACTATGTAACCAGTCCGATCACGAAAAAAGGACAGGTTATCTACGCGATCTTACTGGGACTTTTGACCGCGCTTTTCCGTTTCTTCGGAGAGAGTGCGGAGGGTGTTTCCTTTGCGATCATCATCGGCAACTGTGCTGTTCCGCTGATCGAGCGTTTCTCCATCCCGAAGCCTTTTGGCAAGGAGCATGAGAAAAAGAAAAAGGAGGTGGCGTGACATGGAAAAGAAAAAAGATACGATGATCAAAGACGCCATCATCCTTTGCCTGATCACATTGATACTCGGTGCGGTACTGGCCGGAGTCTATGCGATCACCAAGGATCCGATCGAGCAGGCACAGGCAAAGACCAACAACGAAGCATGTGCTAAGGTCGTAGCCTCCGGTGACACGGTGCAGGATAACGACACCGCGAAGGTGGATGCGGCAACGGAGTATTTTTCCAAGCATAACTTAAGTAATGAAGAAGTCGCTGACGGCGAGACGCTGGCGACCTGGGTGGAGGTCACCGAGGTACATCCGACCGCGAACGGCGGAAACGTCTATCTAGTCAATGCG
The DNA here is from genome assembly GCA_036343395.1 of Eubacterium sp. Lineage (GTDB taxonomy): Bacteria > Bacillota > Clostridia > Lachnospirales > Lachnospiraceae > Eubacterium_F. The sequence goes on along the minus strand of JAZASH010000006.1, from coordinate 11,053 downwards.
AAAAAGGGCTACGGCGGCAACGTCAGCTTCGCGCTGGGTGTCGACGCCGAAGGCAAGGTGACGGGTATCTCCATCACCGCTCAGTCCGAGACCGCCGGCCTCGGAGCCAACTGTGTCAACGAGGATTGGCAGGCGGGATTCGCCGGTAAGGTATTGCCGAGCGATCCGTCTCAGAACATGTATAACAAAGAATCCGCGACCGACTCGCAGGTACAGGCACTCTCGGGTGCGACCGTGACGAGCCGTGCGGTAACCAATGCAGTCAAGGGCGTCCTGTTCTGTGATGCTGCAGGAAAGGGGGCGGCGTGATGAGTGTTTTCGGTGAACGGATGAGCAATGGTCTCGTCAAAGAAAATCCGACTTTCGTGTTGATGCTCGGTATGTGTCCGACCTTGGCTGTTACGTCATCGGCGATCAACGGTGTCGGTATGGGACTGTCAACGACAGTCGTGCTGGTGCTCAGTAACATGCTGATCTCGGCGCTCAGAAAGATCATCCCGGACAAGGTTCGTATCCCGGCGTTTATCGTCGTGGTAGCGTCGTTTGTGACGATCGTGCAACTGTTATTAAAGGCGTACGTGCCATTCCTTGACGCGGCGCTGGGTGTGTATATCCCGCTGATCGTGGTAAACTGTATTATCCTCGGTCGTGCGGAGTCCTATGCTTCTAAAAATCCGATCATGGCTTCCTGCTTTGACGGTCTGGGAATGGGACTGGGCTTTACCGTGGGTCTGACCTGTATCGGTATCGTACGTGAGCTGCTCGGCTCCGGTGCGATCTTCGGTTATGAGGTGATCCCGTCGGTAGCGCATGTAGCGATCTTCGTCATGGCGCCGGGTGCATTTTTCGTACTGGCCGGCCTGACAGCGATCCAGAACCGTCTCCTCCTGCCGTCCGCGACCAACAAGCCGGACAAGGATAAAAAGCAGCCGGAGATGCCGGAGCTTACGGAGGATCCGATGGACAACAAGGCAGCAACAATGGACGATCAGATGCTGGAGACCATAGAGGAGAAGGCAGCGGATCAGGGTTCAGAGAGCGAAGGAGGTGATGAGGCATGACGTTATTTACGATTCTGTTTACGGCGGCATTGGTCAACAACTTCGTGTTGAGCCAGTTCCTGGGCATCTGTCCTTTCCTCGGTGTATCGAAAAAGGTGCAGACGGCAGCCGGCATGGGTGGTGCGGTCATCTTCGTCATCACGATCGCGTCGCTGATCACCAGTACACTTTACAATCTGTTACTTCTGCCAAATCAGCTTGAGTACCTGAATACGATCGTATTCATCCTCGTGATCGCGGCTCTGGTACAGTTTGTTGAGATGTTTATGAAAAAGGCAATGAAGAGCCTGTATCAGGCACTGGGTGTGTATCTGCCGTTGATCACCACCAACTGTGCCGTACTCGGTGTGGCTCTCCTGTCGGTACAGAACGGTGACAATATCCTTGAGGCTACGATCCGTGGATTCGGCGCAGCCGTAGGATTTTTCCTGGCAATCTGCCTGATGGCCGGGATCCGAGAGAAACTCGAAAACAGCAACATCCCGTCAGCGATGAAGGGAACGCCGATCGTGCTGGTAACAGCCGGTCTGATGGCGATCGCTTTCTGTGGCTTTGGCGGCGTCAGCTTTTGATCAAGGAGGGTGAATTATGAGTACAATTATTATCTTCTCTATCATCCTGCTGGCGGTGCTGGGTATCGCGATCGGTTTGCTCCTCGGCGTAGCCGGTAAGGTTTTCGCCGTTGAGGTGGATGAGAGAGTGGTTCAGGTGCGTGAGTGCCTGCCGGGTAATAACTGCGGTGGTTGCGGCTATCCGGGCTGTGATGGTCTGGCGGATGCGATCGTAGCAGGAACGGCTCCGGTAAACGGATGTCCGGTCGGCGGTGCACCGGTGGCAGCCGAGATCGGTAAGATCATGGGTGTCGATGCCGGAGCAGCCGTAAAGAAGGTAGCTTTTGTCAAGTGTGCCGGAACCTGTGAAAAGGCGAAGGACAAGTATCAGTATGTTGGTATCGCAGATTGTCGCGCAGCGGCAGCGATCCCGGGAGCCGGTGGCAAGGCTTGCCCGTCCGGCTGTCTGGGACTGGGGTCCTGTGTGACGGTATGTCAGTTTGACGCGATCCACGTGAGCGAGGATGGTATCGCTCATGTCGATAAAGAAAAATGTGTTGCCTGCGGTCAGTGTGTCGACACCTGTCCGAAGCATCTAATCGAGCTGATCCCGTATGAGAGTGCAAACTATAAGACCTTCTACATGGTTCAGTGCTCCTCGACGGATAAGGGCAAGGATGTGATGCAGGTATGCGAGGCCGGCTGTATCGGCTGCGGACTGTGCGAGAAAAACTGTAACTTCGATGCGGTGCATGTGGAGAACAATATCGCGCATATCGATCCGGAAAAATGTCGCGGCTGTGGCCTGTGTTCGATGAAGTGTCCGAAGAAAGTCATCATTGATGTAAGCACCGGGCTTCCGAAGGAGGCGCCTGTAAAGAAAGAGGTATAGTCAGCAGAATGAAAAAAGTCTATCTTATTCTATCTGTATTTGTTTGTTTGTTAATGGGAGTCCTGGTCGGTCAACAACCGGCCAGGGCTGCTATTAAAGGGTATCATTATACGGCGAGACCGTCTGTCGACGGGCGATTGCGAGTCGACGGAAAGAATCTTTATGCCAAAGCTACGGGAAGGCAGGTCCAGCTCCGCGGAGTATCTACTCACGGTCTGACCTGGTTTCCTAATTTTATTAATGAGGACCTGATCAAAACCATATCCAGGGAATGGGACTGTAACCTGCTTCGTCTGGCAATGTATTCGGAAATCTACAGCGACGGCGAACAGGAAGAAAGTCTCGCGCTGATGCGAAAGGGGATCGATTATGCGATCGCAGCGGATATGTATGTGATCGTGGACTGGCATATTCTCAAGGATTCCAACCCGAACGATAACATCAAGGAAGCGAGAGAATTTTTCGATACGATCGCGAAGGAATATAAGGACAGTCCGAATGTCCTCTTTGAGATCTGTAACGAGCCAAACGGTGAGACCGTCTGGACCGACGTCATGACGTATGCGCGGACGATCATTCCGATCATCCGAGAGCAGATCCCGGAGTCGGTGATCCTGGTCGGTACACCGGAGTATGATCGAAATCTCGGGGATGCCACCCTGCGTCGACTCGGCTTTGACAACCTGATGTACGTACTGCATTTTTATGCGGCGTCTCACGGGCATAATGTCCGGAGCGGTCTGGTGACAGCGCTGAACTGGGGCCTGCCTGTTTTTATCAGTGAGTGCGGAATCAGTGAGTCCAGCGGAGACGGGGATATCGACTTTAAGTCCGCGGAAGAGTGGTTCTCATTTTTGAATCAGGAAAGAATCAGCTATGCTGTTTGGAGTCTGTCGGATCGTGATGAATCCTCGGCGATTTTTAAGTCGGGATTTGAGCCGTCAGAGGGATATAAGGATAGTGAATTAACCGAGACCGGTAAGTGGGTAAAGGAACTGATCAAAGCCGAGAGAAGGCTAAACAGTATCCCGAGACCGGCGGATGTCCTGAAAAAGGAGTTCGGCACCAAGGTAAAGGATTATGTGACCGCGACGCTCGGTGACAGAGGGTACCGGGTGGTCGTCAAGTGGCCGTGGTATGTCCTGATCACTGTCGGGATCATGGTGCCGGTTTCTGCTCTGTTTTTGCTGTTTTTACGTCATAAAAAACGGGCCAAAACACCCGGTAAATCCAAGAAAAATTACAGTACCTATGATGATATTTTTAACTACGGTCGTACCGATGGCAGATCGCATGTGAAAAAGGGTATCGTGGTATGTCTGGTGCTGTGTATTTTCTTTATGATCACGTATCTGATCTGGCGTATCACAGCGTCGATCCCGATCGAGGCGGGACCGCTCGCGATCGCAGCGAACATCATCCTGCTGATCGTCGAGGTGATCGGATTTTTAGAGTCTTTGGTTCTGTATATGAACCTTTTTGGGAAGAAGGAGTATCCTCTGCCGGAGATCCCGGAGGAGGCATGGCCGGATGTGGATATTTTTATCGCGACCTATAATGAGCCGGCGGAGCTGCTACGCAAGACGATCGGCGGATGTGTGCGGCTGCAGTATCCGGATAAGAGCAAGGTTCATGTCTGGGTTTGTGATGATAATCGGCGGGCGCATATCCGTGAGCTGGCTGAGGAGATGGGTGTGGGATATTTTGACCGCCCGGATAACGAGGGGGCGAAGGCCGGAAACCTGAACAAGGCGATGGAGCGCACGTCCTCCCCGTATGTGGTGACACTGGATGCGGATATGATCCCGCGCAGTGAATTTTTGTTAAAAACGATCCCGTATTTTATCGATGCGGAGCTGCGTCAGGCGGATCGTCCGGAGGAGGAGAGACTCCATCTCGGACTGCTGCAGACACCGCAGTGTTTCTATACGCCGGACATCTTCCAGCATGCGTTGTATTCGGAGAAAAAAGCACCGAACGAGCAGGACTTTTTCTATCGTTCCATCGAGCCTGCCAAGACGTCTTCGAACAGTGTTATTTATGGTGGGTCCAACACGGTCCTCGCGCGTCGGGCGCTGGAGGATATCGGTGGTTTTTATACCGAGTCGATAACGGAGGATTTTGCGACCGGTCTGATGATCGAGGGCGCCGGCTATGTGAGTCTGGGACTGCCTGAGCCGCTCGCCTCCGGACAGACGCCGGATACCTATAGCGAGCATATCAAGCAGCGTACGCGCTGGGGACGCGGTGTTATCGCGACCGCCAGACAGCTGAAGATTTTCCGTCGTAAGGAGTTGACGATCAGCCAGAAGATCAGTTATTTCAGCTCGGTGGTTTATTGGTATTCACCGTTGAAGAATCTGATCTATATGATCTCGCCGCTCGTGTTTGCGGTGTTCGCGATCCCGGTATTTTTATGTAACTGGCTGGAGCTGTGTGTTTTCTGGGTTCCGATGTTCGTGATGCAGGAAATATCGCTTCGGATCACGAGCAAAAACTGTATTTCGACGAAGTGGAGCGGTATCTATGAAACCAGTGTTATGCCAAAGATGCTGCTACCGATCCTGAAGGAATTTTTCGGTATTACAACGAAGGTTTTCAAGGTTACTGATAAGAGCGGTCGGAAGGTCGTGAAGAAGAGAGATATGAAGGCTCTCGCGCCTTTCCTGTTTTTCACTGCGCTGACAGTCGCCGGTATCGTCCGGATGATCTGGGTGTTTGAGGTGTCGCAGCTGATCAGTTTCCTGATCCTCATTTTCTGGCTGGTACGAAATCTGTATTACCTGCTGATGTCGATGTTCCTCGTCGACGGACGGGACAGCGATGAGGAGATCGTGAAGGTGCGTGAGGGTGAGCTGATCCAGGCGTTTGCTGAGGGCAGTGAGACGCCGTATGACGGTATCACGACGATGCTGACCGAGCATAGCATCACGATCTATCTGGATGAGGGCGAGTTTGAGTTGGGTGATCACGCACGTGTGGCGGTGACCACGAAGAATAAAGACATCACGGTGTCCGGCTCGATTACGGAGGTGACGGAGTCCCGACGGACGGCGGCGAAGACCTATACGATGGAGATCCTCGATTACGGCGAGGAGAAGGATGAGTATATCGCCTTTTTGTACGACCGGATCCCTACGCTTCCACAGACTTTGAAACGCGATCTGGGTGTCATCCCGCAGCTGTGGACCAATATTGCGTACCGGGTGGCGCGTACGGTTAAGTCATAAACGGAGGAGGAGAAGTCAGAATGGAAACATCAACGAAGTATCGAAATCGAAGATCCTGGGGATTGGAGGATGTGATTTCGTACCTGAAATTTGCGAGACGACACGCGAGGATGGTCGCGGGCGCGGTGTTTTTATGTATCTTTGCTCCGTACACAAGCAGTGTGCTGGAGGCTGTGCTCAAACGCGGACTGCCGCGTGAGGCGGGTGACGTGATCGGCGGTTCGGCTTTCTTTTTCTGTATCGCCGGTGCGGTGGCGCTGTTTATCCTGTCGGCGCATCTGACGAAGCGGTACGGGAAGGTCAATAAGGATGCCATTTTCCTGGATGGCGGGGCCAAGATGGAGATGGAGATGTCCACCGATGAGTGGTCCGGTCGACGGATCGGCTGTATCGTCGGCGGTGTGGTGACGATCATCCTGGGACCGGTTTTCTCCAATTTGAGTGATATCATCCCGGGTATGGCCGGGGAGATCATGTCAAATGCGGTGCTGCTTTTTGTCGCCGTCGGTGTGGCGTTGCTCGTGTATGCGGGCAGTGTGAGCGAGCGGCTGAAGGAGCTGTCTAAAGGATGTAAGCGGGCGGCAAGTCTGGGGCCGGAGGCGGTCGGTGGTGCCGGTGATGCCGGTGAGACTGCTGAGCCCGACGCGGGGGCTACCGACGCGGGGGCTACCGACGCGGGGGCAGATGGCGCTGCTGAGGCTGCCGGTTCAGCCGGTTCGGCTGGCGCGACGGCCGGGAACGGCGCGTACACAGCGGCTCCTGCCTATACCTATCAGCAGAAGAAGTCGCTGCCTACCTGGGCGCTGATCCTGATCATCGTCGCGGCATTTTTAGTGATCAACAACGGATTTAATCTTTTCCGCGGGTTCCGGCTTTTCTCCGGTGTCGGCGGTTTCCACCTGTTTGGTCCGATTAAGACGTCACACTATGAGGGCGAGAGGTCCTTTGACGTCAACCAGTTTAACAAGATCGATGTCAATCTGAAGCAGTCCGATCTGACGATCGAGGAGACCGAGGGCAACGAGGTGACGGTCGTGTATAAGGGTGATTTCTACGGCGAGCCAAAGATCCAGCAGGGCGGTAGTGACCTGACGATCTCGGAGGAGTCCGGGTTCCATCTTTTTGGGTTCCACTTCGGCGGGGACGATGGCAGGATCACGATCCGTGTGCCGAAAAAGGTCCGCATGACCTATGATCTGGATACGTCGACCGGTGATGTAAAGATTAACGGAACCGGTGAGATCGAGATGGATAAGCTGGATCTTGATGTATCGACCGGAGGGGTTGACTTGAGAGGCATCCGCGCCGGAGAGATGGATGTGGATCTGTCGACCGGCGATCTGACGATCACGAATGTGATCTGCACCGGTGAGACAGTGCTGGATTCGTCGACCGGTAATGTGACAGTCGTCAAGTCCGATCTGTACCGTGTCGATGCGGATTTGTCGATGGGAGATTTTTCTTATGAGCTGCCGGAGCCGAAGGCGGATATCGCCGACCGCTACGAGGTGGATCTGGACGTGAGTCTGGGGGATGTCCGGTTCGGTGATGAGATGTCCGACAACGATCTGGAGCACGGACCGAGACGGCAGTCGGATGAGAATCGATATTTCCACGTCGATGTCTCGATGGGAGATATTGTGATCCGATGATTTTTATGCGTTTTGTGACGCATACGGCTTGTCAAACGGGGCGCGCTGTGGTATGATAGTAGGCGCTTGTTTGAGGCAATTTTTACAGATAAGGAGATTTACGGTTATGTTGGATATCCGATTTGTCCGCGAGAATCCGGACATTGTTAAGGAAAATATCAAGAAAAAGTTTCAGGAGAAAAAGCTGCCGCTGGTCGACGAGGTGATCGAGTACGATCAGAAGCGTCGTGAGGTACAGCAGAAGGCAGACGATATCCGAAATCAGAGAAATGTCAAGTCCAAGGAGATCGGTGCGCTGATGGCGCAGGGTAAAAAGGACGAGGCGGAGAAGGTCAAGGCTGAGGTGACGGCCCAGGCGGAGGAGCTCAAAAAGCTCGAGGAGCAGGAGGCTACGCTGGGCGAGGAAGTTAAAAAGAGGATGATGGTGATCCCGAATATCATCGATCCGAGTGTCCCGATCGGCAAGGATGATTCGGAGAACGTCGAGGTCGAGAAGTACGGGGAGCCGGTCGTACCGGATTTTGAGATCCCGTATCATACGGAGATCATGGAGAAGCACAACGGTATCGATCTGGATGCGGCGCGTGACGTGGCCGGTAACGGGTTTTATTACCTGATGGGTGATATCGCGAGACTGCACTCCGCGGTGATCTCGTATGCGAGAGATTTTATGATCGACCGGGGCTTTACCTACTGTGTGCCGCCGTTTATGATCCGTTCGAATGTCGTAACGGGTGTTATGTCCTTTGAGGAAATGGACGCTATGATGTATAAGATCGAGGGTGAGGATCTCTACCTGATCGGTACGAGTGAGCACTCGATGATTGGTAAGTTTATCGATAAGATCCTCCCGGAGGAGGAGCTGCCGAAAACGCTCACCAGTTATTCGCCGTGCTTCCGCAAGGAGAAGGGCGCGCACGGGATCGAGGAGCGCGGTGTGTACCGTATCCATCAGTTCGAGAAGCAGGAGATGATCGTGGTCTGCAAGCCGGAGGAGAGCCCGATGTGGTTTGACAAGCTGTGGCAGAATACGGTAGATCTTTTCCGCTCGCTGGATATTCCGGTACGTACGCTGGAGTGTTGCTCGGGTGACCTGGCGGATCTGAAGATCAAGTCGGTGGATGTCGAGGCGTGGTCGCCGCGTCAGAAGAAGTATTTTGAGGTGGGTTCCTGCTCGAATCTTTCCGATGCGCAGGCGCGTCGTCTGGGAATCCGCGTGAAGGGCAAGGACGGAAAGTATTTTGCACATACGCTGAATAATACGGTGGTGGCACCGCCGCGTATGCTGATCGCTTTCCTTGAGAATAATCTGAATGAGGATCTGAGCGTGAATATACCGGAGGTTTTGCAGCCGTATATGGGTGGAAAGACGAAGATCGGGTGATGATATCACCGCATAGGAGCAGTACGGTATATGCATGAGATGAGTTATGTCGTGAGGTTTGTGAACCAGGCGATCGAGAGTGTGAAAAATGAGCAGGCGGGGCGTGTGTCCCGCCTGTTTGTGTCGGTGGGAGAGATGACGGATGTGCTGCCGGAGTACCTGCACAAGTATTACACGTCGGCGGTGGAGGGGACGATCCTCGAGGGCTCCACGCTGGAGGTGGAGATGGTGCCGGTGCGGGTTCAGTGTGCCGGGTGCGGGCAGGAGTATCATCCGGACAGGGAGCATAAGTATTTATGTCCGTTTTGCTCGGACGGAAACGGCAAGGTCATCGCCGGGCGGGATGTCGTCCTGGAGAAGATCGAGATCGTGTCGTAGCGGTTTCTGTGTGGGAGTTTGCGTCCGGAGCGCCGGAGATGGCGGAGTGTCGGGGTGTCCGGCACTTTTTTTATTTTGTCCTTGACAAGGGGAAATGCGTATGATATGATGAAATTCCTTCGAAGGATACAACATCGTGTGGCCGATTTTTATCCGCTTATCACCATGTTGCTTAGGAGCGCAGTCTGCGACTCCTTACCAGGTCTTGCACACCGGGTACCGATCGGGCCCCGGCGGGCGTCATGGCAGTTTGTCTGCTACTCATGGCAGTATGTCTGCTACAATTCACAAGATTATACTATTTTTGGCCGAGAGGTTTATTTACTGATGCATTTTTTTCTGTAGCCGAGGATATTTTTGTGTATCCTGTGGCAGAATAGGAGGATTTTTATGGGAATTTCTACATTTTTCAGAAGAAAGAGACGTACCGTTGCTGTCGTGGCTTCGCTGGCGCTGGCAGTGGGTACGCTGTTTACACCGAGTGTGTCCCGTGCGTCTGAGGGGACGACGACGAGCGGGAGAACCTGGCGAAATAATAACGTTACCGATCAGGAGCAGGCGTGGTTTGAGAGCTATGGCGTGGCGAGCCCGACCTATGAGAAAAACGGAAAGACGCTGAATCACAGCTTCCAACTGATGGTGGATCCGCTGAAGCGGTGGGCGGTGAATGTGACCGATAAGACGTCCGGGCACGAGCTGCGGTATACGAGCGATGTGCTGACGGTGCTGCGGTTTTCGCAGCAGCTGGGCAGCAAGGCGTGCATCCTTTTTGTGGGGGATGATTATATCGAGGTGCCGTCGAGTGCGCGCGGTGTTAAGCTGAAGGCCGGGGCGCTTTTCTGCGTGCCGATCAACAAGACGGCGCGGTTTACCGGGGCGGATTTCGAGTGTGAGGCCGGCGCGAAGTTCGAGATCATGGAGAATTTTTGGGACGGACGGCTCTATCAGCACGGGATGATCGATATGGCGGCGTCGGACAGCAATATCGCGGGGCCCGATCTGGTCTATACCGGCAAGGACGAGTATGTGGTGAAGAAGGAGTATACCTTTACCAAGTCGGATGCGTGCGCGCTCGATGTCGAGATCGAGCAGGGGCTGACGTTGGGTGATGCGAGGATCTACACGGACGGGATCAACTGGACGAGCGCGGTTGAGGGCACGTGGAGTTTTGCCGAGGAGGATGTCGAGCCGACTGTGGGGACGCATCTGTATGATGTGGTGTTTACGCCGAAGTGGAATATGAATTACAAGACGAAGCTGCTCAAGAAAGTCGGCCGCGTAACCGTGAGGGCGAGAAGCGAGGCCGGGAGCGGTAGTGGCACGGGCGGTGCTGGCACGGGTACCGGGACCGGAACTGGGTCTGGAACCGGCACTGGCGGTGGATCCGGCAGCAGCGGTGGTGGCACGAGTGCCGGAAGTGGAACAGGGACCGGAACAGGAACCGGCGAAGAGGCCGGCACTGGTGGTGGTATGAGCACCGGTGGAGGAACAGGCAGTGGTACTGGAACGGGGACAGGATCCGGAACCGGCGCGGGTACTGGAGCCGGAGGATCGAATGCAGGAAGTGGAACCGGGACAGGTACCGGAGGGACAAACGCCGGAGGTGAAACCGGCTCAGGCACAGGTGGATCGAACACTGGTAGTGGAAGTGGAACCGGCTCGGGCACAGGTGGATCGAACACTGGTAGTGGAACAGGTACTGGCTCAGGAAGCGGAAACGAGGTCGGTAGCGGCAGTGGCACGGGAGGATCGAACGCCGGTGGTGGCTCAGGTAGTGGCTCGGGCACAGGTACCGGGGCCGGCGCAGGTGGCTCAGGTAGTGGGTCCGGTGCTGGTTCAGGTGGTGCCGGCACTGGCGGTGGAACTGGTGGTGGAACTGGTGGCGGTTCGGGTGCCGGGTTGCCG
>JAZASH010000005.1:0-50676 GCA_036343395.1 Eubacterium sp. | reverse complement strand
GATTTACGAGAGTGACCGGAGCTTAAACATGTTTGATGTATCGGTTGACGGGAAGTATATCCTTTTGCGTGACGAATCAAAGGTAAGCGTATCTGATTCCGATTCAAAGGAGGTTCTCTATGAGATAGAGAGACAGTCTGAGGACGCGGATTCGATGTTTGATGCTTCGTTTTGCGGAACGAACGGATTCGTCGTGATCGATGGTACGAGTCGGTCGTATTACTCGCTGAATGATCGCGATCTCACCGCAGCCGTGACACTCCCGGAGGAAATCAGTGATTACACCTCCTTTTATCAGGATCCGGATACGGGGACGACGATCGTATGCGGTACGGATTCTCTTTTGGCCATCGGCGATCGGGGTGAGATTACCTATCGCGTGGATATCGCGGATATTTTTAAGAAAAATGATCTGGAGATCACAGGTGTCAGCTTTGAAAAGAAGCTGGCGGTAGCCACCTATAAGGACGGTTCGACGATCTATATCGTTGTTTTTGATAAGGCGTCCGGTAAGCCGGTGTATCATCATCGGGAAAAGAAGGATGACTCCGTGGTGGCCACGGTTTATGGAAATACATTATGCTATGTCGCGTCCGGGCACGACGGGTCGGGAGACGAGCTCGTAACCAGGGCGGTCGCCGTCGATCTTCGGTCCGGGAAGAAAAAATGGGAAGCCGGACTGCCGGGAGAAACAGCCGTTGAGGTCACGCATGTAAACGACAGTATCTATGTCCGGGGTGGTGGTTTTGTGACCGGCTTGAGCACTGCGGGGGATGTCATGCCGACGATGTATACGGAGACACCGATCGTGTCGACATGGACGGAGACAACGAGCGATGGCATAACCAATTATTATTATTTATGTTCATCGGGAAAACTGTTTGCCTATGACGGAAGCGAGTCGAACGACAGCAGTGAGCGGGTGTTTCGCTATGTGCCTACGCTCGAGGTCAGTCAGGCAAAGAGGGGGGGAGAGGCTTTGTTTTATCGGCCTTTTACCTCCGACTATATCATAAAATATGCTTCCGAAATCCCCGATACGGCGGAGGAAGTCGGAGAGGAGTTTACAGGTGAATATCCATATGCGGATACGGAGTTTATAGACAGTGAAAACGCAGAGAAGATCATAGCGTCCGTAGAGGGACTGGATCCCAAGGGAGGAGAGCAGGTGTTTTTCTCAAATGACAAAAAGTATCTCTGTGTATACGGTAGGGACTCGCTGGATATCGTTGACATGGAGACCAAAAAACTGATACAAACGTTGGAAGTAACGGTGGATTCGTGTGACGGAATGCGTTACTCCGAGATTTCGAAAGGGTATATCATAGATTCGCCGAAAGAGTCGTTTGTCCTGGATCGTAACTTTAACATTGTTTGTACGGCGGACAGAATTGTCGGTGAAGATAAGGGGGGATTTGTAATGCTTAATAATGATAATTCTAAGTATTATAAAGTCCCATATGTTTCGTATGATGAGGTGGTCGAAAGGGTAAAAACAATCGAATAAAAATATAATAGACTCAGTTCGAATTGAAATCCGTTTGAATTATTAACAACAGGGGGAATAGCATGAAAACAACAGCAATTGTAACAGGTGCTACCGGTGGGATCGGAATGAAATTTGTGGAAATCCTCAGTACGTATGAGGACATGGATGAGATATGGGCCGTTGCCAGAAATAAAGACAAGCTGGCTTCGATGCAGAGCACATATAAAAATATCGTTCCCGTGGTGGCGGATCTGTCGACGGACGGAGTCGATGTCATCACGAAAAAGTTGCAGGAGACAAAAGCAAATGTCACGTTGCTTGTAAATAATGCGGGAACAGCGTACATGGGGCGAATCGAAAAAATGGAGAGTGCGGAGGTTGAAAACCTTGTCAAACTCAACTGCTCCGCGCCGGCAATGCTGGTTACTGCGACGCTGCCTTATATGGAGAAGGGTGCGAGGATACTTAATATTTCTTCCGCGTCTTCTTTTCAGCCCAACCCGTATCTTTGTATGTATTCAGCGAGCAAAGTGTTTTTAAAGAACTACTCAAGAGCGCTTGGGTTCGAGATGAAAGAGCGTGGTATCACCGTAACGACTGTGTGCCCCGGGTGGGTGGATACCGGAATGCTTCCGCGTGAAAAGGACGGCAAACCGATCAAGTATCCCGGGATGATAAGTCCGGATAAGGTGGTAAATAAAGCGTTGAAGGACAGTAAAAAAGGAAAGGCCATGTCGGTTCCGTCCTTTTTTGCCAAGTACACACATTTTTATTCCAAGATCATGCCGGCAAGATTTGTGATGAATCAGTGGGCACGGATTGTGAAGAAATATCTCTGATATATGACGAGAAAGAGTAACTACTGAAAAGGGAGGAATAGATATGGACAGTCATTTTTTTTCCAGCATATCACATGATCTGCGCACCCCGTTAAACTCAATCATCGGGTTTTCAAAGCTCGCCGAGCGGGAGATGGACAACAAGCAAAACCTGAAGGAGTATCTGGACAAGATCGTGTCGTCCAGCGAGCATCTGCTCGAGCTGGTCAACGACATCGTCGATTTTGCGCGGATCGATAACGGAGAGGTGACTCTGTCGACGGCTCCCGTAACACTGAAATCATTGGTGTTGGAGAGTGCCGGTGCCTACCGTCAAAAGATGAATGAAAAGCAGGTCTACTTTGATGTGGACGTGGAGAAGATGGGCGAGGATGTGGTCGAGTGCGATAAGGAGCGCGTCAAGCAGATCCTGACAAATCTCCTTTCGAATGCGTATAAATACACGTCCCAGAGGGGGCGGGTTTCGCTGTCGGGGGCGCTGAAGGAGAGCGGTGAGAAGATCACTTATGAGATCCGGATCTGTGATACGGGCATCGGGATGTCGGAGGATTTTCTCCAGCATATCTGGGAGCCGTACCCCAAGGAAGAGCTCGTCATGGTGAGCGAGAATCAGGGGACGCGTCTCGGTATGTCTCTGGTGCACAGTTTGGTCGAGATGATGGGCGGCAGCATCGAGGTGGCCAGTCGGCCTGGCTCCGGGACGGAGTTTGACATCACGCTGCCGATGAGTCCGTCGGATGCGGCGCCTCAGGAGGGCGCCGGCGATCATCATGTCGCGGCGCACAGGGATTACAGCGATACGACGGTCCTGGTTGTCGATGATACGGTGGCGAATCTGCATCTCTCAGATCGGACGCTCCGCAATCTCGGCTTTAACGTAAAGATCATCACCAGCGGGAACGCGGCCGTGCAGCTCGTCAAGAACTCACAGCCCGGTGACATCGATATCATCCTGATGGATATCCAGATGCCGGTGATGGACGGTCTCGAGGCGACGGCTCAGATCCGTGCGCTCGACGACCCGCAGCTGGCAAACATCCCGATCATTGCGATGACGGCAAACACCTTTAACGAGGATGTGAAAAATGCCCTGGCCGCCGGGATGAACGCGCATGTCGCCAAGCCGTTTAACGTGACGGATCTGGTGGAGAAGATCAATGCCTGTCTGTCGGACGAGGAGTGATCCATAAAAACCAAGGATATCCGTCTCATGACGAATCCCGTTTCGCAGATGCATCTGGGTGGCGCGAGTTATTCGCTCGCCGGTACGTTAGACGATGGGACAGGTATCATCCATTTTCCTGTAATACTATCGATTCAAGGAGGGCAATGCAAATGGAAAAAAAGGTTTTTAAGTTTAAGAGACCTGTAGCTATAGCGCTTGCTTTTGCTATGGGATTCACGGCATCCGGAGTGATCGCACCGACAGTGGATGCGCAGGCAAAGGAAGAAAAGATCGCTTTTTTATCTGATAACAAAGCGATGTCAAAAAGCGTAGAAAAACAGTTAAAAGAAGAGGCATCGGTTTTACCTGCAAAAGTTGATCTGCGCGACTATGATAAGGATGGAGACGGAAAAGGCGAAAACTATGTGACTCCGGTCAAATTCCAGAACCCGTTCGGTACCTGTTGGGCTTTTGGTATTCAGTCTGCTGCCGAGATTTCATACTTATTTGAGAACAACCTCGGTACACCTGCCGGAACAAAAAATGAAAAAATAGATCTTTCCGAAAAAGATTTCGCATGGTACTACTATCACGGAATTACTAAGGATGATGTGAAATCGGGGATCATTCCGTCGTCTCAGGTCGGAGAGGGATTTGATCCCTCAGAAATAGAAAAGGATAACATCAACGCATGTTATGATTTTGGAGCCACGACGCTGAATTGCGGTTCAAACTTTTTTATGTCCGGTCAGGGACCTAAAAGGGAAACGGATACTGTAAAGGGATGGGCCAAAAACTACGGTGCTGTCGATGATCGTCCATATCAGTATAAAGGAATGCACGGATGGATCACTACTGATAAAAATGAGTCCGATGAGGCGAAGGCTGCCAGGAAAGAATACGATTATAAAGTTTTTTACAATCTGTATTTAATGAATGATCCTCAAATGTTAGCGATGATGAAGCAGTTCGGTTACAAGGACGGTATGGGTTTCAAAGAGTGGTTTGACAGCGTTTATGATGAAAAACTTCTTCCGGGTAGTTATGATGATATAGAAAGCTATGCGAAGTTTGACGATTGGAGGCTTCCGGTGAACGATGAATACCGCCTTGGCGGCGGCAGATTGCTTATGAAAGAAAGCCGTATCATGCAGACTCCTATCGGCACTAAAATGGGCCTTTTTACAAACAATGAAGATACGAGATGGAGCATAAAGAATGAATTGAAAAACGGCCACGGAGTAGTATTATCATATTATGCGGATCAGTCAAGACCGGGGGATGTGCTTGGTGACAAAGGATATATGAACACGACGAATTGGGCACAGTATACCAATGATTATAAACAAGCAAACCATGCGGTTTGTGTAGTAGGCTATGATGATAATTATCCCAAAGAAAACTTCACAAGAACGGTGGAAGGAAAAACCGTTGAGGGAAGTACCCCTCCGGAAGATGGTGCATTTATCATCAAGAACAGCTGGGGATCACTTGATGGCCAGGTAGTGAGAGATTGGGGAATTGATGGTACGGGTTATTTTTACCTCTCATACTTTGATACGTCTGTTAGCGGAGCAGAGTCATATTGCTTCTACTCAGAAAAAGAACAAAAAGCTATAGGCGAAACTTTGATAGCTCAGTATGATCTGCTTCCCGTGAGTTCCTATATGAGTATGGATGAAATTAGGGCAAAAGCGGATCCCACACAGAAGTCAATGATGGCAAACGTATTTACCTCAGAGCAGAGCACTAATCTGTATTCAATCGGGATGGCTACAAATACTCCCGGAACATATGTAGATTATGCAATCTATACTAACCTTAAGGATCCGTCTGATCCTCTTTCGGGCACAAAGGCAACAGAAGGTATGGAGATTTTCCTTTATGGCGGATACCAAAGGATTGAACTGAAAAAAGATATTCCGGTTAAAAAGGGAGAAAAATACTCTGTTGTGATCTCTGAGCACTACAAAGATGACGATAAAAACAGTGAAGTTTATAAAGAACTTATACCGTTGGGTGTAGGTCTATCACCGTTGAAGATCAAGGGAGTGATTAACCCCGGAGAAAGCTTTATATCTAATGGAGAAGGATGGGTAGATATCAGCACTCTTAGAGAGAGTATTATCGGGGCACTGTTCGGATCGAACGAAGCTGAAATGCAAATGGCGTTTGGCGAATCTTTTACAAAAGACTCCTTCCAGATTGATAACTTCCCGATCAAGGCATTCGGTCATAAAGCAAATGCGAGCATAAAGATCAAATCAAAGGATGCCGTAAAGAAAAGAGTAACACTCAAAGTTAAAAAATCGAAAGTCAATAAAAAGGCTCAAAAGTTTACCGTAAAGGTAAGTCCGAAAGCTAAACTCAGTCTCAGTGTAGTAAGTACTCCGAAAACAGGCAAAAAAATGCTCACCATAAAGAGCACGACCATTACACTTAAGAAGAATGCTCCGGCCGGAAAATATCAATTCCGTATTGTTGCGAATGAGACATCTTCAAGCAAAAAAACTACAACAAAAACAATAACGGTTGTTGTAAAGTAATGAAATAAGAGTGATCTTACGGCCCGAAACCCACGTGGTTTCGGGCTTTTTTTGATTTGTAACCTTTTTGTAACGCTAGTTGTGATATGATAGGCACAAGATACCAAAAGAATAGTATTGCGAGGAGGTGTTGTCATGAATGCAATCACGAAAAAGATCATATCCATGACCCTTATGGCAGCAGTCACACTGATGTCAGTATGTGGCGGAAAGGCAGCAAAGGCTGCAGCTGCCGGTGGCAAATATGTTAAGGATATAACCATCAGCTATGCTTCGAGCAAAGAAGATGCTCAGAAGGAATTGGGAGATGACTTTGTGATCCTTGATCAGGATTTCAACAAAGGAAAGAGTGGTTCATCATGGATTGGCTACACCACTACAGACGATCCGGAACAAGCTATCCGCGATATCAAAGTGGAGTTGATGAGTGGGGGGTACTCCGTCTCTGAATATGAGGAGATCCTGAAGAATAAAAAAGACGCTATCTCGCGTCAGCTGGATATCATCATCCCGGCTCTTACGGAATACGCAAAAAACTATGATGCGAATCTGGATGCAGCTATCCTTGTCAACAGGTCTTTGAATTATTATTATGAGGATGACAGCGATACTTTTCTGGGAGATTTCCTTTTGGATAAAGGTCGTGCTTTAGCCCGAAACAACTCAGATAATAATGCAAGAAAAGAACTTGAAAAAGTGTTTGTACAGGGAAACGATGCCATAATCAATGCTATCGAGAGGATCATCATACAGGGAGCCGACACCAAGGTTGGGAAAAAGGGCGCCTGGCATACCCGTATGGGAGAATTGGGACCGAACGGTCTGATCGATCAGTACAAGGTTGCATATCCAAGATTAAAAACAACCTCCGCTATCAACAAACAGTTGGAAAAGGATTTTGGCGCTGATGTGGATGTCCTGATGAAAGAGTTACCGGATATCAGAAAGACCTTCAGCGAGTACGCAGATACCGAGATGTGTAAGGCGATAGAAAACGGTGATGCTGACAAAACAGCAGAGATCATATCGGATGTCTGTGACATTGATACCGGTGAAGATTACAACATCGATATGAGTGTTGATGAGATGGGAGATACATTATCAGAAGCACTGGATAATACAACAGATATGTTAGACGTGGCCGAGCAGACTGTTATGGGTTCCGTTATGCATGTCCTGAAAAATACACCTTACGGCACAGGTCAGTCGCTCTATGATTTCTTCATGAGAGAAGACTTAAAAAGAAGCGACCTCTATACTTTTGCATATGTTCTCTCATCCGGACAGAAAAGCATTCTTGAAGATATAGGATTACTAAGCATTTTTCAGAGCGTGATATCCGAGTATTCAGAGATGGATGAGCAAACAGAAGAAAGCATAAAAGAGATGGGACAGGGGGTCACGTCGGTATACGAAGGAGTTGACAGGGATGTATTTAATGGTGATACAGCTCTGACCGAGGATGCTCTCAAAAGAATGAAAACAGAAGATGACAACGAGTCTCTGACGATCAAAGATGTCCCGTGGGAGTGCGTGCTTTCGATCCTTGCCGTGAGTACGGGTATATTTTGTCTGATGAGTGGACTTGATGGTCTTATAAAGGTTGAGACTTTACCTGCAAAACCTCCGGTCCTCAACTCAGAAGCGTTGCTTTACGGCATGAATAAGGAATTATTGAAGATCAAAAACTTTGACAGCGTATTAAAGCTTAAGTACATCCAGGACAAGAAATTGATAAAGGACTTTACCGTAAATGTCAAATATATGGAAGGAACGGAAGCGGAATCAGTTTTGAAAAAACTGGAACCAAAGTTAAGTGAAAACGGAAACTTAAACAAGGTCAATAATCTTTCAAGTAAGGCAAAGGCTAAGTATATAAAAAGCAAAGAGATACAGCTGTCCAATAAGATAGACGCTTATAATAAGCAGTATGAACCGGTAGAAGTAAAGAAAATAAGGTTTGGCAGGGCGGGAGCCAGAATAGCATACCTTCTTGGTGCTGTGGTTGCATTCGGATTTGTCGGATATGAGATTTATACGGCCGTGAAAGAAAAGCCGGGCGTAGAGTATACCGAGATCCCCGAAAACATGGTTTCCAGAACTTATGAAGGAAACGAGATCGTATATATGACCTATTCAGTAGCCAAAACTGCGGGCGGAAAGAAAGCGGACCTGCACAACTGGAAACGGGATGAATGGCTGGCGGTCTATACCACATCAGATGAAAACGCCGGAGATCCCATACTCGCAAATACTCTTCGCTCCTCCGATACATCGAGCCTGAGTGATGCGGAGTATAACCCGGTTACCAGGTTCTGCTACACAGACGGCTGTGAGCTTTTGGATGGTGATAAACACTCAGCTTATATGTTCTTTAAACAGGGAACAGAAGCGATCACAGAGGAGACGGAAGAAGATACGGATACTTCTGATGCTGTCTCCGGTGGAGCAACAAATACGGAGGCATCGGTATTCGGATATCCTTCGATCCTGTATTTGATAGGACTGGTACTGATTGCGATAATTTTGGGAGCAGGGGGAGTGATCTATGCCCGCAGAAGAAGGACGAATAAGAAGTAAAAAGATAGATAACGATATTTGAGAAACGGGAGGTGTTGCACCTATGAAACATGGAAGAAAATGGTTTATTCTGATCACTATTCTGATGTTTTCATTGACAGGCTTCGCCGTGAGTTTCCAGGGGATGGGCAGTGCGTCAAGAGCGGCGGACTCACCTTCATCTGAAGAAGGAGGCAGCGGAGTATATATTTCGGATGTTATGATCGCGGCAGGAGCATCAGAGGATGAAGTGGTCGATCAGATCAAAAAAGCCGGATATATACCTGTCATAAAAAATATCGCGGACGAAAAACCTGAGCTGGCATCTCCGTACGTTTATCTGGGATACAAAACAACGACCGATCCGTCAGAAGCCATGGAAAACAAACAGCTTCAGAGTACGGGAAGTGTATTCGGAGAATCAGCTCTGATGATAGCAGGTTTTACGATGATAATAGGTGTTCTGATAGGTATGATATCCATGCGGATCAGACCGGGAAACAAAAAAGAGAGGGATAGGCTATGAGAAGAGAGATATTTGTTCGAGCCGGGGCATTTTTCCTTATACTGAATATGGTCTTTTGGATGCTTCCTATAGGGCTTTTGACCGCTCGCGCGGAGGGTGGAGATTATATCACCGAGATCACATTGATGGAGGGGGATCTGAGCGCATTGTCACTGGAGGAATCCGGATATAATGTTATCGAGCAGCCGTTGAATCTGACGGGATCGTCCAATCTGTATCTCGGATACCGGACAGGCGGAGAGGGCAGCGCGATCCGTGACCTTGTGGTGTCATCGAGCGGAAGCGGTTCCATCGAGATAGACGGTCACAGTTATCAGAAGGTCAGTGATGTCAGCCTGAATACGGGAGCAGGCGGCTCGAGTCTGTATCTGTATGCAAGCTACGATTCGGAAACCGGAGGCGCTCTCAGGGGATTGAGTTTCTTTGTGAAGAAGTCAGATACGTTCTCGGATGATTCACCGGTCCTCGCCTCTGACGGTTCGGAGGTGGTCACCACCGACAATGGCAAAGTGGCTGATCTCGATGAAGGTATCGGAGGGTCTGAGCTGTACTTAAGAATGTACAAAGGAAACCTCTATATGCCTTATGTTGAGCGAGTGGTAGTGGCTACGGCAGGCAGTGAGGAGGATGCGATCGCTGAGCTGGCAGGCAAGGGATGTACATACTATGTGAATTATGATATCGGGGATGATAAATGCGTATTTGTCGGCTATACCCGAACAGATGATGTAAAAAAAGCTCTGCGTGCGCTGATAGCAATCGGCGGAGACGAAGAGGATATACAGAAGCAGATCGAAAAGGCAGATAACACGGAAGAAGCGGGAGACGGAGAGGAAGATGGCGCCGGAGAAGCGGAAACCGAGGATGCCGGTGAGAACATGATCCGTGCGGGGGCAAACGAAGGTGAGATCGAGTTTCATGGCGTATCGTATGCACCGGTAGAAGGCGGAGAGGTCAAGTCAGACCAAAAATACACCTTCTATATGACTACGGATGAAAGAGTGGGCGAACCGATCATGGATCTGGTTGCCTATGGATACGATCCGGCGGAGTTCGGGCTGGAGAACCTGGGTAAGGACGAAGAAGCTGAGGAGACTGAAGAAGAGACGGAAACTGAGGAACAGGAGAAGCAGGAAGGATCCGACGAAGCAGGAGAGTCTGATGACGCTACGCAGTCAGAGGGTAATGAGGGCGGCGAAGGCAGCGATGAAGCTGAACCGGAAACGGTTTCCTCCGTTACATCAGGTAACCGCGTACTCGGAAGCCTTTGTATGGTAGGTCTGAATCTGTCGGCTCTTAGCAGCCGTTCGGAGCCTGTTGAAAAAGTTGCCGAGTTGGAGTCTGACTCTGTACCTGAGTCAAACGATGAGCCGGGTGATGCTTCAAATGTTGACGAAGGAAGCGATGAATCCGCACCAAAGGATGAGACTGAGCCTGATGCAAAATCTGATAACACTCCATCGGAATCCGAGGATGAATCCAAGGATGAAGGTGAACAGGAGGAAGTCTCTGACGGAGATGATAAGGAAGGAGCGGAGGGAGAAGAAAAAGAAGAAGAGAAAGAAGACAAGGATAAAGATAAAGCCAAAAAGAAAAGTAAAGGACTTGCAAAGGCTTATCGGATATATACGGAGATATCAACAAAGGACTGGGTGACCGGATACTTTTTGAGAGGCGGAAGTCAGACAGCATCAAAATATCTCTATGAAGAGAGCGGGTATATGTCGGCTTCAGAAAGCGATGAGACGCTCTGGATCTCTAATATATACGGCAGTGACAAAAAGGGCGCGCAGTTCACCAACTGTATAGGTTATGTCACGAGCCCCGGAGAGACGGAGGCTGATCCGTTTGAAGTGACGCTTTCATACGACGAGGCCAAGGAGTCTCCTGACAACGCAGAGAGCACCGCCAGCGTATTCGGAATGGGTATCAGCCTGCTGGTGATATGTGGTATGATAGGAGTGATACTTGTCGGAGTTATAGCGAGTCTTGGATATAAACTGAGAACGGTCAACAGATCGAAATAAGGATGATATATGAAAAAAATCGGAAGAATGGTATTCGGAGGACTGGGGAGCAAGATTTTTAACCTCTGTTTCGTTTTGGTAGTAGTTGCAATCACCGCTTTTGCGGTGATCGGAATTTTTCAGTTAAGGTCGTTGTCTCTGATGACTGAGGAAAACGGCGAAAAACAGGCAGAGGTGATAAAAGCTGATTCGCAGGAGACATTGATGGCACAGACGGAAAAAATGCTGTTGTCAAATGCGAAAGCGAATGCGAATGATATTGACGGAGAGTTCTGGACTCTGCGGCATGATTTTAATGTGTTGGCGCAGCAGATTCAGACTATTTTTGATCATCCGGAACAGTTTGTCGAAAAGGAGTTGAATCCGCCTGACAAAAAGAACGGTGGCAAGATGTCAGCTCAGCTGATGATGGCGGATACGAAGAAGGGAGCGGATCCGGATTCCCTTAAGATACTCAGAAAGATAGCCAATCTCGAACCGATGATGAAGGAGATCGTCGAGGGGAACAATCAGTACACGATGGACTGTATCGCGGCGCTTCCCAGCGGCGTTTCTCTGGTGGTGGACTCCATGTCCGATCAGAAGTTCGAGGAGGATGGGAGCATAAAGGATTATGATGCCAGAGAACGTCCGTGGTATAAGGGAGCTATAGAGAGCAAAAAGCAGTATTTCTCTCCGGCTATCCACAGCTATTTTTACAATCTGACAGAGGTCGTATTCGGTACTCCGATCTACTCAAACGGAAAACTGGTCTGCGTACTTGAAGGCTCGATGAAGCTGGATGTGCTCCAGCAGATGTTAGCTGAGACGAAGGCCGGAGAAACAGGGTTCTCCGTACTGGTCAACGATCAGGGACAGATCATCTATTCCCCGATAAAGGAAGGTGATCTGGCTATGGATAAGGAGATGTCGATCTCGGCATTTGAGACGGGTAACAGTGAGCTCAAAAGGCTTGTCCGTACTGCCATGTTCGGAGAGACGGGATTCCAGGCGATAAAGATGAACGATATCAACTATTACGCCGGATACGCGCCTGTAGAGACCGTCGGCTGGACTCTGATGATGTTTATTCCCGAGGAGGAACTGACCAAAACAACTGATGAACTCTTACAAAAGGTTGATAATGTAGCGCAGGATACAAAAGAAAAGTTCGAAAGCAGCTTCAGCCGTTCATCAAAGATAACCCTGGTGGTCCTTATATTCCTGCTTTTGAATGCGGTCATCATCTCGATATACTTTGCACGCAAGATAATCAAGCCCATCGACGCCATGACGAAAAAGGTTGAGACGATAACCGGCGACAACCTGGAGTTTGAGGTAGAGGATATCTACAAAACAGGAGATGAGATCGAGGTTCTGGCAAACGCCTTCAGCAATATGTCTGAGCAGACAAGGAATTATATTCAGGAGATCATGCAGATCCAGGCAGAGAAGGAGAGGATAGGAACAGAGTTATCCATAGCGACCAAGATCCAGGCAGATATGCTGCCTAACAGGTTCCCGCTTTATCCTGAGCGGAATGAGTTTGATGTTTACGCATCCATGACTCCGGCCAAGGAGGTTGGCGGTGATTTTTATGATATCTTCTTGATCGATGACGATCATCTGGCGCTCGTTGTGGCGGACGTATCCGACAAAGGAGTACCTGCAGCCATGTTTATGGTGCGTGCCATGACTTCTATTCGCGACAGAGCCATGAAGGGAGGAACACCGGCAGAGATCCTGATGGATGTCAACGACCGACTCTGTGATAAAAATGCCGAGTATCTGTTTGTGACTGCATTCCTTGGGGTGATCACGCTCTCAACCGGCGAACTCATCGAGGCGAATGCCGGTCATGAGTTCCCTGTGATCCGTCACAAGGGTGGCAGGTTTGAACTTATAAAGGATAAGCATGGATTCGTTCTGGGTGGGAGACCTTCGATCAAACACACGGATCAGACTTTTCAACTTGATCACGGAGATACGCTGTTTCTGTACACGGATGGTGTTCCTGAGGCAACCAATGCCGAGATGAAAATGTTTGAGACCGATGGTATGATCGAGGCTCTAAACCGAGAAGCTGAAGCCGGACCGGAGAGGATCATCACCGTTGTAAAGGATCAGGTAGAAGCCTTTGTGGGTGATGCTCCTCAGTTTGACGATCTGACTATGTTATGTATCACATATAATTGATCAAAGTATGCTTTACACGGGGTGATAAACCCCGAAATATGAAACACACGAAAATACGCGACATTTAGGTGTTGCGTTTTTTTGTGTTTTATAGTATACTTATAAATGGATATTTGTGTTTTTTCCACGGAGAAACGGAGGATTCATCCAATGACACTTGATGTGATCACCAATCTGATTATAATTACAGCCAGCCTTCTTGCTTTTCTCTATGGGACATTTACTATTCTTCTCAGGAGAAATCCGCTCTATCTCAAGATGGTAGTTCTGGCTATGGCATGTATGACGATCAGCAGGGGGTATATTCTTTTACAAAATCTCGTAAAGGGAACTGAGCCTGATGTATTCCATGTAGGTATGCTCGGACTTTTGGGTTGCTTTTTGTTCCTGTTCAGTGCGAATTTCGGAATGATCGATGGCCTGGTGGATGACGGAAACTTTGAGTATCTGAAGGTGCGCCTGATAAGTTGGGTCGTACCGATAGCGATCATAGTAGGATTCGTGATATGCTGCGTACTGCGTAATCCTGGTTCTGAATTGGTTCCTTATTCCATTGTGGTTCTGGTTATCGCCTTGGCATCAAGGTATCACTTTAAACATCTGATATTCCCGGATGTGGACTATGGTGTGGTCCGGGCGATCAGAGGGTACAATGCTTTGGCACTGCTACTTTGTGTTTCCACTGTAGTGCTGATAATAGCTGATATGAATGGTTACGACGTGCTGTATCTGGTTGCAGGCATCGCCATGGCAGTATGGTGTATGATTCTGATCCCGATCTTAAAGAAAGAGGCGACAAGATGGACAACAATATGATCTATATCCTTTTTATATGCATTATGGTCCCCATGCTTTTGATGTTCCCGCTTTTGGCTGGACGATCGAGGCTTTTGGTCGGGTTCATGATGATCGGTATTTTTGCATGCCTGTTTGCGGCAGGTGTCAACGGCTTTATCCGGAGTCATGTGGGCTTTGACATGTACTACATCACCACGAACCTGACACCGGTCACTGAGGAGATCATAAAGAGTCTCCCGATCCTATACTATGCATTTTTGTTTGAATCCGAAAAGGGCAAACTGATACCTTTGGCATTTGCCGTGGGTGTAGGTTTTGCGGTTCTGGAGAATATGATCATCCTGACGCAGAACATAGCGACGGTCAGCATCGTCTGGGCGGTCACCAGAGGATTTGCATCCGGATTGATGCATGGTATCTGTACATCCTTTGTCGGATACGGTATCTCGTTTATCAGGACCAGACAGAAGCTGTTTGTGTGCGGAACATTCGCTCTTCTTACACTGGCAATCACATACCACTCGATATTCAATACATTGGTACAGTCTGAGAAGTATAAATACTGGGGATTCGTTCTGCCGATCTCTACTTATATTCCGCTGATCGTATTCTTTGTTGTCACGGCAAGGAAAGCTCGTGCCATGAAGGACAAAAAGTAGGCAGCGGAAGGAGTTACAGATGAACGGAATCGGAAACGAGCCGGAGCTCTCTCGGATAATACAGCTGGTCATCGAAGGTTGGGGAGCATTTTTCTGCCTTGTAGCTATCATAGTGATCTCGCAGACGCGATGGGCTGATAGAAAAAAGGCAGACGGGCTGATTCGATTTCTCATAGCGGACGGGCTGCTGCTTCTCTCGGATGTGTTTGCCATAGGATTTCGCGGACAAGAGGGGACAGTGGCATTTTTTATTGTCAGAATCGCAAATCTCCTTGTGTTTGCGATGGGATATCTGGTGATCATCTCGGGAGTTTCTTATTTCGCAGGGCTGATAGAGGAGCGCGTGGGAGTATCGATCAAAAACTGGAAGATGATCGAGTACGTCATCGGAAACATCGGTGTCCTGATGGTGGTGATCAATCTGTTCTTCCCATTTTTATATGATTTTGATGAGCACAACAGATATTTCCGTTTGCCCGGGAACTGGGTGATCAGCTTTCTCTATATCATGGGAGTGCTCCTCATATTGACACTCATACTCAACTTCTTCAGGGATCTGACGAGTATGGAGCGGTTCGCCGTTCTGTCGGCTTTGATACTGCCGATGGGTTCTCTGGCGCTCCAGGTGTTCAAATACGGCGCCTCCATGGTCAGCATATCCACGTGCGTGGCCGTGATCCTGACATTCGTCGCACACATGATGGATTACACTGCAAAAGTGATCGACAGAGAGCGTGAGCGTGAAAAATGGATCGCTGACGAAAACATACGTCTTTTGTACGACCAGATAAAACCGCATTTTATCTACAATGCACTTACAGGTATCTACTACGGGCTGGAGGAGGATATCCCCAGGTCGAAGAAGGCGATCAAGGATCTGTCCGGATATCTGAGAGGAAGCCTCGATGTCCTCGATGAAAGAGAGTGCGTGGAGTTCTCCAAGGAGCTTGCGACGGTCAAATGCTATCTTGAGATAGAGGCTTTTCGTTTTGAGAATCAGGTGTTCTTTGAAGTGGAAGCCGAGGATACGTCTTTCCGTGTTCCGGCATTCAGCCTGCAGACTCTGGTCGAGAACGCCGTCAGACACGGTATACGCAAAAAGGATCCCCCGATGGGCCATGTCCGCATACATTCGTGGTTTGAGGACGGCTATCATCATATAGACGTCGCGGATGACGGGGTAGGCTTCGATGTTACGGAGCAACAGGAAGGGATCCATATCGGCCTTCGAAATACTGTAGAACGACTTAAACTGATGTGTCATGGAAGCATGGATGTGGAGAGTGTGCCCGGCGAAGGGACGAAGATCCACATATCCATACCGGACGAGGTGACGGATGAAGATACTGATCGCAGATGATGAGAAGATGATGCGCACCGGAATGGAAAAAGAAGTTAAAAAGGTGCTGCCGGATGCCGATGTATTCTTAGCGGAATCAGGTCCGGAGGCACTAAAGGTATTCGGTGAGAATGACATCTCCTTAGCTTTTCTCGATGTGGAGATGCCCGGGATGAGCGGACTCGAGGTGGCAGAGAATCTGAGGAAGATCCGCCCGGACGTAAACATAGTCATGACCACCGCATATCCGAACTACGCGGTTGACGCATACAAACTCCATATCGGCGGATATCTGATGAAGCCGGTGGATGCGGATGATATCAGAGAGGAGCTTAACAACCTGATCTATCCCATGGAAGGAGAAGGCGATATTAAACGGTTAAAGCTCATCTGCTTTGGAGATTTTCGCGCGGAGTACGGCGGGGAGCCATTGCGATTCTCACGTTCCAAATCAAGGGAGATACTGGCGTATCTGACCGCGAGAAATGGAGACAGTGTCAGCAGAAAGGAGCTCTGTGACGTCCTATGGGAGGACGAGGAGAGAGAGTCGAAGCAATCCTACATACGAGTCCTTCTGATGGACCTGAAAAAGACTCTAAAGGACATCGACTGCGAGTCGGTCCTTATAAATGAGAACGGTGAATGCAGTCTGAAGGTAAGCGAAGTTGACTGTGATTATTATGAGTTTCTGAAAGGAGATCCTGATGCGATCCGGGCGTACTCGGGCAAGTTCATGAGCCAGTACAGCTGGGGCGAAGAATACATCTGGGATCTCGAAGAAAGATTATAAGGAGGAATGATCATGTTGGACATCAAAACAGAAGTAAACGGTTCGGAGGTTATCATCTATGTTGAAGGCAGACTTGACACCGTGACATCGCCGCAGCTTACGGAGGAGATCGACAAGATCATGCCGTCTGTGGACAAGATAATACTGGACATAGAAAAAGTCAAGTATGTATCGAGTGCGGGACTCAGAGTGTTTCTCGCTGCAGACAACAATATGAGAGAAAAAGGCGGCGAGCTGAACATGCAACATGTTCCGAGCGCTGTTATGGATGTGTTCGAGATGACAGGATTCTCGAATGCGTTGAACATAATAGAGTAATAAGTTGGGGATGTCCCGCGGGGCGGCGAAGAAACCAATGACCTCAAGCGGGGCGGCAGATTAGTCTGTTCGCCCCGCAGTGCGTTTTGGATTTGTACCCCTTTTGTAACGCCACCTATGATATGATACCATCATAGCATGGTAATCATGGTGTTTTGATAGTAAAAACAACAGCTATATACAGTATCTGGAGGTACTGCCCATGAAACTATTTTTCAATAAACGATTCATAAAAAGCATAGCAATCGTTCTGATCGCTTTGTTGTGCTTCATCCAGCCGGCGAGTGACTACGTGAATAGTGGCGGAACAGTGAAGGCGGCGGGGAACGGGACTACCTCGGACACGGATGAATCCGATCAGGATGCTACCGCGGATTCCGAGGCTACCACATCGGAACTTCCGGAGGATCTGAACTATGTCAGTGAGGTAAGGCTTTTTCAGGCGTCGAGTTATGAAACTGCGAAGAAAGCTGCCACAGATTCAGGATATATAATAGCCGGATCCGATATGAACTCGGGAACCGAAAAAGGCGGCTGGGGTGATTTTTGGGCAGACAGAGGATCGGGAGATTCGGTAGTTCTCGGATATAAAACAACGAAGGATCGTGCGGAAGCCATAACCTCCATGAAAATGGCGGAGATGGATACCGGTTATCAGAAATTCGATTATGAAGAAATCGAAAAGTCTATGAATACCGGTATGAATATTCTGGCTGAGGATATCATAGCGGCTCTTGCCGAGGTGAGGCAGAATATCAGCAGGGGAGACATCTACGCCGGAAAGGTAAAGGAAGCGCTGAACCTCTACTATATCCCATATATGGATAATAAAGGTCTGGGAGATATGTTATTTGACGAAAGCATGGATGCGGGAAAAATCTCACAGATGCTGAAACGTACCAATCTGTCAGTTATATCGTCCATACTTTCGAATATTACCATGGGAGTGACCGGGACGCCGATTGCGGGACAGAGCGGCAATCTCGCAGAGCGTATTGCAGCAAACTCCGAGAAACTGTCCGGGATGAAAAAAAGTGATTACGTATCACTTGATGCTTTGTACAGGGATGAGGTAAGGGACATCAGGGATGCTCTGCAGAGCTACGCCAATGAGATTGAGCCTTCGATCAAGGCGTATCAGGATGCGGGTGGATCCATGAGCGATTCTTTTGTGGAAGAGCATACGGAAGACGCACTCAGTATGCAGGCATATAATCGCCTGAATGAGTATAAAATGGCGGATGGAACCGGTGTCGGAACCTATCTTTATCGTATAGGGTCGACTACGTTGAAATCAAAGGAGGACTTACGTGAGGCTTATCCGATAGTGATGGCGATGTCTCCCGGACAGCATTTGATGTTTGCCTACACCGGTGTTATCGAGGCGGCCACCTATATGTCAGAATCCTCTGAGGCATTGTCATTTGCCGAAGAAGTCATGGGTGAAATACAGAAAAAGATTCAGGACAGTGGCCTTGAAGGAACGGAAGACGGGAGATTACCCATCTATCCGCCGGATCAGGATGCACTCTATCGGGCACAGATCGCCATAACAAGCGAAGCAACACGTGCAGCATCTGCCAGAGATGAATATCAGAAACTGACCCAGTCGGATAAGGACATGGAACGGTGGGATGAAGTCATGACCTGGGGTAACAGGATCCTGATATTTTCGATGGCAGCAGCCGTACTTGGGAAAATCGTAACATGGGTGATCAAAAAGGCGGGACAAAAATGGCTGTTCAGGACTTTGGGCTGGAGGATTCTGATGCGACTTGGCATGCCTGTCCGAATTTTAGGTAACAATATGATTACGTTTATCGCGTTTATAGTTGTTATGGCCATCTGGTATGGCATAGAGAAGTTGAAAGCGGAAAACCGATATTACAATCCGGATCTTTCCGAAGTTCCGCGGTTTATGTACAGCGTAGAAAAGATTACAAATAAAGACGGACAGAAAGAAAATGCGTATATCCTGTATAAACCTTCTTACAACGGCTATTTTGATTATCAATACGAGGCAAACGGCCCTAACGCAATGCCGGTCAAGGTCTTAGTCTGTGAGGATTATGAAGATATCCTCTACGGTGATTCCGTTGCTGAGATTACGAGGAAAAATGAGCACAACAAAAAGCTCTTCAGTGATTTTAATGCTCGTCAGGGGAAAAAATGGAACGCCCTGTATACCACCAAAGATCCGAATGCCGGCAGTCCGATCTGCGGAGAGGACATAAACGATATCTTCATGATACAAAAAGGAGATTACAGTGAATCTGTCAGCGGATATCAGGCATTTTCATCATTTGGAAATGAAAATGCAGTAAATCTGAACTCCAATCAGTACGAGGATAAAGATGGGGGAATCTATCTGTACTATCGTACAGAGGAAACGCTCCGCGATCCGGTGGCAGCTCGGTTCAAACAATCAGGAAAATATGTTTCGGATCTGATCCTGGTTTCAGAGAAAGATGAAAAAGATGCCAAGGCGGCCATCAAACTGAAGGCCGGAAAGTATCATTTTCTGGATCAGAATCTGACACCGGATGAAGGATGCTACACGTATCTCGGA
This sequence comes from Eubacterium sp., assembly GCA_036343395.1. Taxonomy (GTDB): domain Bacteria; phylum Bacillota; class Clostridia; order Lachnospirales; family Lachnospiraceae; genus Eubacterium_F. The sequence continues at coordinate 30,877 of JAZASH010000005.1, read as the reverse complement.
TTTGCCACAACGGAGAACATCAAAGATGCGATCCGTGATATCCGTGTGGATTGTATCTCAACCGGAAACTCTCTGGGAGGAGGATACCGGAGAAATAATATCGGATACGCAGAGGTAGGATCAAGCCAGAGCGGATCGTTTACACTGTATCAGACGGCGGTTAATCAGGGAGAGACCGATATTTCATCGAAGGTAGCATCCGAGAGTTCAGAAGCTGTCTCCGGTGGGGGTGCGTCAGCAGAAGAAACGCCCGACTCTACCTTTATGTCCTACTCGGGCGCGCCGATACTGGCTGATTTTGAAGTCGTGGACTCGCTTGGTAAGGCGCCCGTGGGATACGAGCCAATCATCCCCGGAAGCGGCGGTGCGGCCTTCAACTTCAATATTGATCGCGGAAAAAGAAGATATGTCTACTACCAGCCGGCGGTATCCTTTGTTTCGCCCGGAACCAAAGTTGAGGAGAAAAAGGGTGTAACATATGTGGAGTCTGATGAGGAGTACATCTCCGGAATCCAAGCATTTTTCCTGCCTACGTTGGGACCGAGTAATTCGGCAAAGAATAAACTGAAGGATAAGATCAGAAATATGGGGTATACCCCCTTTGATCCAAATCTGAATGAAAAATATAAGCTGACCGGTAAATACCAGCAGAATACCTGTTATATCGGATATGCTACCACCAGGAATCCTTTCCGGGCTATCGGAGATATCAGGTACTATAAGGGAACTACGTTCTCGGAAAGCATCCAGAGTTCGGTTCCATCCGCGGAGGGAACCTATCTCGCCATGGATGTGTATAACATGGGAGAAAACAAATCGAAGCTAATCTATACAAAGGACTATAGTGGTTTCAATGATGAGTTAGCGGATCCGAAGAGATTTTATACCGATACCACAGATGACAGAGATGTGGACAGTGATACAAGGGCGCAGTACGATGCAAGATCTCTGCAGAAGGAGCCGGTTGAAGCCTGGCAGAAGTTGAAGGTGAAAAGATATTATCCTTTCGCGGAGAGAGGCATGTATGTTCTGGCGGCCGATGAGGCACATCCGGCACTCAAACCGTCGGATATCCTGGTATCAAGGGATGCGAGTGCGCCGGCGGGTATGCGTCCCATTTCTCATATGATTTATCCGTATATGACAGAAAACTTTGATATTTCAACGTGGATGGATGGGGTACATTTTTACATACGAAGAGAGAAAGAACGCAGGAAGGCTTATGTTTCAGGTATCTATGTCGCCACCTATACACCGCCTTCAAAAATGAATGATGAGCAGGAATACTTCACCTACAAGGCTGCCGATGATTTGGCTATGATATCGGCGTACGCGGGATGCAACGGAGAGGTGTTGCCGACGAATATTGCCGTGGAGCCGCAGTATGCTTGGTATCAATACCTGGATGCGGACAGCGATCCGGTGAAGCAGTCCCGATACAAGTACTACTATAAAGATCTCGGACTGAAAAATCAGGCTAAGCACTATGCTTACGTAGGCGTATCCTACACCGATGATAGGGATGAAGCGATCACGGGGATCCTCCGCTACAAATTCAAGGGGAAAACCGCGCCCTCTAAGATCAATGTTGGCGGCGTGAAGTACTATAAAGCAGGAAATGAAGTGGGGGATGTCTGCTACTATACAACAACCTCATCGAATTCCTCTCCGGGATTACCGATCACAGGGATCAGCTTCGACGAGAACCTCGTCCTCGGTGGTAGCGGAACGATCTTTACGACAGATAAGGAAGATCCCTCGGATTTACAGCAGAAACTGGATGCCATCGATGAGGATGACGATCTGGAACCCTATGAGAAAATCCTGAAAAAGGCAGAGCTGAAAAAAAATGCTGTTAATCTGAGCTTAAAGTTCCATAACAAGATCAGTGGTCATGTCAAAGTAGATACCACGGATTCATCGATCACACAGTTTTTTATCGGTCGGGGAAAGAATCATGATGAAGCGATCCGGAATGTGGTTGCACAGGGAGCTGCTTTGGTATACAGCTACGATACCAATTACGGACTGGGCACAAGTATCGGAAGACCGGAAACTGCGGATGGTTCTCACAAAGGACTGCCTTTTGGTACGGATTCCATGGATCTGAAAAGCGGCGGCAAGCCTGCGGAGGAGTCTGTATGTATCGGCTACAGCCTGGGCGTGACCGAAGGCGAGGATGCAGATGATGTTGGTATCCGGGACATCCTGATCACGGAGGGAGAACCGTATCAGGAGGATGGATTTGAAAAGGACGGATGCGAGTACTATCCGGTGTCGGATGTGAGTCTGAACAGCGGTACGGACGGAGACGAAATCTATATGTACTGTACCTGGGATGAGTCGGAAAAGACATCTTCACCCATCGTATCCCTGGTTATGGCAAGGGCGGATGCAATCCCGTCCGGAGCCGGCGTGACCAGATATGAATACATCATGACAGATAAGGGTGAGATTGGGAACCTGAACCGTGGAGCAACCACCGTATTCCAAAACAAGTTTGTTGAGACCAGACTTTTCCTTTTTGCTCACCGGTACGATAACACGGTGAAGAGAGAGGCCCTGTTTGATATCACGGATTGGGGCAGGAAGACGATAAGGATGGATGCAAAGATCAAGAGTTAAAAAGGGGGCGGGCACATGCATGTGAGTGATATAATTAAAAAAATGATATATTCCTGCGTACTTACATTATGTATGTTTTGTTTTGGCGCAGTCTTGTCCGGTGTAGTGAGTCATGCAGCCTGCTGTGAGGTGAAAAACCAGTGGGGGGAGACCAAGTATTATGACACCTTCAGCGAGGGCTGGTGCTATACCCTCTATGCGTCCTCTACGGACAAGAACAAGATGACAACCATCAAACTGCTTAGCGATTGGAGTGCATCCAAATCCAAGGAAAAGATAAAGGTAAGAGGTGAAAAATACTCCATCGGAAAGTACAATCTCGGAACAGATTTAAAGCGTAAGCATGTGGAGGGACTCGATAACTCCAAAAGTGAGGTGGATGGATTCTCCGGAGGACACATCAATGTATACGGGAAAAAATATATAACCATCGATCTGAACGGCTTTAATATCGACCGCAAGCGCGGGAACGATCAGAATGATGACGGTGAATTGATCAATGTCAGCGATGGGGCCTACCTGCGTATCATCGATTCCAATCCGACGGTGAGAAAGACCATCGACGGAGTGCAGACTACCGGTGGCTGTCTCATGGGCGGCGCCAGTGAAGACGGAGCCGGTTGCATCCATATCAAAGGAGGCGCCACGGTAAGGATGGAGGGTGGCAATATCTGCTGTAATCAGACAAACGATCATGGTGGAGCGATAAAGACAAACGGTGGCAGTGCAAAGCTGATCCTAAAAGGTGTCCATGTGTTTCATAACAAGACGCGAGATGCGTTTCTAAACACGAACGGTGGTGCGATTTACGCAGACGGTGGCAGGATCAGGATCAATAACTGCGTATTTCGCGAGAACAAAAGCGAGGATTACGGCGGTGCTATTTTTGCGGATGAGGGAGACTCCTACATCACCATCGAGGACAGTCAGTTTATCCGAAACGAGGCAGATGATGATGGCGGCGGGATCTATATCGATCGCGGCAATCTGAGGATAAAGAATACAACCTTTGACGGAAATTACGGTGGAGATGACGGGGGAGGCGTCTACATCAATGATGAGGACGGCACGGTGATCCGGCGATGTGTTTTTGTCAACAACCGGGCTAAGGATGCAGCCGGGGGATTATATATCAACGATGATGATGTGTTTATCGTAGACAGTGATTTCCATGACAACACAGCTGGTGGTTACGGAGGTGGCGGAATCTACGTAGATTCCGTGCACTGGATCAGTGTCCAGGGGTTGATGAAGGTGTATAACAACAAAGGGAAAAAAGGTCGAAACGATGACCTCTTCCTGCAGTGTGGAAAAGCTTCGGAAGCACGTCTGTATTCCGGCGGTCTGTTGAACGGGTCCCGTATCGGGGTGCGTTCAAACGGATCATATTCGGCAATAAAAAACATCACACAGTATGAGTTTGAGGAGTGTTTTTTCTCCAATACAGCTCCTCTCGAAAAACAAAATATAAGAAAAATAAAGGACGAGGTATTCTACGCCAGTGTGTTCGCTGATTGGAACGTTTGGCTCCTTGCATTCCTACTGATCGTGCTGATCGCAGCCGGTGCGGGGGTATATGCAAAAAAGCGTAAAAAGACAGACTAGAAATGATGAGGTGCCTTATGAAAAAGATTATGAGAAGAATGATTGGAATAGTGATTGCAATGGCTATCGTGCTGTCATCTGTCATCGGTGGCAACAGGACTTTTGGTGTGCCGGGTGCAGATAGAGCACGTGCGGCAGAGCCTGCCGGCAAGTATATCAGCGATATCGTTATAAGCTATGCCGATAGTAAGGAAAAAGCTGAAGAAGAGCTCGGCGAGGAGTATACGGTTTTGGATGTAGACCTGAACAATGGAAACAGCGGTCATACCTGGCTCGGCTATACGACGACGGACAGTGAGGATATGGCCATCCGAGACATCAAAGTGATGGACATGTTAGGTCGTTTCAGTACCTCGGATTATGAGAAACTGATCAAAAACTATGAAACGGAGTTCGATGAGCAGATGGGATCCATCGTTCCCGCTGTTCGCGAGTTCGCCAAAAACTATGATGCAGGAGTGACCGCTGCGACCGGTATGATGTATTATTTGAACAGGTTTTACGAAGATAACAGTGGCAAAGCGATGGGAGACTATCTGCTTGATGCCGGTCGCGATCTGAACAAGAATCCCGATGACTCTGCAGTCTATAATGACCTGAAAAAGGTATTTTTGCAGGGAAACACAGAAATCATAAAAACGATAGAGACTATCCTTATGCAGACTCAGGGAAGTAATCTTAAAAAAGAAGGCTCCTGGCTTTCACGCATGAGCGAACTCGGACCGGACGGATTGGCGGAAATCTACGAAAAAGCAAATCCTGGCACACCAAAAGCAAAGATAAAGACCATCATGAAAAAAGACTTAGACGATGATGCAAAGCTGCTTCTGGAACAGATGCCTGTCGTCAGAGAGTTGCTTGGTAGTACTGACCACGAGAAGATCCGCAAGGCACTTGATGAGGGCGATACAAAGGCTTTTGAAAAGCTTGTGGACGGGGAAAATGTACCGGAGCTCGGCCCGAGGATTGATGAAAACATGAGCATGGAAGAGGGGATGGATGTTCTCGAAAAAACCCTGGAAAGTGGAGAGGTTTCGGTTGAAAATGGGCATATAATCATCGATGCCAATCTCGTACTTCGCATGTTGTCTTTTCCTTACGGTGACTCAAATATGTTTGACTTTTTCATGAGAGAGGATTTGAAAGCAGAGGATCTGTATCCGATGGCATATCTTTTGTCGCCCGGACAAAAAAGTCTTATGGATGATGTAGGTATACATACATTGTTCAGGAGTATCATGGCAGGAGATGCCGAAGATGTCAACGATACTGAGGAAGAAAAAAAAGATCCGAATAGCGGTGCGATGATATCTGTATACGATGGTTGTGATAGAGACGAGTTTAAAGGCGATACCGCCGTCACTACGGAGGCGATAAAGAGATCATCTTCTTCAGAAAAAAGCCTGTTTATGGACTCGACAGCCTACAATATTATTCTCGCATCAACAGCTTTGGCAAGCATAGGTGCTTTTGTATATGCGGCCAAATGGAAACCCAAACTCATAAAAGTCAAGCCGAATGTAAGTTTTGATGCATTTTTTGAATCGGAGAAACAAATACTCAGGGACAGGTGGGGCGGTTTAATTGATCAGTACAGCAAAACCGTCGATGATGTCTTCAAAATAAAGGTAGAATACATACGCGAAAATAAACTGTTGAAAAAGGATACAATTTCTACCTTTTACAAACAAGAAGATCTGTATAAGTATTATACTGTGTATGATTCGGCGCTCAAAGATCAGAATCGTAAAATGTATGATAAATTAAATAATAAAAAGAATGGATATTTTACCAAACTGAATAAAAGGTATGAGGTGTTATTTGATAAGAGAGAACAGGCATGGAGGGACCTCAATAGCTTTGATAAAAAGGCTGCAAGACAAAAGTATTATAACCAGGTAAAAAAAGGTTCGATGGCTCCAAAGGGTGTAGCGCGTGCGGTGGGTATCGTCTGCGGAATAGTAGCCGTGGCGTTTGCGGCATACGAGATTTACTGTATGACAAGTTCGGACAAAACAAGCTACACCGAAATCCCCGGAAAGATCATCGACCGTTCGTATCCGGAGGGCTCTGAAGAGATCGAGTTCATCGATTACTATGCTGTGTTGACTGCAGATGGAAAAAAGGCTGATATTCATCGTAAAAAAGAGGATAAATGGGTATCACTGTACACTTCTTCGGATGATGCGGCAGGAGAGCCGATATTGGCGGCTTCGTTGCGTACGAGCGAGAATTCAACTTTGAGTAATTCTGACATGGCCTCGGTTTCAGCATTCGGAGAGTCGGCATCCTATAAGCTTTCCGAAGGAGAGAGTTCATATATGTTCTTTGGAAGAAAAGATGATACTTCGGAAGGCACGGATGCAGCAAGTGATGCAGCAAGTGAGCCGGACGACGATACCGAAGCGACGGTGTTTGGCAGTTCCTCATTGTGGGTAATTCTGATACTCTTAGCGATAGCTCTCATGGGCGCCGGTGCAGGAGTATGGTTCAGAAAACGTGAATTGAGGAGATAATAGAAGCGGGTAGGTGATTTGATATGTGACTGCGATCACGTTGACCGGTGAAAAATATCCCTCATCGTATAATGCCACGGTGTCTTTGGCCAGTAAAGAAAAGAGTGAGCAGGCAAGACCGGCAGTGGAGCCGATTGATGTGGCAGGGTATGATAGGATTATTTTGATCTATCCGAACTGGTGGGGAACGATCCCGATGCCCGTGGCATCATTTTTGGAAAATGCGGATTTATCCGGGAAGACAATAGACCTGATTGTAACGCACGGTGGTAGCGGGTTCGTATCAAGTACCGAGGCTATCAGGAAGATATGCCCTGGGGTAGATGTCCGGGAAGGAATCAGCATTTACTGCGAGGATATTCCCGATTCGAGAAAGCAGATTGAGGATTACCTGACGACAATCCGGTAAGTATTGAAAACGCGAGGAATCAATCACACCCAGAACATCTATTATGTGGGGCAAGGTCAGCGAGTGCTTGACCGTGTAAATCGGAACAACTGCTGTTTAACTGGCAACTTGTAAGAGATCTTGTGGTGCGTAAGGCTGAGCAAAAATGGGGTAGTGGAATTGTTGAGCAGGTAAGTCTGGATTTATAGGCAGAGTTTCCGAATGCAAAAGGTTTTTCGGCACGAAACCTGTGGAATATGAAGAAGTGGTATTTGTTCTATACTGAAAATGAGCAGGTTTCGGATATGCTTCAGTCTTTTAATATGCTTATTGATGCTGAAAGTAAAAAACTGCAACAGGTTGCTGCAGAAATTCATGAAGAGACGTTTGAGGAAACAGTCCTGGCGGTCATGAACCAGGTGGGATGCTCGAAATAACGGATGAGGACGATGGAAATACTGAGGCAGATTGGGGAGTAACATGATAAAGCGAGTTGAGAGCATCAGCGAGAAGCAATTGGCTCATATCCGAAAAACAGTGGGTGAAGCGTTTGTTACGAACGAATTGTTCCACGACTGGGGCTCTGTTTCGGAGCGTCGGGACAGTGTTATGATCTATATGTCACTTTATGTTGATTATGTCTATCGAGCCGGGTGTCTGTTCGCAAATGAGGAAATGACAGGCTTTATCGGTCTTGAGGATTCCGGGAAAAAGAAAGTATGGCCACAGATGCGGATGTTGATCGGGATGATTTTCAGGATAAGTCCATCCAAGATCCGCCGTATGCTGCATTTTGCCAAACAAATCGGAAAATCCAACGAAAAATACGCAAAGAAGAGACATTTGGAGGCCTTGATGGTTTGTGTAGACAAGGCTCATCAGGGGGAAGGAATTGCCTCGGAACTGGTTCGTTTTGCAAAGAAAGTGTCTGATAAAAAGGGAATCCCGCTCTTATTTGACACAGATATGAAGGATTATGCGGAGATGTATCAGCATCTGGGATGTGAGTTGTACAATTCAGTAACAGCCGATAACGGCGTGACAAGGTATAGTTTGTGTTATCATCGAAATTAGGTGGTATGACATGAATAAGCTTAATAACAGAAAAGTAGCTATTGTAGGATGTGTATATGGTCGCGCTTCGGGATGATTCCGGTACTCTGATTGGGTATTATGAGAAACATGAATATAGAGACCGAGAGACGATGGAAAGGTACGATTATGGGGATTGAGATAAGAAAATTTCGGGATTCTGATATCTTGGAGATGAACCGAGTGTGGAATGAGGTTGTCCTCGAGGGGGTAGCGTTCCCGCAGGAAGAAACGTTGAATGATGTATCCGGTGTGGAGTTCTTTGCCGGCCAGAGCTATTGCGGTGTGGCTGAATCAGAGGATGGCATCGTTGGCCTGTATATTCTTCACCCGAATAATGTCGGGCGGTGTGGTCATATCTGCAATGCCAGTTATGCGGTTGATTCATCTTGCAGAGGACAGCATATCGGGGAAAAATTGGTAATGGATTGCATTGAACAGGCCAAAAGGCTCGGCTTCAGGGTGCTACAGTTCAATGCTGTGGTTGAATCGAATATTCATGCCAGACATTTGTATGAGAGACTCGGGTTTAAGCAGCTTGGAACGATTCCGGGTGGCTTTCGGATGAAGGATGGGCATTTTGAAAACATCTGCCCGTATTATATTGAACTTGTGTGAGTGACAAACTGGGATTTGTTGAGCAGATTATATTTCAGAATAATCGATGAGGAGTGATCGGAAAATGAATATTATATACGATGAGGCTACTAAGGAAGACATAGACGAGCTAATACGTATGCGAATTGCATATATGATGGATGATTTTGGATCAGTTACCGATGAAGAGAGAAAAGGCATGGAAACACAGTTGCCCGATTACTTTTCCCGAAAACTCGGCACTGAACTGATTGCGTTTGTTGCAAAAGAAGATGACAAAATCGTGTCGGTTGCACATTTACATATTATTGAAATGCCTGCAAATTCGGTGCTACTAAATGGTTTGTATGGTGAGGTGTTGAGCGTATATACAGAACCGAATTATAGAGGAAAAGGGATCTGTACCAAACTGATGAATAATCTTGTTGAATACGGAAAAAATATCGGGCTGGGACGTATTGACCTTTCGGCTACTGATGAAGGATATCCAATATATGCTAAGATTGGTTTTAAGGATAAAGAGCACAGATATCGGGACATGCGTTTAAAGTTTTGATTCGAGTACTGTGATAGTATGTTATCTCGGAAGATATTTTTCGGCTTTACCGAGGATGGACAATGTATTATATAGGTTATCAGTATGGATGGCTGATTATAATCAGTCAGTTTGTCGTTGTACCGTTGTACTACCTGTTCTTTGGGCTTTGGAAGCGCAATTACCTGTTAGTAGGGGCGGCAGTTCCATTTTTCGTAATTCATACTATCAATGGGATGATAAATATTGCTTTTTAGAGATAATACCTTTCAGAATAATGAAATAACACAATTGAAGTTTGTGGAGGTGATGAGTTGTGCCTCAGATGAATAAGGGCGGCAAGTTTATATTTGGAAAGTCTATCATAAGAAATGACGGGATAATACAGTTTCCTGAACAAGCAATACGGTAAGATTGTTCTTACTGATGAGATGATATCTTTTTTGAAACTTGATATAGGGATGAAATTACTATCAATTCGCAGTAGTGATATTGCTTTCACAATGGGCGCTTATGGACGCTTGGTGGAGGAATCAATGAAACATGAGAATGAGATACCTGTTTATTAGAGAAATTCCAGTTTGCATGTTTGAGGAACAGTGAGGAAATTGTTCATGAGGAAATATAAACACCTGGACACATTGCCTATCGGACGCGCCTCCGATGAAATCACGGAGGGCTGTCTTGTCCTTGAAGGCGGTGCCTGGCGAGGACTCTATACGGTCGGCGTCCTTGACGCCATGATGGAAAATGACATAAACCTGCGGACTACGGTTGGCATCTCTGCCGGAGGGCTTTCCGGAGTCGGCTATGTCTCCGGTCAGATTGGCTGGGGCGTGAGGATCGATCTTTCCTACCGGCACGATTGGAACTACTGTGGGCTTAGAGCATTTTTCAAAGAAAAGGGTATCACAGGTTTCAACTATCTGTACAAGCAGATTCTGCTTGATAATCCGCTTGATAAAAAACAGCTGAACGATCCATCGAGACGGTTCATCGTCGGAGCCACCAACATGCTCACCGGACAGACCGACTTTTTCGAGAAAGGGAAATGTAGTCTATCCAGGGCGGTGCAGGCATCGGCAACCGTTCCGTATCTGTCAAGACCGGTCTTGATAAATGGAACACCGTATATGGATGGCGGATGCTCGACGAAAGTGCCTTATCGCTGGGCCGTGGAGGACGGACAGAAAAAGATTGTGGTCGTGAAGACGAGGGAGAGGGAGTACCGCAGAAAGGTGAGCACACCGGCGATAGCCAAGCGGATGTATAAGGACTATCCGTCATTCGTTGAGGCGATTCCGAGAGCGAGCAGCGACTTTAACCAGATGATGGATGAGTTCGAGGAGCTGGAGGCTGCCGGAGAGATATTCGTCATCGCCCCGTCGAAGAAGGTGGACGTGAGCCGTTTCGATGGGAACATGGAAAAACTCGGGAACCTGTATTGGCTGGGATATAATGATATGCAGGATTGTGTCGGGGAACTGAAGGCATACTTGGGAGATTGAGTGCAAGGTGATCGATCTGCAGGAAGAGTACAATGAAACCCGCATTGTAGCGGATATTGTTGGGCTTAAGGCAGATGATAGCGTGCTCACCGATGATGCGGTCGATCTCGGTAAGCTTCACCCGATTATGTTCGATTCGGCACAGAAATGCTACCGAGAGATCGGAGCCGGTGTTGGTGGAGCCTGGGCAGTTGGGAAGAAGTTTGAGTGACGGTTCAAAGTTCTCTTTACGCGAGGGATGGCGAACCGAGTTTTGCACTCACCGGGTGCAAAGAAAACCATATTCTTGCTAAATCGCGAGAAAACGTATATAATGCAAAGTTGGAGATGATATCGATACGAGGCGTATGAATATGGATATCAATTTGAGAGTGTATCGTGATTCGTGAATGACAAATCGGAGTTTGATAATATGAGCTTAGTTACAAAAACAATCGACAGCCGAATCCTCGGTAAGAAAATGAATCTGGCGATTTATCGTCCAGCTGTTGATGATACAAGTGCCCTGCCGGTTCTGTATTTCTTTCATGGAAGAACAGGAAACGAAAGCCTTCTTCAGTGGCTTGGAATGGAGAAGATAGCAGATGCCATGGTTGAGGAAGGAGAAATACAGCCCCTGATTGTGGTATGCCCGAATTTGGACAACAGCAGGGGGATTAACTCTTCCGTGCTTTATCGAGAGGTTAAAGGCAAATATGGCGTCGTCCACAAAGGGCGGTATGAAGATTATCTGCTTGACGAACTCATACCGTTTGTCGACAATACATTTCATACCATCAGAGATCGCTCGGCAAGATATATCGGCGGCATTTCCTCCGGAGGATACACTGCCTTAAGTATAGGGTTGAGGCACCAGGGATTGTTTTCCAAAATCGGCGGGCATATGCCGGCCATTGACTTGTCCTACGCAGACGAAGACGAGTGCTATTTCGCGGATGAAACGATGTGGCTAAAAAACGACCCAATTTCTATTGCGAAGCAGACGGTTTTTGATGATTTGCAAGTATTCCTGGACGATGGAAAAGAAGATGAGGGGCAGTTCTATCGCGCATGTGAAAAACTGTTTCAATTGCTGCGACAGAACGGAGCCGATGTGCAAAATCATGTGTTTGAGGGTCATCACAGTGGTGACTACATAAGATTTAACATGGAAACTTATCTCCGGTTTTATAGCCCGCGCACAAATTCCAGTTTGTAGATGCAGCTGCAAACATAGTAAAAAGATTATGACACTTTTGGACGTGCCTTTTTTGGATTAAAAAAGCCCCGAAACCTACGAGATTTCAGGGCTTTTCATATTATAGCTGGGCTACCAGGATTCGAACCTGGAAATGCCGGAGTCAGAGTCCGGTGCCTTACCATTTGGCGATAGCCCAATTCCGTGACTTTTTCAGCCACAAGTGGTATTATACACGATTGATATACAGAATGCAAGCATTTTTTTTAAAAATGAAGACGAACCCGGCACGCGGCAGGTGACGCCCCGCCGGGACGGACCCCGGTGTGGGGAAAACTACGCTGCCGGGACGGCGCCTCGGCGGGTCAAGCCGGCGCTTTCTCCAACTCACTGTTAAACCGCAGGATCTCCTTTTCCAGCCCCATAGCGGTGTGCGTGCGGGCATTTGTACTCTTGATCAGCGAGATCTCCCGGTGCGGGATACCCTCTATAACATTGATCTGGAAAATCTTCCCCTCCTCGATCGACGGCCGCGCGTAATCCTCATCCAGACACGTGATCCCCATATCACTCTCCACAAAAGCAAGCGCCTGGCGCATCGTATGTGTCTCGATGTACGGCGACAGGATCACGCCGTGCTTCGCGAAAAGCTGGTCGTGATAGGTAAACGTCTCGGTATTTTTCGACAGCGTGATAATCGGATAGGTGACGAGCTCCGTCAGCGAAACGGGACGCCCGTACAGCTTGTTTCGAAAACTGTTGCCTGCGATCGGGACTTCATTAAAAGAATACAGCACCGACGTACGCAGCGCAGGATCTGAGAACTGCGTTGTCGTGATGATCGCCAGGTCGATCCCCCCCTCGTTGACACTGTCGATCAGCGCCGGTGTAGGAGCATTGGTGATCTGGAGGTTGACCGAAGGATTGGCGTGAGAAAAATCCCGGATCGGGATCAGGATGTGATTACGCACCGTGAGATCCGTGATGCCGGTGGAGATCCCGAGGGAAACACTCTCGGTACGATTCTGCGCTGCTTTTCGCGTCATCTCTTCCCCCGTTACCAGCAGTCGATGCGCTTCTTCGACGTGTTTGTACAGCACCTCGCCCTCCTTGGTCAGAGAGACACCGCGGTGCGAGCGCTCGAACAGAGTACATCCGAGCTCGCTCTCGAGATTGTTCATCGCGCGTGTGATATTCGGCTGCGAATTCATCAGGACCTTCGCCGCACGGTTAAAGCTGTGATACCGCCCGACATAGTAAAAAATCTTGTAGTATTCATAGGAAATAGACATAGGAACCTCCATCATGAAAGACATATATCAATATGATATAGCATTATATCATAATAAGAGTTTTCTTTCAACCGATTTTTCGATATAATTGAGACAAGAAAAATGAGCCAAGTTGGAAAACACAGTTGGAGGGGCGCCCTATGGAAGCGAATACACATAAAAAGAAACTGATAGCCAAGGTTATTTCATCGCCGTGGGAGCCATCATCTTCCTGGCTGCCGTGCTTACCGTTTTCAGCGCGATTAGAACGACATCGGCGTATCATGAAACTGTCGAGGAAATGCTGAAGGTTGCCTGTGAGCAGCTGGAGAGCGAGATGAACAATACCTGGGACGGCGACTGGTCCGTGCAGGATGATAAGCTTTTTAAGGGTGAGCAGGACGTCACCGAGGATTACACCACGACGCTGGATAATCTGAACGCGACAACAGGACTGCAGTACACACTGTTTTTCGGCGACACCCGTTATGTGACGACCACGAAGGACACCAGCGGCAAGCGTACAACCGGTACTAAGGCATCGGAGACCGTGATCGCTGAGGTTTTAAATGGAAATAAAGAATACTTCGCACCGAATGTTGATATCGGCGGGATCAAGTATTTTGCATACTATGCACCGTTGCTCAACTCAGACGGCAAGGTGGCCGGTATGGTATTTGCCGGACGCCCGCGTGAGGATGTCGACAAAGAGGTTACCGGTGCGGTGATCCAGATGATCATCCTCGCCATCATCCTGGTTGCGTTGATGGCAGGTGCCGGCTTGCTGGTATCCAACCGCGTATCAAAAATGATGCGAGGTGTGGCAACCGAGCTGGACACGTTGTCAAAGGGTAAACTTGTCCTGAACATCGATCAGGGCGCTGTGGATCGCAAGGATGAGGTCGGTATGATCGCAGAGGGAGCTAAAAGCCTCAGCGAGCGACTCGGCAAGGTCATCCATCAGACACTGGATATGTCCGGTGAGCTGAAGGCATCCGGCGAGACGCTGTCAAGCTCTTCCGCGCTGGCCTATGAGGCATCCGGTCAGGTGACCAAGGCGGTGGATGATATCAGTAACGGAGCGGTTTCCCAGGCAGAGAGCATCCAGGATGCCGCTAACAACACCGATAATATTGCAGAGGATATCGAGGAGATCTCGGCCAATATCACCGATCTCGACACCTCGTCTAGAGATATGAAGGAAGCCTGCGAGGCGGCGATGGAGTCACTGGAAAAACTGATCCAGTCCAGCGAGGAAGTACAGGTTTCCGTACGAGAGATCGGGGAGACGATCAACTCGACCAACGAAAGTGCCAAAGCGATCAGCCAGTTTACACAGGCGATCAATGATATTGCAACGCAGACGAACCTCCTGTCGCTGAATGCCTCCATTGAGGCAGCGCGCGCCGGTGAGGCGGGCAAGGGCTTTGCTGTCGTAGCCGGTGAGATCGGCGGTCTGGCAGAGCAGTCCAGTAGCTCGGCTGACGAGATCAAAAAGATCGTCGACCAGCTGGTGAGCGATTCCGCACGCAGCGTCGAGGTACTGCAGAAACTGAATATCAGCTTCGAGACACAGTCCGAGCAGATGGGCTCGACACGCACCAACATGGAAAGCATGGTCGAAAACGTCGACACCGTATCCAAGAGCTCAGCGGGTATCGCAAGTCGTATCGATGATCTCCGCGAGGCAAAGGATCAGCTGGGCAACATCATCGCCGATCTGTCTGCGGTATCCGAGGAGAACGCAGCGGCGACCGAGGAGACCAACGCGTCTATGGTTGAGCTGAACCAGACCTTCGCACTGATTACGGATGAGGCAAAGAAACTCGAGAGCCTCGCTACGGATCTCACGGATACGATCAGTTACTTTAGCGATTGACAGTCAGCAGGTCATGAAAAATGACCGCTTACAGGGGACGTGGTTTACGATCCCCGGGTGCCGGATTACACCGGTGCCGGAGCCGGACGGCAGAGCTCGAACTGCCGCGGTTCCTGATAGATGCCAGGGCGGGTGAGAACCTGCTCTCCCCTTCAATATAATAGGGGCCCCTACACACCAGGGGCTCCTATTAATTTTTCTGAAAAATATGCCGATATATAAGATGTCGATAAAGCACAAAAGTTTTGTCGGGCACCGTAACATTTTTCTTGCACGTGTTAGGATAGTGTGGTAGAATGAAGGTGGAACTTTAGGTGGGTCAGGGATGACCGTAGCTTTATATCAAAGGAGTGATAGATATGGGACATGGGATGGATGTCAGGACGCTGAATACGTATAATCCGACAGCGGCTCTGTTTGAGAATATGGCGAGCACGTCGGGCACGGCCTCGCTGGGCTGGATGAGCAGTCTGAATGATCTCAAGATGATCCAGAGCGGAGCCTACAAAAAGGCGTTAAAAAGCGTGTATGACAGCGAAGGATCCGACGCAGTCAAGGAAGCTGTGTCAAACACGATTTCGAAGTCCGGAACGACGGACAGTGAGAAGAGCCTTTCTAATCTGAAAAGCGATGCGACGACCCTTTACAACGCGTCTAAGGAGCTCCGGAACACAAACTATGACACCGCTTCGGATGATGACATCGTGAAAAAGGTGGAGAGCTTCGTTAACAGTTACAATAAGACTCTGAATGACACGAAGAATCTGGACTCTTACAGTATCCTGCAGACGCAGGTGTGGGCAGTCGAGAAGATGGAGTCATCGGAGAGCATGCTGAACAAGGCCGGGATCAAGATCAACGATAACAACACCTTGTCGCTGGATAAGGAGGCGCTGAAGAGCGCGGATAAAGCCACGCTGAAGACATTGTTTAGCGGCTCGAGTTCGCTGGCGGATGATATCAATCAAAAAGCGTCCGCGCTGATCAATCAGGCGACGAATCAGATTTCCGCTAACACGGGGAGCAATCTTTACGATGCGAGTGGTTCGTTCCAGGCGCTGTTCTGATAGACGGCGTATGACGCCGAGAGGCGGCGGGAAGCAGAGGGATTTACCTATAGGCTATGATAAGGGCACGTGATGGCGTGCCCTTAAGTATGTTACGGAGGGGCTGCAGCGGTGCTGTGGTGTCTGGTGCGCCGGGGACTGCAGCGGTGCTGTGGTGTCCGGTGCGCCGGGGGTTGCAGCGGTGCTGTGGTGTCCGGTGTGCCGGGGCCACGGCGGAGGCTGGGTGCCCGGTGTAGTCAGGAGGATGGTGTGAGGAGAGTGTTTGTGCCACCCGAGCAGGTGGGCGAGGAGAGCATCGTCGTGCGCGGCGATGACGTAAAGCATATGCGAGACGTGCTGCGGATGGAGACCGGCGCGGCGGTGACAGCGACCTGCGGACGCGGGATGGACTATCACTGCGAGATCACCGCGATCGGCGAGGACGAGATCACGCTGGCCATCTGCGAGGCGGTACCGGATCGCTCGGAGCTGCCGGTGCAGATCAGCCTGTATCAGGCGCTGCCCAAGGGCGACAAGCTCGAGCTCGTGATCCAAAAGGCGGTCGAGCTCGGTGCGAGCGAGATTATCCCGGTGCGCTCGGAGCGCTGTGTGGTCCGGCTTGACGAGGCGAAAGCGGCGAAAAAGCAACCACGCTGGCAGCGGATCGCCGAGGAGGCGGCCAAGCAGAGCGGACGAGGGATCGTCCCGGAGGTACTGCCGGTGATGGACTATAAAAAGGCAGTCGAGCGGGCGTCGACCTGCGATCGGATCCTGATCCCGTACGAGCTGTGTGAGGACTATAGCTCGATCCAGCGGCTCCGCGAGGGATTGCGAGATGGCGTCAAAAGTTTAGCGGTCTTTATCGGCTCGGAGGGCGGCTTCGAGCGGAGTGAGGTCGAGGCAGTGCTGGATGCCGGCGGCGAGGCAATCTCGCTGGGACATCGCATCCTGCGCACAGAGACTGCGGCGATCGCCGTTTTGGCACACCTCATGCTGCTCGTAGAGGAACAGGGCGAGGCAGTGATCGAGGCGTAGAGCAGTCTGCCTGTGGCGGAGCGCATGATAGATGAGAGGAAGTAAGATGGAAGCATATTTGGATAACGCGGCGACGACGCGGGCCCTGCCGGAGGTGGCGGAGCTCGTGGCCAAGGTGATGACGGAGGACTACGGCAATCCGTCCTCGCTCCACGGCAAAGGTTTCACCGCAGAAAAATACATCCGCACGGCAGCGGAGCAGATCGCGGCGACGATGAAGGTCGACCCGGGGACGATCGTTTTTACGTCCGGCGGGACGGAGAGCAACAACCAGGCTCTGATCGGAACGGCGCTCGCACTGCAGCGTAGTGGCAAGCACATCATCACGACGGGCTTTGAGCACGCGTCGGTCGCGGAGCCGCTGATCTACCTGGAAAAACAGGGCTTCGAGATCACGTTTTTGCCGGTGGGGACAGACGGTCGTGTCGCGCCGGAGACTCTGAAAAATGCCCTGCGTGAAGACACAATCCTGGTCTCGATCATGATGGTGAATAACGAGATCGGCGTCGTGCAGGATATCGACGAGCTGGTCAAGGTCGTCAAGGATTATAACCCGGAGATCCGCTTTCACACGGATGCGATCCAGGCCTACGGCAAGCTGCCCGTGCTGCCGAAAAAACTCGGCATCGACCTGCTGAGCGTCAGCGGGCATAAGCTCCACGGGCCAAAGGGGACAGGATTCCTGTACATAAAAGACGGCAATGCGAAACTCCACCCGTACATCCACGGGGGACATCAGCAGAAAAACCGCCGATCGGGCACGGAAAATGTCCCGGGTATCGCCGGCCTCGGCCTCGCCGCCAAGATGGCTTACGAAGCGATGGCAGACAGCGCCTACGACGAGGTCAGTGACCTCAGCCGGTGGTTCATCAGCGAGCTGACACAGATCGAAGGCGTGATCGTCCACGGTGAAAGAAACACCACTCCGGGCACGGACGTCGCACAACCCACACCGGGCACGGGCGATGCACAACCCACACCGGGCGCGGGCGCGACGTACTCGCCTTACATCATCAGCGTCGGTATCGAGGGCATCAAATCGGAGGTGCTCCTCCACGCCCTGGAGGATAAGGAAATCTACGTCTCCTCCGGCTCCGCCTGCTCCTCCAACCACCCCGGCATCAGCGACACGCTGACAGCGATCGGCGTCGAAAAGGCCTACCTCGACTCCACCATCCGCTTCAGCCTCTCGCGTTTCACAACAAAAGACGAACTCACCTACACACTCGAGGTCCTGCAGCAATTGCTGCCGACCCTCCGACGTTTCACCAAGAGGTGAGCCGGAAAAATGATTAATCAAGGAAAATCGACCGGACCCCCGAGCAGAATCCAACGATTTTCCGTAGAACAGGAGAAAACAATGGCTAACACATACTTAGTAAAATACGCCGAGATCGGCATCAAAGGCAAAAACCGCTACAAATTCGAAGACGCCCTCGTCCACCGCGTCATCGAGCGCACCGACCGCGTCGACGGCCGCTTCCGTGTCCAAAAAGAACAGGGCCGCATCCTCGTCGAAGCCCTCACAGACCACGACGAGGACGAGCTGATCACCGCGCTCTCGCACGTCTTCGGCGTCTCGCAGATCTGCCCGGTCACCGAGATCGCGGACAAAGACTTCACGCACATCTGTGAAGCCCTCGTCGAGCACATCCGCGGACGCCTCGGCGACAAGCCCTTTACCTTCAAGGTCTTTGCCAAGCGCAGTGACAAACGCTACCCGATCGAGAGCCCCGACATCTGCGTCGAGGCCGGCGACTACATCATCAACCACATGGACAACGCGTCCGTCGACGTGCATCACCCCGAATACAAGGTATTTGTCGAGATCCGTCGTGCGGCTTACGTCTACATCTCCGGTTACCCCGGCGCCGGCGGCATGCCGGTCGGCACCGCAGGCAAGGCTATGCTCCTTCTCTCCGGCGGGATCGACTCCCCGGTAGCCGGCTACCGCATCGCCAAACGCGGTGTCAAGATCGAGGCGACCTATTTTCACGCGCCGCCGTACACCTCGGAGCGCGCCAAGCAAAAGGTCGTGGACCTCGCACAGATCATCAGCGAGTACACCGGCCCGATCCTGCTCCACGTGGTAAACTTTACGGATATTCAGATGGCGATCTATGAAAAATGCCCGCACGACGAGTTGACGATCATCATGCGCAGATACATGATGCAGATCGCAGAGACCATCGCCAGACAGAGAGAATGCCTCGCCCTCGTCACGGGAGAGAGCATCGCGCAGGTCGCATCCCAGACGATGCAGAGCCTCGCCGCGACAGACGCTGTCTGCGGTATGCCGGTATTTCGCCCGCTGATCGCGATGGACAAACAGGAGATCATCGCCGAGTCTGAAAAGATCGGCGCCTACGAGACCTCGATCCAGCCATACGAGGACTGCTGTACCATTTTTGTGGCGAAGCATCCGGTGACCAAACCGAGACTCGATCAGATCGAAGAATCAGAAAAACTGATAAAAGAAATAATGCCCCCGCTGGTAGCAGAGGCATTGAATACATGTGAAGATATCTGGGTCAGTCCACGATAAACGGCTTCAGCTTCTCGACGATCTCATCGAGATTGCCGTCCTCACTGTGGATATTCAGTTCGATCGGCTTGGACAGATCCAGGCTGAAGATACCCATAATCGACTTGGCATCGATCACATAACGACCGGAAACCAGATCGAACTCGGCGTTATATTTCGCTACTTCGTTAACGAAATCCTTAACCTTGTCGATGGAATTCAGTGAAACGTTAACTGTCTTCATAAGTCATCCCTCCTAACGTATTGGGTTCTTTCTTTCTCTAATGTATTAATGATAGTAAAGAAACGCCGAAATGTCAAGGGGGCAAATCAAAAAAATGGAGAATAATCAATGCGTATTGCCTTTTTGACCCTCGGCTGCAAGGTCAATTATTACGAAACGGAAAAAATGATCCGCGACTTCCGTGATCGCGGCTTCTCGGTGGTCGACTTTGAGGACGAGGCCGATGTTTACGTGGTCAACACCTGTACGGTCACCAACATCGCCGATCGTAAGTCCCGCCAGATGCTGCATCGTGCCCGAAAAAAATATCCGCACGCCCTGATCGTCGCGGTCGGCTGTTACGTCGAGAGCGCCGGTGAAGCGATCGGAGAGGACGAGGCGATCGATCTGGCTTACCCAAATAAAGACAAAACCAAACTCGCACAGCTCCTGACCGAGCGACTCGAAGAGCGCCTGAAATCACGTCAGGAAGCAGGCGGCGGACAGGACACGCACAAGCACCGCACGCGGGCATTTTTAAAGGTACAGGACGGCTGCAATCAGTTTTGCTCCTACTGCCTGATCCCGTACGTGCGTGGGCGCGGCGAACTCACCAGCACCCCGCCGGAGCAGGTGGTCAGTGAGGTCGAGGAGCGTGTCGCGGACGGTTGCAAGGAGGTGGTCCTGAACGGGATCCACCTGTCCTCCTACGGCGTCACGGAGAGGAGGGCGGACGGCTTTGTCCGCGCGGAGGGACGGCCGCTGCAGGAGCTGATCCGGCAGGTCGATCAGGTCGACGGCCTGGTCCGCATCCGCCTGGGTTCGCTCGAGCCGCGCATCATCACGAGAGAGTGGCTCGCCGGCCTGCAGGACTGCGACAAGCTGTGTCCGCACTTCCATCTGTCGCTGCAGAGCGGGTGCGACGCGACGTTAGAGCGGATGAACCGCCACTACACGACGGCAGACTTCGCCGAGCGGGTGGCTTTGCTACGGGAGTTCTACGAGCATCCGGCGATCACGACGGACGTGATCGTGGGCTTCCCGGGTGAGACGGATGAGGAGTTCGCTCAGACCGTGGACTTTTTAGAGGAGATCGGATTTGCCGATCTGCATATTTTTCAGTACTCGATGCGAGACGGGACGCGCGCGGCCGCGATGGACGATCAGGTGCCGCCGACCGTCAAAAAAGAGCGGAGTGAGGCCCTCTTGGCCCGCGTGGAAAAATGGAACGCAGACTTTATCCAAAAACAGGCGGCGACACCGTCACAGATCCTGCTCGAGGAGACCATCACCGTCGGCGGGGAGCGACTGCTGGTCGGCTACAACGAGCGCTATGTGCGTTACGGCGTGCCGGAGGAAGTGGCCTTGCAGCGAGGTTTCGCTCCCGGGATGCTGATCGGGACGGAATTGGCCAAAGTGATCCGCGAATCCTGACATTTTTATGATAAATTGTAAATAGGTGTTGAAAAAAAAGGATTTTTCGTATAGAATATACATATCTATAGTGTTACAGAATGAGGGTTAGTTATGAGTGAGATTAACAATACGCAGTTTTTCAACGTAGACTATGACGCGGACTACGATGTTCGCGATATTATCGCGGCGGTATATACGGCTCTGACGGAAAAGGGCTATAACCCGGTTAACCAGATCGTCGGTTATCTGATGAGCGGGGACCCGACGTATATCACCAGCCACAAGGGCGCGCGCAGCCTGATCATGCGTGCGGAGCGCGACGAGATCATCGAGGTATTTTTAGAGGACTATATCAAGTTCAATCTCGAGCAGAAGAGCTGAGGCGCGTAGTTAGGCAGGTGCGAGATGCGTGTGATGGGACTGGATTACGGTCGATCGACCGTCGGAGTGGCGATCAGTGACAGCATGGGACTGACGGCACAGCCGGTGGAGACGATCCACCGCAAGGGAGAGAACAAGTTAAGACAGACGTACGCGAGGCTGCGTGAGCTGATCGCGGAGTACGAGGTGGAGCAGATTGTCGTAGGCCTGCCGAAACATATGAACGGTGAGCTCGGAGAGCGAGCGGAGAAGTCAAAGGCCTTTGCCGAGGAGCTGGAGAAAAAGGTCGAGCTGCCGGTGGCATTGTGGGATGAGAGGCTGACGACCGTGGCAGCGTCCCAGGTGTTGGATGCGGGCGGCGTCCGTGCAGACAGACAAAAAGAGTATGTAGATAAATTAGCAGCATCGTTGATTTTACAGGGGTTTTTAGAGTATGACAGAGGGAATGATCACACTGACCGATGAGGACGGTTCAGATTTAGAGTTTTATATTTTGGAGCAGACAGAGCTGGGCGGAGAGACCTATCTTCTGGTGACGGATTCGGCAGAGGATGAGGAGGAAGCCGAGGCTCTTATTTTGCGTGAAATCGTAACGGAGGACGGCGAAGCGGTCTATGAGTCCGTCGAGGACGAGACGACGCTGGAGGCGCTGTCCAAGCTTTTTGAAGAACTTTTAGAGGATGTCGATATCCTCATGTAATATAAAAAACAGAAAAGAAGGTGAATTTTTAATTGAAGAAAAAAGAGAATATGATGAACGAGACGATACGGATCGTTCCCCTCGGAGGCCTCGAACAGATCGGGATGAATATAACGGCCTTTGAGACGGAGAGCAGTATCATCGTCGTGGACTGCGGACTGGCGTTCCCCGAGGATGATATGCTTGGTGTCGATCTCGTGATTCCGGACATTACGTACCTGGAAGACCATCGTGACAAGGTGAAGGGGTTTGTCATCACGCACGGCCACGAGGATCATATCGGGTCGCTTCCCTATGTGCTTCAGCAGTTGAATGCCCCGATCTACGCGACCCGTCTGACGATGGCGATCATCGAAAACAAGTTAAGAGAACACAACCTGATCGGTAATGTCAAGCGTAAGGTGGTGAGCTACGGACAGTACATTAATCTGGGGGATTTCCGGATCGAGTTTATCTGTACGAACCACAGTATCGCGGACTCGGCGGCGCTGGCGATCTACACGCCGGCGGGCGTCATCGTGCATACCGGCGATTTTAAGGTGGATTACACGCCGGTCTACGGCGATACCATCGACCTGGCACGTTTCGGCGAGCTCGGTAAAAAGGGCGTGCTCGCGCTGATGTGCGACTCGACGAATGTTTTAAAGCCCGGCTTCACCGAGTCGGAGAGGACGGTCGGAAAGACGTTTGATGCGATTTTTGAGGACAATGAAAAGAGCCGCATCATCGTGGCGACCTTCGCGTCCAATGTCGACCGTGTCCAGCAGATCATCAACTCGGCCAAGAGGCAAAACCGCAAGGTGGTCATCGAGGGACGATCGATGGTTAACATCGTCAATACGGCGATCGAGCTGGGGTACATCCAGGTGCCGGACGGTATGATCATCTCGCTCGAGGAGATGAGCAACTATACCGATGATAAGCTGGTGCTGATCACGACGGGAAGTCAGGGTGAGTCGATGGCGGCTCTGTCCCGGATCGCGGCCAGCATCCATAAAAAAGTAACGATCAAGCCGGGTGACGTGGTGATCTTTAGCTCACGTCCGATCCCGGGAAATGAAAAGTCCGTATCCAAGGTGATCAACGAGCTCTCGATGAAGGGCGCCAAGGTCATCATCCAGGATACGCATGTGTCGGGGCACGCCTGCGTCGAGGAGATCAAGCTGATCTATTCCCTCGTAAAGCCGCAGTACGCGATCCCTGTCCACGGAGAGTATCGCCATCTGATCGGCCAGGGTGAAGTGGCGCAGAAGATGGGTGTGAAAAAAGAAAATGTCGTCATCCTGCGCTCCGGCGATGTGCTGGAGATCGGTGAGAGCCACGCTAAGGTCGTGGATCACACGCAGTCGGCCGGGATCATGGTCGACGGTCTGGGGATCGGCGACGTCGGCAACATCGTGCTGCGGGATCGTCAGCATCTGTCGGAGAACGGCCTGATGGTCGTCGTCCTGACACTCGAGCGCGGCTCCAACATGGTCCTGGCGGGACCGGATATTGTGTCGCGCGGATTTGTCTATGTGCGTGAGTCGGAGAACCTGATGGATGAGTGCCGTGAGGTGGTCAACATCGCACTGGATCGCCTGTTTGATCGCGGTGTCACCGACTGGGGCAAGATGAAAACGGAGATCAAGGATGCACTGGCGGATTTCCTTTGGAAAAAAATGAAGAGAAATCCGATGATCCTGCCGATTATTACTGAGGTCTGATGTATGAAAGAACGCGTCGATATTTTTCTCGATAAATACCGCGAGCGGATGCCGGATTATCTGGTCGAGCTCGAGTCGGTCGCACGGTCAAACAACATCCCCGTGATCGACCGCGGCACCGGCGATGTGCTCCGGTACGCGATCCACACGTCCAAGGCTAAAAAGGTCCTGGAGATCGGGACGGCGATCGGGTTTTCGGCACTGTTTATGAGAGAGATCCTGCCCGAGGACGGGACGATCACGACGATCGAGAAGATCGAGGCGCGGTACTCCCAGGCGGAGTCGAATTTTAAAAAACACGATAAGCGACAGCAGATCACGCTTCTGAAAGAAGACGCGTGGGATGCGATCCGGAGGCTGCATGAGCAGGGCGAGCAGTACGATCTGATTTTTCTCGATGCTTCGAAGGGGCAGTACATCTCGTATCTGCCGATCCTGGTGGATCTGCTCCGGGTCGACGGGGAACTGATAACCGACAATGTGTTTCACAACGGTGTCGTGATGAACTCGCGTTACGCGGTGAGTCAGCGGGATCGTACGATCCACGAGAGACTGCGGGAGTACCTGCAGGCGATCACGTCGCATGAGCAGTTGACCAGTCTGATCCTGCCGATGGAGGATGGGATTTCCATCAGTAAAAAAATCAAGTAAAATTGTGGTCATTATTAGTGTTATTTTTTGATCAGAAATGAGTGAAAGTATGAGTGTAAAAAAACCGGAATTATTATCACCGGCTTCGAGTCTCGAAGTCCTGAAAACCGCGTTTAATTATGGCGCGGACGCCGTGTATATCGGCGGCGAACAGTACGGGTTACGCGCAAAAGCAAAGAACTTTTCCGATGAGGATATGGCAGAGGGGATCCGCTTTGCGCACGACCTGAAAAAGAAAGTATATATAACCGCAAATATTACCGCGCATGACCGTGATCTATCGGGCGTGCGCGATTACTTTGCGCGGTTAAAATCGATCGGTCCGGATGCGCTTATTATTTCGGATCCGGGTGTGTTTATGATCGCGAAGGAGGTCTGCCCGGAGATCGATGTGCATATCAGCACACAGGCAAATAACGTTAACTCGATGACCTGTCGTTTCTGGTATGAGCAGGGGGCAAAGAGGGTCGTGACGGCGCGCGAGCTGTCGCTGCAGGAGATCTCGGGGATCTGTCAGGATAAGCCGGAGGGCTTGGAGATCGAGACCTTCGTGCATGGCGCGATGTGTATCTCGCACAGCGGGCGGTGTCTGCTGAGTCACTACTTCACCGGGCGGGATGCGAATCTCGGGGCCTGCACGCATCCGTGTCGCTGGCGCTATCATATCGTCGAGGAGACACGGCCGGGCGAGTATCTGCCGATCGAGGAGAATGAGAGAGGCACGTATATTTTTAATTCCAAGGATCTGTGTATGATCGAGTATATGCCGGAGCTGTTGGCGTCCGGGATCGACAGTTTTAAGATCGAGGGGCGCATGAAGACGGCGCTGTATGTGGCGAGTGTGATCCGTGCGTACCGGCAGGCGATCGATGATTGTCTCGCAGATGAGGAGCTCTATCGGAGTCGGTTGGAGTATTACCGGAGTGAGGTGAGGAAGTGCACCTACCGGCAGTTTACGACCGGGTTCTTTTTCGGTGCGACGACGGAGGAGTCGCAGATCTACGATGCGAATACGTATGATAAGGGAGCTGTGTATCTCGGGCAGATCGAGGAGATCCGGGATGGATGGTGTTACTTAAGGCAGAAGAATAAGTTCTCAGTTGGCGATGAGATCGAGGTGATGCGGCCGGACGGGAAGGATGCGACCGTTACGGTGGAGGCTATGTGCGATGAGGATGGGAAGGCCATTGAGAGTTGTCCGCATCCGGAGCAGTGGTTCGGTATCAGGATTGATGCTGAGGCGGAGCCCGGTGATGTGTTGAGAGTTACGGAGTGAGACAAGGTTTGTTTCGACCGTCCTGAGATGTATTTCAGGCATAATAATTGGAAGAAGGGCTTTATGGGAGAAAGAGTACCAATTGAAACAGAGAAGAAGAAAGAGCGGGTGGTACTGCTCGCGGTGGATATAGGGGATGGAAGTGATGTTGATGCATCGCTGGATGAGTTGGCAGAACTTGCCGATACCGCTGAAGCTGAGGTAGTGGGCCGATTGGTGCAGGCGAGGGAAAGCTTTCATCCCGGGACGTATGTTGGAAAGGGCAAGATCGAGGAGGTCCTGGAGGTTGTCCGGTTTGAGCGGGCGGATACGGTGATTTGTGACGATGAGTTGTCACCGGCGCAGATGTCGAATCTGGGGGAGGCGCTCGGGGTCAAGGTGATCGACCGGACGGTGCTGATTCTGGATATTTTTGCCGCGCATGCGAGGACCGGCGAGGGTAAGCTGCAGGTCGAGCTGGCGCAGCTGAGATATCGGTCGTCGCACCTGATCGGTATGGGTCATGTGCTGTCGCGTCTGGGCGGCGGGATCGGTACCCGCGGGCCCGGTGAGACGAAGCTCGAGGCGGATCGGCGACAGATCCGTGAGCGGATCGCCGTGCTGAATCGCAAGCTCAAGGATGTCGTGAAGAATCGCGATGTGATGCGTGCCGGGCGGACGGAGTCCGGTGTACCTACCGTGGCGATCGTCGGGTATACCAACGCAGGAAAATCGACCCTGCTGAATCACTTAACACAGGCGGGCGTGCTGTCCGAGGATAAGCTGTTTGCGACGCTCGATACGACGACGCGGTCGCTCGAGTTGGAGAGTGGACAGAAGTTCCTTTTTACCGATACGGTTGGTTTTATCCACAAGCTTCCGCATACGGTGATCAAGGCGTTTCGCTCGACGTTGGAGGAGGCGGGGTATGCAGATATCCTGCTGCATGTCGTGGATCTGTCGAATCCGCGTTATGAGGAGCAGATGCGCGTCGTCTATGAGACGCTGGAGGAGCTGGATATTGCCGGGAAGCCGATCCTGACGGCGTTTAATCAGGTGGATATGGTGTTTACGCCGGGCGTGCGGCGAGAGGTCGCTGGGCCTTTTCGGCGGGACGCGATCGCCGGGACGAAGGATCCCTGTGCGGATGAGCAGGTGTTTATCAGCGCGAAGACCGGCGAGGGTGTCGATGAGCTGTTGAAAAAACTGGAGGAGATCGCCGGTGCCGGGATGATCGATATCGAGAAGGTGTTTCCGTTTGATCAGGCCGGGCGCTTGCAGTATATACGCACCTATGGTAAACTGCTGGAGGAGACCTACCGCGAGGACGGGATTTACGTCCGCGCTAAGGTGCCCGCGGAGGGGCTGCATCTCCTGGGGGATAATTGATGTATTTGAACTTTGGAACAGTGTTGCGTGAGGCGACCGGGCGGGAGCATGAGGTAATCGTGCTGGACGAGGTGGACTCGACGAATGAAGAGGTGAAGCGTCGGGCGGCGGCCGGGGCGCGTGAGGGCCTCGTGGTGCTGAGCGAGCGGCAGAGTGCCGGCAAGGGCCGGATGGGGCGCCGCTTTTATTCGCCGGACGGCAGCGGGATCTACATGAGCCTGCTCCTGCGACCGCGCGATATCGCTGCGACGGACATGCTGCTCGTTACGACGCAGGCAGCGGTTGCCGTGGCGCACGGTGTGAGTGAGACCTGCCATGTAGAGACGCAGATTAAGTGGGTCAACGACGTTTATTATAACGATAAAAAAATATGTGGCATCCTAACGGAGGCGATCGCGGATCCGGTGAGCGGAACGCTCGATGCGATCGTCGTCGGCATCGGTATCAACGTCTGTAAACCTGTGATCCTGCCGGAGGAGCTGCAGGATGTTATGGGATTTATTTATGATAATAATTCAGAAAAAATTGTCTCGCGAAGTGTGATTGCGGCGGCAATAATTAAGCAGTTATTATTGTATTATGAGGCGCTGCCGGAGCGGGTATTTTTAGAGGAATATCGGAGCCGCTCGAATGTGATCGGACGACGCATACGGTTCGGCACGCCGGGCGAGGTGGCCGGCCAACCGGGCCCTGACTGGCGAAGCGGCCGCGCGCTCGCAATCGACGACACCGGAGGGCTGGTAGTTCAATTAGATGATGGTTCAGAAGAAGTCCTCCACACAGGTGAGATATCATTACGAATAAGTGAAAAATAAAACAGAACAAAGAATACACTTTATGAATAAAAGAAAGAAGAAAGATGTGGATAAAACAGAAACACAACACCTGTCTGAGAATGAAAGAACCACACAGTAGCGGGAGCACGCCGACACACATGGCATGTGAATGAGTAAGAAGTGGGAGAGAAGGAGAAAGCTGTGATTAAACATTATGGTAAGTATATAAGAAGATATCTGCCCGCGTTTATTTTAGGGCCGTTATTTATGATCGTGGAGGTGATCGGTGAGGTCTTCCTGCCGAAACTCATGTCCCTGATCATCAACTACGGCTGCGGCCAGGCGGAGGGCGTCGAGGCCAAGGGCAGCGGGTATATTTTTCTGATCGGAGCCGCGATGATCGGAGCCGCGCTCATGATGATGCTCGGCGGGATCCTCGGGGCGTATTTTGCCGTCAAAGCATCGGTGAACTTCGCCGGTGATCTGCGCCAGGATGTCTTTGAAAAAATCCAGACATTTTCCTTCTCTAACATCGAGAAGTTTTCGACCGGGTCACTTGTTACACGACTGACCAACGATATCACCAATCTCCAAAACATGGTAGCGATGGCGCTCCGCATGATGCTGCGTGCGCCGGGTATGCTGATCGGCGGACTGATCATGGCGTTCATGATGAACGCGAGACTGGCGCTCGTTTTCGTCGTAGTCTTACCTCTGCTGATCATCGCACTCGCGATCATTGCGAAGATCGCCTTTCCGCGCTTCAACACGATGCAGGAGGGCGTCGATCATCTGAACTCCCGCATCCAGGAAAACATCACCAACCAGCGCGTCGTGAAGTCCTTTGTCCGGGATGACTTCGAGCGCGAGACCTTCAACGAAGCAAACGAGGGACTGCGTACGAAATCACTCCGTGCGATCCGCGTGGTTATTTTTACCATCCCGCTGATGACACTGACGATGAACGTAGCGACGATCGGCGTGGTATGGTTTGGCGGCAAGCAGATCATCATCGGTGACATGCCGATCGGCGATCTGACGGCTTTCACAACCTACGTGGTGCAGATCCTGCTGTCCCTGATGCTCATGTCATTTTTCATGATCCAGGGGACGAGAGCGATGGCGTCGTCAAAGCGTATCAAGGAGGTCCTCGACACCGAGGTTGATCTCGTCGACACGCAGGCAGCGCAGCCCGAAGCGACGGTGGAGCGCGGCAAGATCGAGTTCCGCGGCGTGGGCTTCAAGTATTATAAAAAGCATAAGGATTACGTCCTCGATGGTATTTCTTTTGTGATCGAGCCCGGCGAGACGGTCGGCATTATCGGCTCGACCGGCTCCGGCAAAAGCTCGCTCGTGCAGCTGATCCCGCGTCTCTATGATTGCGACAAGGGGGCTGTTTTTGTCGACGACATCGACGTGCGCGACTACAGCTTGGAGCACCTCCGTGCCGGCGTCTCGATGGTCCTTCAGAAAAATACCCTCTTCTCCGGCACGATCGCGGAGAACCTCCGCTGGGGAGACAGCGAGGCGAGTGATGATGAGGTCACCGAGGCAGCGGATATCGCACAGGCGGATCTTTTTATCCGTGATTTTGAGGACGGGTATGAGCGGAAGATCGATCAGGGCGGTGTCAACGTGTCCGGCGGTCAGAAACAGCGTCTGTGCATCGCGCGGGCATTGTTAAAAAAACCAAAGATATTAATCCTTGACGATAGCACCAGTGCGGTGGATACGGCGACTGAGATCAAGATCCGTGAGAGATTGCGCTCGACGCTGCCGGATACGACCAAGCTGATCATCGCGCAGCGGATCTCTTCCGTGGAGGATGCCGACCGGATCCTCGTGATGGAGGAGGGCAAGATCGTGGGTATGGGCACCCACGCAGAGCTGCTCGCGGAGAACGAGACCTATCAGGAGATCTACTACTCTCAGAAGGACAGAGAGGAGGTGGCTGGCTGATGGCAGATGCAAGAAAAACAGTTGCGCCCGGACCGCCGGGACGACGCGGGCGTCAGATGCAGATGCAGGGCGGAAAGCCGAAGAACTCCGGAGCGACGATACGACGTCTGGCAGGTTATCTGAAGACGAAGTGGTACCTGCTTTTGATCGCGATGATCCTGGTCCTCCTGTCATCGGTGTCCAGCGTCCTCGGATCCTATATTCTCAAACCGATCATGAATCAGATCGCGGAGAGCGCGCAGGCGGTCGCGTCGGCGACCGGCGATGTGGCGCCTCTGATCGAGGAGGGCGTGAGCAAGCTTTTCGGGATGCTGCTGATGGCAACGGGCATCTACGCGATCTCGATCCTGGCGACGTATTTTCAGATGCGGATCATGCTCAGTGTGGCGCAGGACGCGCTGATCCGTGTCCGTAAGGATTTGTTTGATCATTTGCAAAAAATGCCGGTGCGGTATTTTGATACCAATACGACCGGCGATATCATGTCGCGGTTTACCAACGATGTTGACGCGATCGGAGAGATGCTGAGCCAGACCTTGCTCCAGCTGTTTTCCGGTATTATCAATATCGTCGGGATCCTCGTGATCATGCTGACGGAGAGTGTCTGGTTGTCGCTCGTGACG